>JAZLCI010000001.1:0-24927 GCA_045614085.1 Clostridia bacterium
TCAATTGCCCATTCCTTCATAGCGTTAGCTACAACGTCAGCAACGTCACGGGTAAGTGTCACGCCTTCCTCTTTAGTTTTTTTAACCTGAAGATAAATGTCCTCAGGAAGTCTTTCCTTCATAGTAGGATTGTCAAAGACCATAGAGCCAAATATTTCGTTTATATCTGCCATAATATCTCTCCGTTCTGTTGTCTTAATATACAACAGAAAATTATACTATTTTTCCACTATTTTGTCAAGAAATTTATATTTTTCTGCTGTGAATTATTATATGCCAAAATATATAAAAAAAGTATTGCATATAGGCATATGGGAATTATATGAAACGGGTTCAAATAAATTTCATAAAAATTAAGACCAAGCATTTTTTGCCTGGTCTTAATTTTTATGATGCAGGGTTTATTGTTGTTCCGTCAGGAAAGGCTCTCTGTAAAACGATGGCAACCTCTGCTCTGATAATAGGAGCGTCAGGTCTGAAAGTACCTTCCTGGTCGCCTGTTATAAAGCCTTTTTTAACTGCTGCGGCAACATATGGTCTGTTGTGGGTTGAAATGCTTTCCCAGTCAGAAAACTTTTCTGCCAAAAATTCATTTGTGTTTTTATCTTTTGAAACATCAAGGTTTAAAGCCTTAACTATTGCGACAGTAACAACTTCGCGGCTTGCAGGTGCTTCAGGGTCAAAGTATAATATTCCGTCACTTGTCTGATACCCTGTCATATAGGATAAGGAAGATGTTACATATGGGAAGTACCATTCATCAACAGGAACATCAGAGTATGGCGAAAATGTACTTTGATTAATTGGTGTTTTTGAAATCTCAACAAGCATTTTTGCGTATTCGCAACGTAAAACGTCATTGTTTCTGCCAAAGTATCCGTCACCGTAGCCGCTGACAATACCTCTGTCAGCAAGGTTGTAAATAAAAGGTGCCGCCCAGTCTTCTTCAGGTACGTCAAGGAACAATTCTCTTGCATAAGTTAAGTTAAATGAAAGTATAATCGTAAATGTCAAAAGCAATGTTAAAATCTTTTTAAACATAAATTCCCTCCATTCTCAATCGCATATTATATACGAAAATATGACTTTTGTCAAATTTATGCCATTTTATAAGTATAAATTAAAATGAGGTGGAAATAATCCACCCCATTTATTTAGTTGTAAAGCGAAAAGATTTTAGCGTCGCTTTCTCTTAAATCTGCATCAAGAATACGTCTGTAATATTCAAGGAAAATCTCCTTTTCGTTTATGTCAAGGGAGCTTTGTTTAATTTTGTTTTCGTTTTCCTGATACTTTTGCTGATTTAATATGTTTGTCCAGTTGTTCTCGTTCTCTTTTATGTCATACTCCTGCTGTCTTTCCTTTTCGTCCCAACCTGTTTCTCTTTCTGTTTTATCCCTTTCTTTGATAGAATAAGCAGTATCATTTGCATAGGCTCTGGCAAAATCGTTTGAAGACATTGTGTTGTCAAAGACCTTATCATAGGCAGAAAGCATCTGTGTAACAAGGCTTAAATCTGTATTATAGCTGTTGACATATCGTTCATATGCCTGATTTGCAAGTTCGGGGATTTTGTTTACCAACTGCTGACTGTAATACTGATTTGCAATTGAGCCTGCAGTAATAGCAGAGGAGTTTGCGTATCCTCCTGTAAGGGCTGAAAAATCCGCAATGGCATCTCTTGTAGCTATGTCACCCTCTGCTAAATACTTTTCGCGATAAGATTTATAGACAGGGTCCTTTTCAGGGTCATAAGAAAACTCTTCTCTGTTTGAAATCTCATATAACTTTTCGTATATGTCGTCAAGATAAGAGTTGTTTATGCTTTCTGCAAGTGCGTTTGGATTTTTGACGTTAACCCTGTTTGCATAGTCTTTAACAGAATCAATCACATCGTTCTGCCATGCCCACGCCTTACCCTCATCATCAATGTAAAGGGTGCTGACAGGCTTTCCGCCTATTAAAACAGTGCCGTCACCATAGGATAAGGCATCTGCTGAAAGACCATACTTTCCTGCAGCAGAAGAATATGAGTCACTTACTCTTACAACAGGGTTGTTGCTGTCTTTATAGAAGTTTACAACATTCTTTCTGATTTCTGATGCAGGGGCGTAGGATACGCCCTTATCTTCATCCATATAAGATGGCTTCATAAAATCCTTACCGTTTAAGGTGACGGTTTTTGTTGCCTCGTTATAACCGATTTTTTCGTTCGGTATGCCCATGCTGTTAAGGGTTGCTCTTATGCCTACGGCATTATTATACTTAGGGATTTTATCATCTTTCATAATTCTGTCCATAATTTCGACCTCCTTTGTAATTTATTATTTCTACGTTATGAATAACGGCGTCTCCTTTTCCGTGGAGCCTTAACTTAAAATTATCGCACTTTTTAAATCTTATAGGTATTCTGTAAGAAGAAAGTGTATTACTACCGTCAATGCTTCCGCATTTAGTCCATTTTTCTCCGTCATAGCTTATCAAAACTATTATGGATGCAGACTTTTTGATAAATGCCCTTACAAATACTTCATAAACGCCTTTAAAATCAAAGGTATCATAGGAAAATGCCTTTGTTGATGCATACCAGTTTTCAGCTTTTTCGCCACCATTTAATAAAAGCATTTTGTTGTCTGCAAGACCATATACCCTGCCATTGTAAGAGCACATATCAATAAAATGTGTATTATCTCTTTTAAGCCATATGTTTTTGTCAGGGGTGTAAACCATAAAGTCGGTTACATTGTCGTCGGTTGTCGCCGATACGTAGTAATGCATACCGTCAGTTTCTCCCGTGCAGAAGGAATATTCACGGTTTAAAACGGGAGAAATATGATATGGTTCGCCACCTTGGTATCCATAAAAACCACGACTTGACAGATAATAAAGTACACCGCCTATTTCACAGATGCTTCTGCCGTCGATACAACCGCTTTTGGTGTGCTTGGGGATAGAAAAGTTTCTTGGCGAGTCACCATAAACGTGGTGAATACAGTTTTCTTTAAATGCTACAACAGATGTTCTGTAGCTGCATATTCCTGTAAACTTCCCTCCTGTAGCAACATAGCTGTACCAGCTGTCATCTGACAGACCCTGAAAAGAGTTGAAGTTTGTTGCGTCACCAAGCTTTGATGCGTAAATATACTCTCCTGAACTTGCTGTTCCCCACAGACGGTTATTATGGACACATATATGGTCCATTTGAGGAATAGCTAGCTTTAAAGTAATTTTGCCCGACTCAGTAACGTTTGAAAATTCAGCCTTTTCACCGCTTTTTTTATACAGTATCAGGTCAATGCGCTTGTCAGTTATTTTTTTTATAACAGCTGAAACAATTGCATCTTCAGATGAAGTATCTTTTCTGCTTTCAACAACAACTACATTATTTTCAGGCTTTGAACAGTCTGAAATTATAATGCTGTCCCCTGTTTTAAAGGATGATGTGAAGCCTGCCTTGTCAGCAGAAATATAGGAGGTGTACTCTCCTGTAATGTTGTTTTGTGCGGAATAAAATTTTGCGCCGCTTACTGAAAGGCTTTTTTCCATTGAAACAAGGGTTTTGCTTATTTCACCTGTTTTTGAATCAGGGATATAATCATAAAAAACCTTATCGGGAAAGATACAGATTTTACCGTTAAAATCAGCTATAGATTTTTTTCCATCCGACAATGTGCCTTCAATAACTTCGCCTTTATAGATGAATTTATTATCTTTGACACCTGTGAAACTTGTAAGTTCACTTTCTGCATATTCAGGTGGACATATGGCTTGTGCTGACTCTACATCTGCAATAACTTTACTTTCTCTGCAAGGTGATAGTGCAGGGAAGTCATCACATGAAATATTGTAGGTTTCTGACAGGGAAAAATCGGATATAATCTGACGTCTGTCAAGACCTCCAAAGCCTTTTAAATAGCTTTTTTTATTTTCTTTTGAATTTATTTTTGGTAACATCTTATATCAGCCTTTCTTTTTAAAATTAAATTATTGAATAGTTTTTAAAATTTGCCTGAGTAGTCAAAGGATTTCTTGTGAAATACTCACGGCGGGCACTTTCAAATAAGCTGTTATATTGCATCATATGTGCGTTGTACGATTGATAATCGTGCTGATATAAAGCGATTTTTGAAAGTATATATTCTATGTACATTCTGTCATAAGGGGCATCATCTATTTCTGTTATATCAGTGACTACCCTGTTGACAGAGAGGATAGAGGAGGTTTCCGCTTCCAATATGTCGCGGTCAAGAATTATCTGATTTTCTGTGATATCCAACACATATGCGTATAAAGAATTATCAAAATCAGGTTCGTCATGTAAATGTGAAAGAGGTGTTATCTGAAGCTTGTCACCCTGAATAAAAGGAGAATTTTTTATTTCAATAATGTTCTCACTTGTGTTAAATTCTCCTTTTATTTCTGCAATTCGGACAGGGTCAGGCATATCAAGATATATGATTTTTACTTTTTCTTTCGGATTTGCAGATAAGGAATCTGTATCAACGCTTCTGAAATCGTATTTATCATATTTTTTCTTACCTACAATAACCTTTTCAATAAGTTCAGGACTGATATGTGGCGGAAGGCAAAAGGAATTTTCACCTTCAAAGGTGGTTTCTAAAACATTGTACTTCTTTATAATGTTTCTTCGTATCTCGGCTGAAACCTCGTCGCACCACAATATCTTTTCATCAGCAGAAAAATGATTTGGACAAAGTGCATCGGCAAGTTCAATTGCTCTCATTATTTCCATACGCACCTATCCCTTCAAGCTTTCCATATAGGCCTCTGCCTCAAGCTCCTGCTTTTTACTTCTTTCTATGGTAAGAGCAACCTTTCTCGGAACGAGAACCTGAACACCTCGCTGTATCTGATAATTTGTTCCGTTTACAGTAACGGTCAAATCATCCTTATACTTATGGTTATCCTTGATAAGCATTACGGGAACAAGCTCTTCATAAAACTTTTTAAGCTTTTCAGGGCTTATTTTGGATGTTGTCTTTTTGTTCATAAAAATTCCTCCTTTTGTTTAAGGTATATTAAGTGTTGTGTAGGGTGCAGCGTTTACGATGGATCGGAATCGGTTCGTCGAAAATCGCCGAACCCTACAAAATAATCAACTACTTAATAAATAATCTTTTAATAACTGCAGGTTGTTTCTACACGTACCATAAACTCAGGTGACAGAATTTCAGCTGTCTGTGTTGCCTTCCAGCCTACAGTGCTTCTCTGGTCAAGTGGGTCCCCTGTGCCGGCACTGCCCTTCTGCTTGAGAATTGTTTCAAGTCCGCCGCCTGCGATGTTTGTTACACCGTAAGCATTCTGACCAATGAATAAAGTAGAGTAGATATCTCTGCCCTCTGCACCTGCACCGCCCGGATAGATGATGCATTCTGCGATTACGCTTGCGTCAAGGTCTTCTGTAACTGTGATTGTTGCACTGCCTTCTGTTCCTGCCTTTGCTGACTTAACTGAATAATCAAAGCCGTTTATCTGGATGCTTCTGCCGATTAATGCAGTTGCATCTGCTGAAGACAAATCTTCTCTCAATGTAATAACACCGCTTTCTGAAACAGCTGCAACAGTAAGTGTTTCAGGGTCGCCCTTTTCAAGTGTTTCGGCATTTCTTAAGTTTTCGCTGCGGAAAATCTTTGCTTCTGTAGACTCTACAAAAACAACACCGTGAATCTTGCCAATTGCGCCCTTGTACCAGTCGGCAGGGTCTACATTCTGCTTTACTGCCTTCCATTCAGGGTCGTTAGTTAGGTCGTTTGCAACATCAGGGTGAATGATTGCAACATAGCAACCATCCTTAAATGGTGCAGCGTTGTTACGCTTTAAGGTAGCAACTGCTCGCTTAACAGCGGCAACAGTTAAGTAGTCGTTTTCTTCATAAACTGCCTTTCCGCCTACTAAAAGGCTTCTGTCTGCCTTGCCGTTTCCGTACTGAACGTTTGTGCCGGCGTTAATCTTTTCGCGGACAACAGTGTCAAGTGTTCTGCCTGCCTGATCGCCGAGAACAGACTGGGTTTCAGAAACTACTGCATCAACAGAGGATAATGTAAGCATATCAGATAATGTGATGTAGTCACCATACTGCTCAACAGTTGATTCAACAGTTGATACGTTAAGTGTGTTACCCTTTGGTGTAACGCCCTCTGTAAGTGGAACCATAGCCTTTGGAAGAGGACTGAACTTTCTGAACTCAATCGTCTTACCGCTTCCCTGTGGGATAGGCTTCTTCTGACCGAATTCTGTGTGAACAAGCTTTGGTGATGCAAAGTGGATTAACTCCTTGTCGTAGTATGACTTCATACCTGGGGTTAAGTCATTACCTGCATTGTTTGTGGTTGTAGTCTGTGTATTGTAATTTATACTCATATATTACATCCTTTCTTTTATTTGTTTTGTGAGTTTATTTTTTAGAAGCTTATCTTTTCGCCGTTTCTTACCTTTTCAATGATTTCGGCAATTTCCTTGTCGCTCATATCCTTTGGGTTTGGCTTTACTGATGCAGGAGTAGGCTTGCCTGCGCCGTTTTCAGAAATTCTGTTTCTGCGCTCTAACATGCGGTTTGCAGATTCCTGTGCGGCATGCTCGATGATTTCCTCGCGGTGAACCAAAAGATACGCATCCTCAACAGATAAACCGTGATTCCATAAGTAGTTGACAAAATCCTCATTTTCGAGTTCTGCCTTCATATCAAAGTCAGGCATCTTTTTAAGAAAAGCCTTACGCTGTTCCTCAATTTCGGCAACTCTCTTTTTTGTGAAGTCGTTCTGTGAAGATGTCTTTTCTTCAACGGGATTTACGACCTTTGAATTTGTTTCAGGAGTTATTTCCTCCTGATGCTTGTTTGAAAAATTAAACATTTTTTCTCCTTTCTGCTTTGTTAAAAGCAAGTAATATTTTTGCGATGTCCCGGGATAGCTTCATCGCTCAAGATGTATAATACACCTGTTTCAAGTGCCATAGAGTGCCACCTGAAAAAGTTTTTTGAGAAATAAAATTATTGATGTTAATTTGCGATAAAGTATATATATATCATTAGTAGAAAATTTCCAGATTTACTTGACATTTAAGGTAAAAAAGTGTACAATGTATAAGGATTATAGTGCGAGGAGTGTACCTTGCCGAAGGATTAGTTAATATTAATTAAGTATACATATATAAGGAGGACAAAGAAATGCGTCTAAAAAATGTAAAAAGAGTTGTTTCATTTATCATTGCTATGACAATGGTTTTGACACTGGTTCCATCTGTGTTTGCTGCAGCTGTCAGTGAATTTACAGATTTTCCAACCGGTTGGTCAAAGGAAGCTATGACTGCTGCTGTTAACAACGGGTTGTTAAACGGCAGAACTGCTACGGAGATTGTTCCTGAAGGGGAGCTTACACGTGCAGAAATGGTCACAATTATTAACCGTGCATTCGGTGCAACAATTGAGGCTAATATAACATCATACCTTGATGTTCCTGCAAATGCGTGGTATTACCACGAAATCGCAAAGGGCGTAAATATGCAGACTATTCAGGGTGACTCAGCTTCTATCATGAGACCTGATGATGCAATTACCAGAGAGGAAGTTTTCACTATCATCGCAAGAGCGCTTGTTCTTGAAGATGCTGAAGCTAACTGCCTTGCAAAGTTCCCTGACGGTGAAGAGGTTTCTGACTGGGCAAGAAAGTTTATTTGTCCTCTTATTTCAAGAGGTTATTTACATGGTGACGAAAACGGTTACCTTATGCCAAAGAAGAACATCACAAGAGAAGAATTTGCACAGGTTATGCACAACATTGTTAAGACATACTTCTCTGAAGAGGGCACATACACAACAACAGGTCCTGACAGCACAATTATCAGAAAGTCAGGTGCTAACTTAACAAACGTTACAGTTGATGGCGACTTGATTATTGGTGATGGTGTAGGCTTTGGTACTGTTACACTTACAAACGTTACTATCAAGGGCAGACTTCTCTGCCGTGGTGGTGAAAAGGCGATCAAGCTTATAAATACAACTGTTGGCGACAAGGTTGTAGTAAAAGACGTTAATGGTATAGTTCACTTTGAAAACTACAGAGATGAAAAAGTGTTTGATGATATCCTTTTAATCACACAGGCTACATTCTTAAAAAGAACAACAGGCGGTGGTGGTTCTTCAAGACCAAGACCTGGTGCAACATACTACACAGTTAAGTTCTTTGACGGTATGGTTAAGGATGCAGATGCAATTGCAAGCAAGAGAGTTAAAAAGGATGAATCTTTAAAAGATACTGATGAAGATATCACTATCGACGGCATTTATAATGGTGAGGGTGTTGCTACAACAGGCAACGAAATCACATATAGATGGGTTGGTAAGGAATTATACGACGGCACATTTACTCACAAGGTTGCTCCTGAATATATCTTCTATAACGAAGAAACAGGTGCGTGGGAAGTATTTACAGAAGATACTGTTTTAACAGAAGAAATCGTTGGCACAGACAAGGTTTTAGAAGTTTACTATGCATACAAGAACATTGCTGCATACCTTACAAATGTTATCCCTGTTGATGCACTCAGCACAATTTCTATCAATGCAGATTACAGTGCCGCTTCAAGAGCAGCTGATACAACAAAGGTAATGCTTATGAATGCCCGTGACCAGCTTGAACTTGGCAGAGGTGCTATTGAAAGCAAGCAGGAAGAAGTATTTACTCTTCTTGGAAACAAGTCTGATGGTATGATTACACCTGAAGGTATCATTAACAAAAAGCCTGTTTCTTTAAAGATAGTTGATGTTATTCCTTACAACAAAATCGAAGGTATGGTTAAGGATTACGTTTACAACGTTTTAGAAGAGGGAACAGATGAAGAAATTACTGAAGTTTTCGGTTATGTAAATAACAATACTTTAGCTTCATTTATGGTTGACCTTCTCAAGGATGCCGAAACAGTTAAAATTATGCTTGGAACAGATGAAATCAAGACAGAATTCATCAACAGCATAAAGGCAAATAAGAAATTTATTTCAAGCTTTATTACAGATAAATTTGATGAAATCGTTACTGATGAAGTAATTGAAGACACTCTTGCAAAGCTTTACTATGGTTTCGATGATGAATATGATGAAGAACTTTTTGAAAAAGCTTGGCCTGTAATTATGGAAATCATGGAAGATAGATACAGTGATTATGCTGACAACCTTCCTGATACAGAAAATGAGAAAAAGGCAATGATTAATAACCTTATCGGTTTCTACTTCGGTGAAGAAAGCTGGGACCCTGAAGATAAGTATGAGTTTGAAGTTGATGCTGACGAACTTGAAACATTAATCAATGATTCTATTAAGGAAAAGATTGAAGATTATCTTGCATATCTCAATAATCCTGTAGGGGAAAAACCAACCGGATACGATATGATGGATGAAATCGTAAATGTTGAAGTTGATAAGTATATTGCCGCTATGAGTGATGATGAGCTTGCAACTACTATTGCAGATTACGCAACTGATTACGAAGAAACAGTTAAGGCTCTTATCGTTGACATTCTTGATGAAGACAAGGATTTGATTATTGATGCTGTTATTTCATATATTGAAGATGCAAGAGATAAGGCATATAATCATGGAGATGCAAGAACATTAAACAGCTTAAAGGCACAGTCAATGGATATGCTTAACAGCTATCAGCCATACAAAGACCTTATGAAAGCGTTTAAGGATAAGAAGGAAACATTTGATATCTCAATCGAAAATGTTGCTTTCGTTAATGTAATCGGAAACAAGATTGAAGATTTCTCTTATGAAGAAATCAAGCCATTCTTAGAAAGCAACGGTTACGGTCCTATTATTGAATTAATGGGTAAGGATGAAAACGGAAGAGATGTTTTTGAAGGAATGTTTATTGATTCAAAAACAGAGTATGTAACAGGCTTAAGAGATGAAGTTGCAAAGGTTGAAGCTGATAACACAGTTGACACAAACTATACAACAAGCTTATCTGTTAGAATTGACTTTATTTCAATCATTAAGAATATGTACGCAAAGGTTACAAGCGAAGCTAAGAGCTTGTTCGCAGGAAACAGTATATATAAATATGAAGAAAACGATGCTCTTCAGGCATTTGTAAACATTGATTGGTTCAATGTATTTATTAAGCCAACAAACGACGGCAGATATCAGGTTAGTGACTTCTTCTCAATGTACGATGCAATGCTTGATACATTTATCTTAATTGATGAAGCTATTTGCTGGTACGGAAACCCTGACAATTATCCCGAAAGTGATTATCCTTCAGTTAAGGCTCAGCTTGCTGATGATATGACTGCATATATTGATGCTGTTATGAATATTGTTGACCAGATTACAACAGGTCAGGCAATCGGTGGCAAGTACACAATTAATCAGCTTATTGAAAAGGTTGCAGACCTTAATAACATTGTAAATGCACTTGGTGAATCTTCAGTTGCTGCTTATGGTGATACTATCAAGTCTTTGGTAGACACAATGACAAATATCTTAACAGAACTCGGTGAAGGAAATCTTCCTGGCGGATATAGTTTAGAAACAGTAAATACTCTCTGTGAAAAGCTTAAGACAGTTCTTGCAGGTATCAGCAATGAACAGTATGACGCTATAAATAATGAAGCAAGTGATATAATCAAGAGAGCTCTTACAAAGCTTGATGCAATGTTTGATGAACTTGATGAAAACGGTACTATCAGAGGAAAATCAATAGAAGCATTAGTTAGCAAGTTTGCTTTTGCTGAAACAATCTTTGAACAGTATGGTTCACAGATTAAGAAGCTTATCTCAGTTATAGCTAACGCTGATGTTGACGAAACAGAGATTGATATCGATTCAGAATGGATGGTTGATATCTTCTTTGGTGCAGATGAAGATAACAGATTTACTGTTGATAATATGATGGATATGGCTCCTGATAAGTTTAAGACAGATGTAAATGATTATACTGAAACAGCTGACGAAACTTATATAGTAGACTTCTATCAGGTTAATGCAGGAGATGCAAGCCTTAAGGCACAGCGTACAATTAGATAATTATTAAGCAGTATATCCAACGGGTTTAATTATGACCCGTTGGATAAATGCGTTTATTTAGACATTCAAAATACGGAGGATTATTATGATTAAAAAGTTAATTTCATCAGTTTTAGTTGTTGCAATGTTAGTATCAACTATGGCAATAATGGGCTTTTCAGCTGAAGCTATTAAGTTTAGCGATGTAGATGCAAATTCTGAAACAGGTAAGGCAATTTACAAACTTGTTGATGCAGGCATTGTTCATGGTAACGGTGACGGCACATTTGCGCCAAATAACAAGGTTACACGTGCGGAACTTTGTAAAATGGTAAACAACGTGTGGAAGTTTACAAAGCCTGCAACCACAGGATTTTCTGATGTAACAACAGCTGACTGGTTCTATGACCATGTTCTCATCGGTAAGGAAGCGGGATATATTAATGGTTTTGATGATGGCACATTCAGAGGTAATGACAATGTTACCCGTGAACAGGTTTGTGCTATTATTTACAGAGTAAACAAGATGACACCTGTTATGGATGCTCCTTTAGTCAGAGATGAGATTTCTGACTGGGCTGTTATATATGTAATGGCTATTTTAAATAAGGGTTATATCCCGGTTGAAGAAGGGGATAAGTTCAGAGCGACAGAAGATATGACAAGAGGAGAGGTTGCTCTTGCTCTTGCGAAGTTTATTCCTGACAAGACACCTGTTATTGTAAATCCAGGCGGTTCAACAGGTGGTTCAACAGGTGGTTCGTCAGGAGGCTCAAACAAAAAGGATTATACAGAGATTAATAAAGAAATAGTTAAGAATCTTAAGGCTGCAAAGAAAGAACTTAGCGATTCTTCTAACTATAACAAGTTTACATCAGGTGAAAAGAAGATTATAGATATTGTTGTTGACGTTTTAGAAGATGTAATTAAAAAGGATGATGAATTCAAAATTACAACTGCATCTATTGCATCAAGATACGATGATGAGATTTTAAAGGCGATGAACAAATTTGCGGAATTTTCAGAAGAAGGTCAGGCTGCTTTCATTTCAAGATTAAGCTCTCTTGACAAGGAAACTTTTGATTTTGTATGCACATTCTTCGGCGTAGACCCTGATGATTATCAGGATATATTAGATAAGATAAACGAATAATTTAATATAGAATTTATATATTTAAGGGGAGAAATATATGAAAAAACGATTTTTGGCAGTTCTTGTTGTATTGTCAATTATTTTCACAGCTGTTCAGCCGTCATTAATGGCATTTGCCGATGACATGGAAGAGGCTGAACTTGCTGCTAATAATTATCTCGATGACGAATTATTAGGTGAAGGCTTTTTTGAAAATGACTTCATTGAAGATGATTTTATTGAGGATGAATTTATAGATGATGAGTTTAACGATGAAGAATTATTCGAAGAAGAAGTTTTTGAAGAAGAATTCTTTGAAGAAGAATTGTTGAATGCATCACCATCTGATGATGATATTTCAGCAGGTGAAAATATAACCTGGAATATCGTAAACGGTATGCTTGCTGTTACTGGTGAGGAAAATGGTGCAATAGCAGATTTTGGTGCAGGCGAAGCGCCTTGGCACAAATATGCCTATGGTATTAAATCTGTGTATTTAGAGGGTATTACAGTCATTGGTGCTTATGCATTTTATGGTTTGAATAACATTGATGTTATACATAACTTTGATGCTGTTACAGACATAAAAGAGGGCGCTTTTGAAGGATGTGCATCTTTGGAAGAGCTTACTTTACCTGAAAATCTAAAAACGATTGGCGCAAATGCATTCAGAGCTTGTGAAGGTTTAAAATCTGTTTTTATTCCAAAAAATATTACTTTAATTGGAGAAAACGCATTTGAAGGAATAGGCTCTTTATCAGAAATAACTGTAGATAAAGGGAATAAGAATTATTCAGCAGAAGATGGTGTTCTTTTTAACGAAAAGAAAACAGAGCTTATTCTTTATGCATCAGGAAAAGAAGATGAAGAATATGAAATCCCTGAATCTGTTGAAGTGATTAAGCCATATGCGTTTAAAAATGCTTATAATCTTAAATTAGTAAAATTAAATGATAAGCTTACAAGAATAGAAGATGGAGCGTTTTATGATTGTTCATCCATTGTAAATATTACTATTCCAGAAAATGTTTCATTTATTGGCAGAGATGTTTTCCACGGTTGTTCATCTCTTGAAAAATTTTCTGTAAACAGAAAGAATGACTTCTTCAGCGGTCCTGATGGTGTTCTTGTTACAGATGATACAAAGACATTGGTATGTTATCCTGCTAACAGAAAAGGTGAAACCTATAAGGTATACTCAGAGGCAAGAATTATTGGTGAAAATGCTTTTGAAGGAGTAACCAATCTTAAGGTAATAGAAATTCATACATACCTTGAAAAAATAGATGATTTTGCATTTGGTGAAAGTTCATCTATTGAAAAGGTTAAGTATACAGGTTCATCAAATCAGTGGAGAACAGTTAATATTGGCGAATTTAACGAAGCGCTTACAAATGCAGAAATTGAGTTTGGCGCAACAGACAGAAGTTATTCTTTGGTATTGGGTCAGACATACAACCTTATGGACTATCTCGATGACGAACATAAGGAAGACCTTATGAATGCTAAAGAGGTTACAATTATTTCATCAAATCCAAATCTTTTGATTATAGATCAGGAAAATTATACAGTTACAACAGCTGCATTAGGTGAAACCTTGATTACTGCTACCGCAAAGGTAGAAGCAAGCTATGTTAAGGCAAGTGTTTTAATAAGTGTTGTTGAAAACCCTGACGCTGAAGGTGTATCTCTTGGTTTTTATGTTGGGGATGAAAGTGTTGACCTAAAAGATAAGCTTACTATCACAGGAGATAAAGATTTCTGGGATAGTTTTATCTGGACATCTACAAATCCTGAAGTTGCTATCGTTGAAGGTGGTATAGTTACACCTGTAGGCCCTGGTGAAGCAACTATTCTCGCAAGACTTCAGGACGATAAAAAGGCGATTACTTGTAACGTTATAGTAAGAGAAGAAGATGTCGACTATAATAACTACTTTGAATTTGACCAAGTAACAGGTACAATAGTTAAGTACTTAGGCGGCAGAGAAGACAGATTGGTTGTCCCTGCAGAGATAAACGGTGTTCCAGTTTTGAGAATTGGTTCAAATGCTTTTGCAAACACAGGAATTCAGCGTATAACAATAAGCAAGGGAATAAAATTTATTGATAAACATGCTTTTGCAAACGCAAGAGAGCTTTCATATGTGAACTTACCTTCAGGACTTGAGGGTATTGGTGACGAAGTATTTTCTGGTTGCTCTATGCTCCAAAAAATCACAATTCCTGGCACAGTTTCTGTGGAGAAATCAGGTAAGACATGGTTCAGAGATTGTTATAACCTTAAAGGTGTAACTTTTGAAGAGGGAATTGAAAGTATCGGCGAATGGCTTAACTACTCAAAGGTAGAAAGTGTTAAGATTCCTGAAACTGTTACATCTATTAATGATTATGCTTTCGATGGTTGTTCAAAACTTAAGACTATTAAGCTTCCTAAGGCAGTTACATCAATCGGTAGCTATGCGTTTAATGATTGTAAAGCATTAAATAATATTGACTTAAAAAATATTACATCTATCGGAACTTATGCTTTCTCATATTCAGGTATAAGAACTGTTGCTTTCAATAATGCAATCAAGATAGTTCCTTATGGTGCCTTTAAAGGCTGTACTGAACTTAGAGAAGTAACTTTAAATGATGGTGTAGAAACTATAGAAAGTCACGCTTTTGTAGGTTGTAATGCTCTTAAATCAGTTGAGTTTGGAACTAAAGTCAAAATAATCAAGTCATATGCATTTAGTGGTTGCGGATTTGAAACATTGACTTTACCTGACAGTGTTTCAGAAATCGGTGACAGAGCATTCGGTGATAACAATAAGCTTAAATCAGTAGATTTAGGTGGATTTGTAAGCGGAAAGAGTATAGGAAACGGTCTTTTCTATAACTGTACAAAGCTTACAGAAGCTGTAATAGGCAGAGGTATAGCAAGTATTGCCGGAAGTATGTTCAGCGGATGTCCTCTCAAGAAGATTACCTTAAGTGAAGGCGTTATTGCTATTGATGCTTATGCCTTTAAGGGATGTAGTTATTTAGAAGAAGTTGTTCTCCCTGATTCTCTTTTAACTATTGGTGCATCAGCATTCAGAGAATGTACAACACTTAAAAAGGTTACATTCGGCAAGAACGTTACATCAATAGGTAGCTATGCTTTCTATGAATGTACAAATATCGCAAGCTTAAACTTACCGGACAGCGTACAGGGTATCGGTAACTACGCTTTCTATGGTTGTACAGCTTTAAAGAATATAAACCTCCCTGCATCATTGAACAAGCTTTACAGTTATGCATTCTATGGTTGTTCAGCTCTTGAAAGAATAGATATCCCTGATTCTGTTGAATCTATCGGTAATCAGGCATTCAGAAACTGTACTAACCTTCTTAAGGTTACATTTGGAGAAGGAATAACTGTTATTGGTGCATATACTTTTGCAGGCTGTACAGGTATTCAGGAAATAGTTTTACCAGACTCTCTTGAGTCAATTGGATCAGCTGCTTTTTATGAATGTCTAAAGCTTAAAAATATTGATTTTGGTGAAGGGGTACAGTTTATTGGTTCAAATGCCTTTGCTTATTGTGCGCTTATTGAAAAGTTAAGCTTCCCTGATTCACTTGAAAGTATAAATCCAGGCGCATTTGCATATTGTGGCAAGCTTAAAAACATTGATTTTGGCGAAGGGGTAAAGACAATAGGCTCACAGGCATTCTATAAATGTAATTATTTAGAGACTGTTGTTTTCCCTGATTCACTTGAATCAATTGGTTCATCAGCATTCAGTAACTGTGTTCGCCTTAAGAATGTTACATTTGGTGATGGTCTTAAGACAATCAGTTCACAGGCGTTCTATAACTGTTATACAATAGAGACTCTTGTTTTCCCTGCTGAACTTGAAACTATAAGCAGTAACGCGTTCAGAAGCTGTAGCGGTTTGTATGAAGTTACATTCCCTGATTCAAATATTAAGATTGGTGACTATGGCTTTGCGTATTGTACAGAGCTCTTAAAGGTTAACAACTTACATTCTGATATTTATGTAGGAAATAATGCATTCCTTGAATGTAAGTTTATGGACCTTCAGGTTATAAACAAGAATGCAACTAACTTCAGCATTATCAACTCATCTGTTGCAGGATACATTGCATTGGAACTTAACTATAGCTTCCCTGAATATGCTCTTGTTTCAAATATAGTTGCTAATGTAACATATAATTCAGGAACTCCTTCACAGGTTTCTGTTGACGGAAAGAGAGTTTATAGTTATACATACACAGACAACAAAGTTTCTATTCCTGTTACAAACAAGAATGGAAGAATTACCTTTATGATAAAGCCAGGTTATATGGCGGATGATAACTTTATAGCAAACGCTTCTGTTTCATATAAAATGATGGGATCAATGCAGACATATACTGTTGGTTCTGTTCAGTATAAGATTGAAGCTGTTTCAGTAAAGTGTAACAGTTATACAGATACTGCATCATTATATGTATCAGGTAAGTCCTTCTTTGAAACAGTTGACCTTTATGTAGATAATGTTTATGTTAAGACTGCGTATACAAACAAAAGTTCAAATAACTACAGTACATATATAGATATCCCGTCACCTGTAAACTATAAGACTTATACAATCAAGGCGGTTGCAGAGAACGGAAAGGCAGCTACTGCTACAACAGTATATAAAATTGAAGCACCAAAGGTAACAAGCTTTATTATGGATTACTGGAGTGATTATTACGGCGACTATAAGACATACAATTTGATGAATTATGGTCACACAGGATATTACAGCGGTAAGATATATTGGGGTAACTACTGGTATACAAGCGATACAGGATATCGTTATCAGTACAAATTCAGAATAAAGCTTGAAAACGGACAGAATGTTTCAAAGTTGTATGTAAGAGGCAGAGATAAGAGTAGTTCTACATCATACTTGTTAGAGGCTAACTGGAACGGCAGTGAATACGTAACAACAGGCCACTTTGGTAATAACCGTAACTTCAGACCATATTATGTAGATGTTATCTCATATGATAATGTATACTCTGAATATAATAACGTAAACTATTCCGAAAAATCTCCAAGTGATATATTGTCATTCTTTGATTACACTTCAGGTAATTTAGGACATAGTGTATCTCAGAATACAAGTTCAAACTTCAATGGTACAGCATATCTTTACGGAAGCCTTAAATCACTTGTTGGTGCAGGAAGTATTCAGGCAAGAATCACTCATTATAATAATGTAGATATATACAGCTGGAATAATTCGTTAAAGAGTAAGCCATATTACTATCAGGTAAATGATAATGGCAAGGATTACCGTATTGCTATTCAGAAGAGCTCTTCATGGTATGATATATGGTTGCTAAACTACACCGATGAAAAAGTTTCGTACCATATGATTGACTTCTTCAACCGTACATCTTCAAGCTATGTTTACAAAAACATTGAAAATATAGCAAGCAGATATATGAATGCTTTAGGTATTGATATATTACCACAGGCAAATAATTCTACACAGAATACTATAATCAATAACTTTAAGAACAAGAGAGAAGCATTCCTTATGGCGTCATTTGCATTAAATGCACCTCTCTATGGTAATATCGTTCCTGACAGAACAGTATGCCGTATCCTCTTTAAGGCAATGAGTGATGATTTAAACAGCTTAAACGGTACATCAGCAAGCAGTACAACATCACGTATCTTATACAGCAGATATATCGACTGGAAGATTGACCCTAGTGGTTATGTGTACGAGGGTGTTACAAACAACAGATTAGAGGGTGTTACAGCAACACTTTACTTTAAGGATCAGGATACTGGTGAAGCTGTTATCTGGGAAGACGCAAGCGGTGAAGAGCAGAATCCACAGGTAACTGATGAAACGGGTAGATATTCATGGATGGTATCTGATGGTCAGTGGCAGATTAAGTTCGAGAAGGAAGGTTATAAGACATACACAACCGAATGGATGGATGTACCACCTCCTCAGACAAAGATAAACGTTGAACTTGAACCTATGGTTGAACAGATTGAAGCTCCTGAAGTTAAGATTACTACTGATGAATTAATCATTACATATAAAGATTATATGGATCCACAGGATGTAATCAACAAGTTAAGCATAGATGGTATGTCGAAGGATGATTATACAATTAAGTATAACGAAGGTTCAACTGACTTACCTGCAGGCTTTAACTTTATGGATGTTGTTTTAAGAACTGACCCTGATTCACTTGAAGTATTGGCAGAAGAGAATAAGGAATACGCAAAGGTATTCACAGTTGTGTTTGATGATAAGCTCGAAGCCGGTGACAGCAAAAACATTACAATTGGAAATGTAACTTCGCATATTGATGGTGTGACAAGTGCACCATATCAGGCTACACTTCAGACAGAGCTTCCTGAAATCAAAGAAGTTTCTCTTATGAGTATGGATTATTCTTCTGAAGAGGCTAATGTATGCTATGTTGATTACCGAAACAACACAGGCAAGGTTTTAGACTTATGTCAGGTTATGGTTGCTGTATATGGCGAAAACGGAAACCTTATAAGCCTTACACCTCACATCATACAGAACTTTGCTGCATATCAGAATGTAAATGATTTAAAGATTACTCTTCCTGATGATTATAAAGAAGTTAAATTCTTTGTATGGGATGCAAGTAACAAGCCTTTAGGTCGAGTGGAAACATTTAACAAGTAATAAAAAATGGATGGCGAAAAGCCATCCATTTTTTTATAGTAAAAACTTAAATTATATTAAATACGTTAAAAAGTAAAACCCATACAAGGCTGTAATATGAAACAACAGCTACAAGGTCGTTTATTGTTGAAATAAGAGGACCTGATGCAACAGCAGGGTCAATCTTGATTTTGTGTAAGAACAACGGGATTATCGTTCCTACAAGTCCTGAAATAAGCATTGCGACCATTAATGCGCAACCCACACAGGATGAAACAGAGAAGGAGTATATAAAGTCATAACCCTTAAGATAATGTAAATAAAGGCCAATAAGACCAAAGGACATAATCCCAAGCAAAAGTCCGTTAAAAAGTGCAACTCTTACTTCTTTGAAAATCAGAAGTATTCGCTTTTTTGATGTTATCTTTTCATCCATTAAAACTCGGATTGTTACCGCAAGAGACTGTGTACCCACATTACCCGCCATACCTAGTATAAGGGACTGGAAGCATACGATAATTGCAACCTGTGAAACAACACTCTCAAAAAGACCAACTACGGATGAAACACCAAGACCTAAGAAGAAGAGAACAATAAGCCATGGAAGTCTTTTAGCAAGACTTTTTCCTAAAGGTTCGTTTAAATCTTCTTCTGATGAAAGACCCGCAAGCTTTGCGTAGTCATCACCCATCTCATCATCAACGACTTCGACAATGTCCTGGGATGTAATGACACCGATTAACTCGTTCTGTTCATTAAGTACAGGAAGTGAGTCTTCTGCGTAGTTTTTGATTCTCTCAAGTGATTCACTTATAATATCATGGTCACGAACGTAAGGGTAAGAGGTTGCAACTAATGTTTCAAGCTCTGTGTACTGCCTTGCAATAATCAAATCCTTTAAGTCAATTGCACCATAATATTTATTATCCTTATCACAGACATAAATAGTAGAAATGTTATCGTTTTCACTTGCCTGTGAAACAAGAATGCGCATAGCTTGTTTAATAGACATATCGTTATGAATTTCGATGAAGTTGGTTGTCATAAGACTACCGATTTCGTCTTTTTCATAAGACTGAATAAGCTCAATATCCGATACAACATCATCGTCAATAAGTTCAACGATGCTTTCGGATATTGTTTCGTCAACATCCTCCAAAAGGTCAACCGCATCGTCAGAGTCCATGTTTTCTATAATATCTGCGGCAAACTCAGGGTCAGTGTTTTCAATGTATTTAGCAGGCTCTTCAATATATGCAAAGATGTCTGAGATTTTTTCTGCTCCTAAAATATCGTAAAGAACGTTATGTTCTTCAGTTGAAAGATGTTCAAAGGCTTCAGCAATATCATTATCGTGATAATCTTCAAGTCCTTCGATTATTTCACTTTCTGTCTTTGCGTTACGTAGAAGAGTGACAATCTCTTCCACATAATTTGGTTCAAGTAAAAGGTTTTCCTCCAAGTAAATCTCCTCCCGTCAAAGTATTTTTAGTTCCTGTCTTAAAAAAGGGTACAAAAATACACCGCTTTGACAAATCAAAACAGACAAGAACTGATGTAAAAAGTCAATAACGGTGAAGATACGTTTATAGGAAAAGAACGGTCAGTTCCCCTGTAAACGCAGTGTTCACCATATATGATAATCGACTTCGCCCATCGCAACTGTCCATTCTTTTCACCTCCAATTTGAATTTACATAAACATAATAGCACAAAACATAAAATAGTGCAAGAAAAATTTATATTTGCTTACGAACAATAGTATATTCGTCGCCCTGACGATAGTAAGGACATTCAACAACCTTGTCGGTAATAAATCTTTGCATCTCGTCCTGATCCAAATCCACGTCACAGGTGTAGCAGTCATACTCTTCGTCGTAATAATAGTTCATACAATCTTCGCAGTTCATTATTTACCCGCTTTCTTTTCGTGAGCGCGCTTTGCCGCAGTTAACGTGTTCTTCATAAGCATTGAAATTGTCATAGGACCAACGCCACCCGGTACAGGAGTAATAGCGCCTGCGATTGGTTCAACTGAATCAAAGTCAACATCACCGCAAAGCTTTCCGTTTTCGTCTCTGTCCATACCAACGTCAATTACAACAGCGCCCTCTTTAACCATATCAGCTGTTACAAATTTAGGGATACCAACAGCAGCAACTAAAATATCTGCACGCTTTGTAACTTCCTTTAAGTCCTTTGTTCTTGAGTGACAGATGGTAACTGTTCCGTGTTCGTGGAGGAGGAGCATAGCCATAGGCTTTCCTACAATATTACTTCTGCCGATAACTACACATTCCTTACCCTTTATTTCAACACCGCTTTCATAGATAAGCTCCATAACACCTGCAGGAGTGCAAGGTACAAAGTCAAAGTCTCCAATCATAATACGACCAACGTTTGTGGGGTGGAAGGCGTCAACATCTTTCTGTGGTAAGATGTTGTTGATGATGGTCTTGTCATCCAGGTGCTTTGGAAGAGGAAGCTGAACCAGTATACCGTGAATATTATCATCTGCATTTAACTTATTGATTAAAGCTAAAAGTTCTTCTTCAGTTGTTTCTTCAGCAAGAGTGTATTTTTCAGAATACATCATAAGCTCTTCACAAGCCTTTTCCTTATTCTTAACATATACCTGTGATGCTGGGTCGTTACCTACTAAAACTACGGCGAGACCCGGTCTTGTTCCCGCCTCGGTGAGACTTAACACCTCTGTCTTGAGTTCCTGTCTTATTCTTGCGGATACTTCCTTTCCGCTTAAAATCTTTGCCATAATTATTATCTCCTTTTCGTTTGTTTTTTATAAGGCATTTTGGGCCATCTCCTATTAAATCAAGCCGTCCCTCTTTAGTTAATGCTTTGAAAACTAAATCATAGTTTTCAGGTCTTTTATACTGGAGAAGCGCTCTCTGCATTTGTTTTTCTTCATATGTTTTGGGAACGTAAACGTTCTCCATGGTTATTGGGTTTATACCTGTGTAGTACATACAGGTTGATATGCTACCCGGTGTTGGATAAAAGTCCTGAACCTGTTCAGGGTTTAATTTGTTATCCCTTAAGTATTCTGAAAGATGAATTGCATCAGATAATCTGCTTCCTGGATGGGATGACATCAGATATGGTACCAAAAATTGTTTTTTACCAAGCTTTTCGTTAACCTTTTTGTATTTGAGAGAAAAGTCATTATATACTTTAGCAGAAGGCTTTCCCATATGCTTTAAAACTCTGTCGGATATATGTTCAGGGGCAACCTTTAACTGTCCGCTTATATGATGCTTGCAAAGTTCAGTTAAAAATTCATCACTTTTATCATACATAAGATAGTCAAACCTGATGCCTGAACGGACAAATACTTTTTTAACCCCTGATATCTTGCGGATTTTACGAAGCAAGTCAACGTAATCTGTATGTGATACCTCAAGATTTTTGCATGGAGCGGGGAAGAGGCATTGCTTTTCCTTACAGGTTCCGCTTTTTAACTGCTTTTTACAGGAAGGCTGACGGAAGTTTGCAGTAGGCCCACCAACATCGTGAATGTATCCCTTAAAATCAGGAAGCTTTGTTAAAAGCTCTGTTTCGCGTAAAATGGATTCGTGGCTTCTGGCAGAGATTATCCTACCCTGATGAAAGGTAAGGGCGCAGAAGTTACATGCCCCAAAACATCCACGGGAAGAGGTAATTGAAAACTTAACCTCGTTTAAGGCGGGGATGCCGCCGAAAGCTTCATAAACAGGGTGATATGTCCTTGTGTATGGCAGTTCATATACCTTGTCCATTTCCTCTTGAGTTAAAGGTAGAGAGGGAGGGTTTTGCACAATATATTTATCTCTGTCAAGCTGTATAACAGTTTTCCCTCTGTAAGGGTCCTGTTCGTTATATTGAAGCTTTATCGCCCTTGCGTAGTCCTTCTTATCACCGGATACATCATCATAGGATGGAACTAAAACAGCTTCGTGCATAATGGCAGATACATCACTTTCTTTGTACACTGTACCGCGAACATTTTTTATGTCACTAACAGATACGCCTGATGATAAAAGGTTTGCAATCTCTATTGTCTGATGCTCTCCCATACCATAAATTAAAAGGTCAGCACAGCTGTCGATTAATATGCTTCGTCTTACTTTGTCTGTCCAGTAATCATAGTGGGCAAATCGCCTGAGGCTTGCCTCAATTCCGCCGATGATTACAGGAACTTTGTTTCCAAAAGCTTCTCTTAAGCGGTTACAGTAAACAACTGTTGCCCTGTCAGGTCTGTAACCTGACTTACCACCGGGAGAATATAAATCATCGTTTCTTTTTTTCTTCGCAGCAGTATAGTGGTTTACCATAGAGTCAATATTGCCTGCTCCAACGAAGAAACCATATTTTGGCTTTCCTAGTCTTTTAAAGTCCTCGCATGAATGCCAGTCAGGCTGTGAGATAATACCCACAGTATAGCCGTGACTTTCAAGAAGTCTGCAAATTAAAGCATTAGCAAAGCTTGGGTGGTCAACATATGCATCACCCGAAACATAAATAAAGTCAAATTGCTCAATGCCGCGACTTTCCATATCAAGTTTGTCTATTGGTAAAAAATCATTTCTGTTCATAAATAATATGATACCCTATTCTGACAAAAAAAGCAAGAGAAATACCCATATACACTTGATTTTTTCAAAAAAGTTTTATAAAATATAAAAAGCAGAGGTGAATGTTATGAAAAACTACAAAGGCGGAATATTTTTTGATATTGACGGAACTTTAATAAACCTTGATAAAGGGATAGATAAGCCTACACAAAAAACAATAGATGCTATTAATAAATTAAGGAACGATGGCTACCTTGTTGGTATTGCAACAGGAAGAATGCATAACTATCTTCCAAAATGTATCATGGACCTTGATTTAGAAGTATATATTACATCAAATGGTGCTGTTTCAAAGTATAAGGGCGAGAATATTGTTGATGATGTTGTTGACATTGATTTACTGGAAAAAGCCCTTGATTTTCTTGACGAAAACGGTTGTAAGTATATCGTGGCACACGATAGCACCTGTTATCACAGTGGTAAAGAAAATGACAGATTTGTATGGATAACTGAAAATATGTATCCTTTGGAAAATAAAAGAATTAAAGCAAGCAAGGTAACCTCGTCTTATAATGATGAAATCCTTGAAAAATTCAGGGAAAAGTTTGGAGACAGGCTTTACGTTCTCTTACACAGAATGAATCTTGATTTTGGTGATATAAATGTAACAAAGGCATCAGGTATCCGTAAGACCGCAGAATATTTTAATATTGATTTTGATAATATCTATACCTTTGGTGATGATACAAATGACATTGAAATGGTGTCACAGTTTAAACATGGGGTTGCAATGACACCTCACAAAAAAGAACTTGACGGCATAGCTGATTATGTCACAGACAGCGTAGAAAACGAGGGAATATACAAAGCCTTTAAACATTATGGCTTGATATAAAAAATACGTTTGGCAATGCCAAACGTATTTTTTCACATTATCATGAGTAAAAAGTAGGGAACGGTTCTAAACCGTTCCGCAATTTAAATATATTTTTTATTTTCCTATAAGCTTAAGTGCAAGACGTGTATTCTCCGTTGCCTTTTGAGAAAAGTCATCAGAGACGTCATTTAACTTTTCCTTAATATCCTCAACATTTTCCATTATATCATCAATATATCTCTCTAAAGTGAGAGGGTTAGGATTTTCAACAGGTACTTTGTATGGCTGATTTGAATAATCCATAAGTGAATCAACCTTTGGGTCATATACTATACCAACAGCAGGGGTTGCACACTTTGTTGAATAGATAAGGGTGTGAAGCCTCATGCCAATAGTTAATTCTGCTCTGTTAATTAAGCCAAGCATCTGTGCGGGTGTGAGACTATCGTTTATGATATGAGCATTTGCAAGGTGTGCAGTTTTTTCGGATATCTCACCGTCGCGAACAGGTTGCATCTTTACAAATACTGATTCAATATTATATTTTGTTTTAAGATACTCACAAATTGATGCTATTTGTGATGAAAAATCAGAAGCCATTGTCTTCCATGGTCTGAGTGAGATAATGCAATATTTT
>JAZLCI010000002.1:0-9155 GCA_045614085.1 Clostridia bacterium
CTTTTTCTTCGTTTTGTGGTATAATAATATTGGTAATGAAAGATGATGGTAAAAGGTTATGAAAACAGATATCAGATAGAAATGATAAGCATAGAAGATTTAATACCACAAGACCATTTGTTAAGACAAAAAAGCAGTGCAGTAGACTTTTCTAAAATATATTAATATGTTGAAGAATTGCTTTAATAAATTAACGCCGACAGAGAAGAATATGGAAAGAAACCTTTTGGTACTGATGATAAAACCAAATCAAACAGAAAGAAGAAAGATAATACATCAAAAAAGAAATTAAAGAATTGCAGGAAAGCAGAGAAAACAAAAAAGATTATCCAAAGCACAACCGATCCTGAAATAGAAACAGTAGTAGCAGACAGTGTATACAAAACAACACATATTTGATAAATTTAATATTAACCTACATAAAACCCTGCTTTGCTTAATGCAAAACAGGGTTTATCGATGGTTTGACCCCCGTTATACGGGGGGATATTTATTGTAGGGATGGGGACTTGCTCGTCTGTGTGATGTCGATAAATGTAACTGTAAATAAATTGTTTATTTACTTTATTGCCTAGTTAAATTCCGCTCGCCGTACCCGAGCGATATTCTCTTTTATTCGAGAAGAAGAATTTGGAGCAAAGCCCTAAATCCCATACAAAACCAAAATTCAGGTTATCCATAGTTGCCGAGTTAAAACTCGGGAAATCTTTTGGAACGACGCGCTCGGCGCAGTGCGTGCAGAATATGTGAAACTGTGTCTACAACAACTAAACCTGCTCCGGGTGAAATATAACAAATGGGTGTTGATGGGAGTCACACCGTAAAAAATGTGCCTGTGACACATTTTTAGGTGGGATTGAGTCACGGCAGTGACGGAATGAAAAACACCACTGTTGTTTTTCGACATAAAACCTACGGGGGTGTTGGGGTTCTCCCCAACTGTGTTTTGGATACTTTTGCATAAACAATAGTATCATATTTAAATAAATAATGTAAAATATATCTGTAGGGTCGCACCTATGTGTGCGACCGAGAAACAGTTTTGAACTGTTTCCTGCGATGATGAATGAGTGGGAATAAACGAAAATATTTTAAATGTGCAGGGGACGGCGTCCTCGACGTCCTGTGAGCTTCATTATAATCATTTATTTATATAAAATGTATTTGTCACCTATTGACTTTTAAAATTGGCTGTGATATAATTTAAAAAAACATATTATGGAGGGATTAAAGATGGAACATATCAAGACAATAGAAACTCGTGATTTATGTGAAAGTGCTAAAAACGGTGGCTGCGGTGAATGTCAGACATCTTGCCAGTCTGCTTGTAAGACAAGCTGCGGTATAGCTAATCAGGAATGTGAAAACGAGAACAAATAGTTTAAATTAGAACGCCGCATAAAAGCGGCGTTTTTTATGAGAAAATCAGGAGAATTAAAATGATACACAGATATAAGCAAGGCGGATTTAATATAGTTTTAGATGTTTTTTCAGGGGCGATTCATATTGTGGACGAGGTCGCATATGATTTAATAGGCATATTTGAGGATTCTTCCGAAGAAGAAGTATGTAATAAAATCTATGAAACCTACAAGAAAAGAGAAGATGTTACATATGATGATGTTGAGGAATGTTACAAGCAGGTAGTATCACTTAAGGAAAGCGGTAAGCTTTTTTCACCTGACACATTTATGGATATGGCAGACAAGCTTAAGGAAAAGACTTCAAATGTGGTGAAGGCTTTGTGTCTGCACGTTGCCCATACCTGCAACTTAAACTGTTCATACTGCTTTGCAAGTCAGGGCAGATATTCAGGGAAAAGTGCAGTTATGTCCTTTGAAACTGGAAAACGTGCCCTTGACTTTCTTGTTGAAAATTCAGGAACTCGCAAAAATTTAGAGGTTGACTTTTTCGGCGGTGAGCCTTTGATGAACTGGCAGGTCGTAAAAGACCTTGTTAAATATGCAAGAGAAATCGAAAAGGACGCAGGTAAAAACTTCCGCTTTACGTTAACCACAAATGGTGTGCTTGTTGATGATGAAGTTATTAACTTTGCCAATAAGGAAATGAGCAATGTGGTATTAAGCCTTGACGGAAGAAAAGAGGTCCACGACAGATTCCGCGTTGACTATGCAGGAAATGGAAGCTTTGATAAAATTGTGCCTAAGTTTCAGGATTTTGTTTCAAAGCGTGGGGGCAAAAATTATTATATGAGGGGAACCTTTACCCACCATAACCCTGACTTTTTAGAGGATATCAAGGAGATGCTTGATTTAGGCTTTGCAGAGCTTTCTATGGAGCCTGTTGTCTGTTCGCCTGATTCACCATCTGCGCTTAACGAAGAAGATATAAAGATTGTTAAAGAACAGTATGAAAAGCTTGCTGATTTAATGCTTGAAAGGAAGAAAGAGGGTAAGCCTTTTACATTCTATCACTATATGATAGACTTAACAGGAGGCCCCTGTATATATAAAAGGATTTCAGGCTGTGGGTCAGGAACTGAATATATGGCTGTTACTCCAACAGGAGACTTGTATCCTTGTCATCAGTTTGTTGGCGAAGATGAATTTAAACTTGGGGATATATGGACGGGTGTTACTAACACGGAAATCCAGAACAAGTTTAAAAAATGTAACGTATATGCTCACAAGGAATGTAAAGATTGCTGGGCAAAGCTTTATTGTTCAGGTGGTTGTGCCGCAAACGCATATCACGCAACAGGTGATATTTTAGGAGTATATGAAAGCGGTTGCGAACTTTTCAGAAAACGTATGGAGTGCGCTATTTTCCTTGAAATAGCAAAGAAGTTGGGATAATGAATACACCAATATGTGATTTTGTAAAAAAGTATGTTGAAAGTAACGCGGTGAGACTTCATATGCCAGGACATAAAGGAAAGGGCGGTATAGAAGCATACGATATAACCGAGATAGACGGTGCAGATGTTTTGTATCATGCAGATGGAATAATAAAAGAAAGTCAGAAAAACGCAAGTGAAATTTTTGGCTCTTATAAAACATTGTATTCTGCAGAGGGTTCATCTTTGTCTATTCGTGCTATGGTGTACCTTGTGAAAAAGTTTGCTATGGCGAATGGTAAATACCCAAGGATATTGGCAGGGAGAAATGCCCATAAAACCTTTGTAACAGCGGCAGCTTTAATGAACGTTGAGGTTGAATGGCTATTTTCAGACCAAGAGGGGTTAGCTTCCTGCAAGATAAACCCGAACTATCTTGAAGAAAAGATAAAAAGGGTTCAGCCAACAGCTGTGTATATCACAAGTCCTGATTATTTAGGAAATGTTTCAGATATAAAGGCAATAAGTGAGGTTTGTCGTAAATATAATACAATTCTTCTTGTGGATAATGCTCACGGGGGATATTTAAAGTTTCTTAACAGGCATCCTGTTGATTTAGGGGCAGATATATGTTGTGATTCTGCTCATAAGACCCTTCCTTGTCTTACAGGTGCAGGATATCTTCATATAAGTGAAAAAGCACCAAAGATGATTAAGGATGAGGCTGAAAATGCAATGTCAATGTTTTCTTCAACAAGTCCGTCATATCTTATACTCGGGTCTCTTGATAAGTTTAATGGGATCAGCGATACGTATAAAGACAAGCTTTTAAGGGTGGCTGAACAAGTTAAGGACCTTAAAAAAGAATTATCTTTGTACAGTTTTATAGGAGATGAGCCTTTAAAGCTTACTGTAGATGCAAAGGTATATGGTTATACAGGGAATGAAATTGCTGACTATCTTAAAGAAAAGAACATCATATGTGAATTTTCTGATCCTGACTTTGTTGTGATGATGTTCTCGTCCGAAACAACGGATGATGATATAGAGAAGCTTAAAGATGCACTGGTTTCTCTTAAACAAAAAGAAAAGATAGGAGTTAAGGTACCAAGGATATTGAAACCATTACGGGCTGTTTCTATGCAGGATAGTATATTTATGCCCTGCGAGAGAGTCTCGGTAGAGGATGCAGAAGGAAGGATTCTGGCATCTGCCGAAGTTTACTGTCCTCCGGCTATACCTGTTCTGGTCTGTGGTGAGAGGATAGACAGGTGGGCAATAGAGTGTTTTAAATATTACGGAATAGAGGAATGTTCGGTTTTATTTGACAAAAGCTGAAAAATGTTGTAAAATGAGTGTTGTAGGGACCGGCGTCCTCGACGGTCCGTTCGAAAGTTTCGTAAATGAATGAGTATGCAGTGATTTTAAAATGAGTGATATAGTATTAAGTAATGCGAAGTTTGAAGGAATAAGATCAGGTTTTGTAAAATGCGAAAAATGCAACAGGATAATTTGCAAAATCGGAAGGTATGTTAAGAGTTTCAAGCTTACTTATGTCTGCAGATGCGGCGAAATGGGAAAGGCGCAGTTTAACTCTCCTAAAAGAAAGTTTGTGGCAGGGGATATGGCACTTATGAAAGAGAATATTCTTATATGCCCTGTTTGCGGAGAAGAACTTTGTATGTTTGCTTCGGATGCATATGTGAGCATGGGATTTCGCATACGTTGTGATTGCGGTGCAGTATATGATAAGTTTAAGGATTATTCATTGATAAACAAAAGACTTAAGGAATATCAGAAGACTTTTTAAATAAAGGAGAAAAGATGAGTATCAAGGTTACAAAAAACTTAAGATAATCAAAAGAGGGGGAGAGCCTCTCTTTTTTTTGTTAAATAAATAACTATCTCTTAGGTGTGATGGTAAGGAGGTAAATTATGAAGACTTTTCCAAGAGGAATTCATCCCGGAGACAATAAAGAAAATACGAATAAAAAGAAAATAATGGTGCTTGCTCCTCCAAAAGAGCTTGTATTCCCTATGGCGCAGCATATAGGTGCACCTGCAAAACCTTGTGTAGCTGTTGGTGACAGAGTTCTTATGGGACAGAAGATAGGGGAGGCAGACGGATATATGTCTGCAAACATTCATTCTTCTGTGTCAGGTACCGTCACGGCTATTGAAAAAAGACTTCATCCGACAGGTAATATGATTTTGTCTGTTGTTGTTGAAAACGATGGTCTTGATGAAGCAGCAGAACCTATTTCGGGTTGTACTGTAAATTATCAGGATAAAACCAAAGAAGAGCTTATTGAAATAATAAGAGAAGCAGGTATCGTAGGTATGGGAGGCGCAACATTCCCAACTCACGTAAAGCTTTCTGTTCCTCCTGATGCAAAGATTGATTATATTATCATAAACGGAGCAGAATGTGAACCGTATCTTACATCTGACCACAGAGAAATGTTGGAAAGACCAAAACGAGTTGTGGGCGGTTTGCTTGTTCTTATGAAGATATTTGGGCTTGATGAGGGGTACATAGGTGTTGAGAACAACAAGAAAGATGCAATAGAAGCTTTGAAAAAAGAGTGTGAGAATGTAAAGGACAAGAAGATACATGTTGTTACTCTTAAAACGAAGTATCCCCAGGGTTCTGAAAAACAGCTAATATATGCGGTTACAGGAAGAAAGATGCCGTCAGGGGCACTTCCATGGCAGATTGGCTGTATAGTAAACAATATTGATACATGCTTCTCTATCTACAGAGCGGTTAACTACGGAAAACCTGTTACAATGCGTGTTGTTACACTTTCAGGTGATGCGGTTAAGGAGCCGAATAACTTCCGTACAAGAATAGGTACACCATTTTCATATCTTATCGAGCAGGCAGGAGGTCTTACCTGTGAGCCTGGAAAGGTTTTGATGGGTGGACCAATGATGGGGACTGCAGTGTCAAATGTTGATGTTCCTGTTATAAAAGGAACATCAGGTATAACTGTGCTCAGCGAAAAGCTTGCAGACCTTGATAAAGAGAGTCCTTGTATAAGATGTTCAAAGTGTGTTTATGGATGTCCTATGGGTCTTCAGCCAAATCTTCTGGATATGGCTGCAAGAAAGTACGATACAGATAAGCTTAAAGAACTTAATATTATGGATTGTATTGAATGCGGTAGCTGTGCTTATGTTTGTCCTTCAAAGAGAAGACAGATTCAGCAAATACGAGTTGCAAAGGTTAAGCTCCGTGAGATAGCACAGCGTTCGAAAGGTGAATAGACAATAACACAAAGGAGGATATAAAATGAGTGATATATTAAAAGTTTCCCACTCCCCTCATATCGGGTGTAGGGATTCCGTTTCAAGAATAATGCTTGACGTTATTATTGCGCTTATGCCTGCCCTCATTGCAGGAATAATAATATTCGGCTTGCGTGCATTAGTGGTTACGATGGTTTGCGTTTTAAGCTGTGTTATATCAGAATATGCGTGGAATAAGCTCCTTAAAAAGCCTGACACAGGCGGAGATTTAAGTGCAGTTGTCACAGGAATGTTGCTTGCTTTTAACATTCCGGCGTCAGTTCCATATTGGGTTTTGATAATCGGTTCTGTTTTTGCGATAATAGTTGTAAAGCAATTTTTCGGAGGACTAGGACATAATTTTATGTATCCGGCTTTATGCGCAAGAGCCTTTCTTTTAGCCTCTTGGCCGCTGCTTATGACAACATGGTATTCTGCAGAGACAATATTGCCGCTTTTTAATCAGGTTGATGCTGTTACTTCTGCAACACCACTTGCTGCTTATGCAAGCGGAAGCAGTGGAGAATTTTCATATCTTACATTGCTTTTAGGTAACCATGGCGGTTGTATAGGTGAAACATCTGCTGTTGCAATATTAATCGGTGCAGTTTATCTTATTGCAAGAAAGGTTATAAGAATCCGTGTGCCTCTTATATTCATCCTAACTGTTTTTGTTGGTACGTGGTTGTTTGGGGGAAAAGACGGCATCGGCACAGGTGATGGAATTTATCAGATATTGTCAGGAGGACTTATGCTTGGCGCATGTTTTATGGCAACTGATTATACAACATCACCTACAACTCCGGTGGGACAGATTATATTTGCTTTTGGATGCGGTGTTATAACTGTGCTTATCAGAATTTGGGGAGGGTACCCCGAGGGCGTTTCGTATTCAATTCTTCTTATGAATATTGTTACACCATTAATAGATAAGCTTACCCCGCCAAGACATTTTGGATATACGAAAAAGAAAGGAGCAGCGTAATGAAGAGTAAAAGCGAAATACTTTCTCTTATGTGGAAGCTTGGGGTTATCTGCGTTGTTGTGGCAGGACTTTTAGCTTTTGTTAATGGAATTACTGCTCCTGTTATAGAAGAAAATAATATAAAGAACGAAAAAATCGCTATGAGAGAAGTTCTTTCAGGGGCAGAAAATTTTGAGAAAATAGATGTTGACTTTACACCAAACGAAAGTGGTGTAGAAGTTGTCTCTGTATATCAAGCAGAGGATAAGGGGTATGTTGTTACCTCTGTTTGTAAAGAAGGGTACGGCGGTGACATTACTGTTATTGTAGGCATAAATCCTGATATGACAGTAAATAAGGCAAAAATTATGACAATATCTGAAACAGCAGGCCTTGGCATGAAGGCAGATTCTGAAAAATTTTTAGATCAGTATGAAGGCCTTAAAAAAGGTATAGGAGTAGAGAAAAATAACGGTGGAACCCCTGAAAACAACACGATTTCAGCAATATCAGGTGCAACCGTTACATCAAAGGCTGTTACAAAAGCAATAAACTGTGCTTTAGAGGCTGTATATGCAGGAGGTGGAGTTAATGAATAAGTTGTCATCAACTTTTTTAAATGGCATTTTAAAAGAAAACCCTACCTTTGTGCTTATGCTCGGCATGTGTCCTACGTTGGCTGTAACAACAGGGGTTATAAACGGTATAGGTATGGGGCTTTCTACTACTGCAGTTTTGATTTGCTCAAACATCGTTATATCGTTGCTTCGTAAGTTTATTCCAAACAAGATAAGAATTGCATCTTACATAGTTATAGTAGCAGGTTTTGTAACAATTGTGGAAATGCTTTTAAAGGCGTATCTCCCTGACCTGTCAAAGAGCTTGGGTATATACATTCCTTTGATAGTTGTAAACTGTATTATATTAGGAAGAGCAGAGGCATTTGCTTCTAAAAACAATGTTTTGGCATCTGCCTTTGATGGTATTGGTATGGGACTTGGTTTTACATTATCCCTTACCTTAATTGCAGCAGTACGTGAAATTTTAGGAGCGGGCACATTTGCAGGAATAAGCCTTTTTGGAGAGAGCTTCCAGCCTCTTACTGTAATGATTTTGCCACCTGGTGCGTTTTTAACGTTGGGTATCTTACTTGCAATTATTACTGTGGTATCTAAAAAAGTGAGCAAAGGAGGAGCAAAGAATGATTAGTGAACTTTTAATCATAAGCATTGGAGCAATGCTTATAAATAACTTTGTTCTTGTTCAGTTTTTAGGTATCTGCCCATTTTTAGGGGTATCACAAAAAGTTAAAACTGCAAGCGGCATGGGTATAGCTGTTACCTTTGTTATGCTTTGTGCATCGGCTCTTACATGGCTTGTACAGAAGTATCTTCTTGTGCCATTCGGCATTGAATATATGCAGACTATTGCCTTTATTCTGGTTATAGCTGTACTTGTTCAGTTTGTTGAAATGTTTTTGCAGAAGTCTATCCCATCCCTTTATAATTCATTGGGTGTGTACCTTCCGCTTATAACTACAAACTGTGCAGTTTTAGGTGTTGCTATTAACAATATCACAATGTTTGGCGGAGCAGAAATGAGCTTTATAAAGTCTATTGTCTATGGAACATCTGCAGGAGTAGGCTTTACAATTGCTATTGTTTTGTTCGCAGGGGTAAGAGAGAGACTTGAAGATGCAGATATACCTGAATTTTTAAAGGGGATGCCTATTGTTTTGGTATCTGCGGCACTTTTGTCACTTGCGTTTTTAGGCTTTTCAGGATTAAGTTTTAAATAAATAATTACATAGGGTGTTTATATAAATATTTTTAAAATATATTGCCGAACCCTGTTTCGCTCGCCAGACCCGAGCGAAATCCTCTTCCCTTCGGGAAGAAGGATTTGGGGCTTTGCCCCAAGCCCCTTGAGAATGAAAACCTCATTTTTGGTCATCCTCAACTGCCGTTGGGAAGTCGGGATATCTTTTGGAGCGACGCGCTCGATATATTGCGTGCAATATAGGTGCAACTGCGTCTGCGACAACCAAACTTGCTTCGGATGAAATATAACATATGGGTTGGATCGGGAGTCGCACCGTAAAAT
>JAZLCI010000003.1:0-16620 GCA_045614085.1 Clostridia bacterium
ACCCTTCAGGGATATTATCAAGTGTAATTGACAATACAAGCAAAAACACACGTTTTACCTTATCGGAATATGGCTCATTTGAAAACTTTATTTGGGTGTAGGTTACAGCTTTATCAGATATCCACATAAAGACAGCCCCACATAAAAATCCAACGGAAACAGTTAGCCAGGCAGGGGTTTTGAGATATTCCTCTGCTTTTTCTATTGCAGGCTGTAAAAGTGACCAAAAGCTTGCAGCAATCATTACTCCTGCCGCAAAGCCGAGCATTAAGTTCATGACCTTTTTGTCAGAATTTTTAAACAAAATAACTATTCCTGCCCCCAATGCTGTCACAAACCATGTGCCAAGAGTTGCAAGGAGGGCATAGAAAATTATATAATCCAAAATTATCACCTCAATGCATTTTATGAAAAATAATGTTATAGGTGATACAAAAAGGTCGCATCCGTAAAGAATGCGACCATATATGTTATTTCTTTGTGATTGTTGCAACACCAAAATCAGGAACAATATGCTGAACTTTAGCCTCTAAATCAGACTGTGAAAGTTCAGATGTATGAATTATTGCATTGTTACCTAAACAAATAAAAGCATATCTCTGCACCTTAACGCAATCGTGTTAGCATCAATATACAAAAAATAGCGGTTTTCACCGCTATTTTTCCTATTTTACACTTTGAATTTTTGTAATTCTCATACCATTACTCAAATCAAGGGTATATTTATATTTTTCTTTTATATCTTTAACTTTTCCATCATTATATACAACTCTTATAACAGAATCACGTATAACTGTAACTTCTGATGCTGAAATTCTTTCAACACTGTGACAGTCAAGTGATAAAATTTCTTCACTTTCTACACCTGAAACGATAGAATTGTGTGAATTAATTTCTTCTGTTACTGCGTTTCCTGCAAAATATGTATATACGTAGTCAGTAGAGCCTGTATTAATTCCGTTTACAAATGCGCGAAGAGCATTTTCAACCTGTGTTTCAGCATCTTTTTCGTTATATGTCCATACTTCAGGCTTTTCGTTTACAATATACTCTCTTTTAATATATCCGCTTGTTCCGTTATGTATAACCTTTGCAAACAAAGAATTTGAATATTCAACAACATACACCTGATCAGCAAGAGGAACTTCTCTTATTACGCTGTAGCTTTCATTTGCACCTGATCTTAAATATACACTCTGCTTACAGTTGCCTACATACATATATCTTTCAACAGGAACAGGCTTCATTTCTTCTACATTATCTGCAGAGGTTGGCTCTGAATGATTTGTCATATATTTTGACTGCTCGTTAAACAATGTTGTATCGTGACCATCACCAAAAGAAATAACTCCACTTAAGAACAAAGCAATAAATATAACTCCGATAACAACAATTGAAGATAAAATCGAAACAGCAACTATAAGCCCTGTGTTACTTTTCTTTTCTTCTCTATAAGCAGGAATATTTCCCGTGTTATCAAAATCATTATTATATCTCATTTAAGATTCCCCCTCTTTGTTTGCCATATCTTCAGGCAAAACATATAAAGTATTATAATTATCGTAAATAACCATACCAGGTTTGGCACCTCTTGGTTTCTTTACATTTTTTACTGTTGTGTAATCCACAGGAACCTGAGATGAATTCCTTGCCTTGCTGAAATATGCCGCAAGGCACGCCGCCTGAAGTAAAGTCTTATCAGGAACTTCTCCCTCTCCCCTTGTTCTGATAATGGTATGAGACCCGGGGATTTGCTTTGTGTGAAGCCAGATATCCGTAGAATATGCCATTTTAAGGGTAAGTTCATCATTTTGCTTGTTGTTTCTTCCGACCAAAATTTCATATCCCTCATCTGATACATATTTAAGGGGCATATTCTTCTGCTGTTGCTTCTTCTTTTTATCTGCTCTTTCCCTTATATAACCTTCATCAACAAGCTCCTGTCTGATATCTTCAAGTTCAGGAAGGCTTTCGATTTTCTCTATACTGTCATATACACTTTCTAAATAGAATTTTTCGTTTTCGGCAATTTCAATCTGTTCCAACGCATATGTTTCAGTAGTCTTTGCCTTATTATACTTTTTATAGTACTTCTGTGCGTTTTGTGACGGACTTTTTGTTTCGTCAAGAGGAATTTCAATTTCATCGCAGTTTTCTGAATAATAATTTTCTACCTTAACCGACTTATCACCATATTTTATGCGATAAATATTCGCTGTTATCAGGTCACCGAACATTTTAAACTTATCTCTGCCCTCGGCATCTTTTAAGCTTTCTCTGTGAATAACAAGCTTTTTCTCGCATCTTTCAATATTATTTGAAACAAGCTTTAAAAGTGCTGAAGAATGACGGTTAAGCCTTTCTCTTAAGCTTCTTAATTCATAAAAGCTGTCTACAACCTTACTTATAGATGTATATTCGTTAATCTTTCCACTGCCCTCGTATTGATTAAGCTTTACGCAAGAAAAAGCTGACGGCTTTCTATCTGTGTTGTCAATATAAAGGGATGGGGCAAATTGATTATCCGCAAGTTTTTTTATAAAATCAACTGCGAATACAACAAAAGCGGCAAGGTCAACATCGTTTTTGATAACATTGGTCTTGCCTGAAAAATCATAAACTATTTCCCTTGCAAGCAATATACTCATACCCATTATCTCTGATACTAAAAACTTGTCAAGCAATGTATCATCAGGCATAGCAGACAAACTGTCCATTAAACCTGTAAGGGTGATTTCATCAGGAGCTTTCTTGTTCTGCTGAGGAGGCTCTTCATATGTCATACCCGGAAGCATCTGTCTGACTTGACTTACTGTAAAGTCAATATGCTTTGCACAATCCATAACCCTTTGGTTTTCATCAATTAATATAATATTACTGTGTCTTCCCATAATTTCAGTGATAACAGAGCAGATACATTCATCCCCTAACTCGTTATGGGTTTTGACATCAATTTTAATAACTCGGTCAAATCCCATCTGACTTACAGCAGAAATAACACCACCTGATAAATGCTTACGCATAAGCATACATAACATTGGTGGTGTCATTGGATTTTCTCTCTTAACCGAGGTCAAATGGACTCTTGGATTAGAAGCACTTGCAGAAAGCAAGATTTTATGTGTTCCTCCAAAAGTCCTGACCGAGATTATGATTTCATCATTTTCAGGCTGATGTACCTTATCGATTTTGCCGTTTAATATTGTATCGGATAACTCCTTCACAATATTATGAGTAACAAATCCGTCAAAGGACATATATAAATCTCCTAACTGATTTAAGCTTTTTTAAGCTCTTCTACCTTATCAAGTCTTTCCCATGGAAGGTCAATATCACATCTTCCAAAGTGACCGTAGGCTGCAGTTTCTTTATAAATAGGTCTCATAAGGTCGAGGGTGTTTATAATCCCGCTTGGAGTTAAATCAAACACCTTTGAAACCTTTTCTGCGATTTCTTCATCGCTTATAACACCTGTACCTCTTGTATCAATGCGAAGTGAAACAGGTTCAGCAACACCGATAGCATAAGCAAGCTGAACTTCACAAGCCTTACAAAGACCTGCGGCTACAACATTTTTGGCAACGTAACGGGCAGCATATGCACCGCTTCTGTCAACCTTTGTTGGATCCTTTCCTGAAAAAGCACCGCCGCCATGGCTTGCAAAACCACCGTATGTATCAACGATAATCTTTCTTCCTGTGTGGCCTGAATCACCCTGTGGACCGCCGATTACAAATCTGCCTGTTGGGTTGATGTAGAACTTTGTATCATCATCGATTAAGTCCTTATCAATAACTGATAAGATAACCTTTTCTTTGATATCTTTGCGAAGTGTTTCGATATCAACCTTATCATCATGCTGTGATGAAACAACAACAGCATCAATTCTCTTAACACTTCCGTCTTTATTATATTCAACAGTAACCTGTGACTTACCGTCAGGTCTTAAGTAGTCAAGCTCACCATTCTTTCTCACTTCAGTAAGCTTACGTGAGAGCTTGTGTGAAAGATAAATAGGTGTTGGCATATATGTATCTGTTTCATCACAGGCAAAGCCGAACATCATACCCTGGTCACCTGCACCAAAACCTTCACCGTTGTCGTTTACACCCTGTGCAATATCAGGTGATTGCTTATCAAGGGCAGTGATAACAGCACAAGTGTCACAGTCAAAACCATATTTCGCTCTGTCATAGCCGATAGAACGAACTGTCTCGCGGACAATGCTCTGAATGTCTATCTGTGCAGTAGTTGAAATTTCACCTACAACAAGGACAAGACCTGTGGTAACAGTAACTTCACAGGCAACTCTTGCTGTCTTATCTTCTTTTAAAATTGCATCCAAGATAGCATCGGACAAGATGTCACATATTTTGTCAGGATGCCCCTCTGTAACTGATTCAGATGTAAATAATCTCTTATACATTTTATATCTCCGTTTCTGCTACTTTTTCAAGCATTTTATTGTTAATATTCTCTATCTCATCATTTGCGTCAATAATCGCAATGTTGTGAGTATCTTTAAGCTTATCAAAAACAGTAAAAAAGTTTTCTCTTATACTGCGGATTTTTTCAATATCCTTTTCGTAAAGTTCAGGCTTGCCTCTTGATGTATCAATTCTGTTTTTACAGGTGTCAGGATTAACATCCAAAAAGATACATAAGTCAGGCTTTAACATTCTTTCACACTTTAAGTTAATATCCATAACCCAGTCCATGTCGGATTCCGTTCCCTGATATGCAAAGGATGAATAATAATATCTGTCACTTATTACATAAAAGCCTTTATCTAAATATCCCTGAATTCCGTTTATAGGACTTGTGATATGTTCAAGCCTGTCCGCAAGGAAAAGGGCTGCCTGAAGATACATATCCTTTTGTAAGCTTTCAGATAAAATTCTTCTTAAATACTTACCTGTTTCAAATTCAGTCGGCTCTGCGGTAACATAAACTCTTAAACCTTTTTTTATTAACTTATCTTTAAGAAGCTTGATTTGGGTACTTTTCCCTGAACCATCAAGACCCTCAACTACTATAAATTTACCTTTTGCCATATAAAATCACCGACCTTTCAGTACAACTTTATATTATACCTAAATTTTGATAAAAAAGCAACTGTTTTTACAATATTTTAAAATTTATGTGTGTTTTATCAGCTCATCTTTTTCATTTTCAGCTTTTTCTTCTATAACAAGCCATAAAAGCTCTTCTAATTTTTCCTTTATTTCTTTTCCTTTATACCCATATTTCACAAGGTCTGTTCCTGAAATTTTAAGCTGTCCAAGGCAAAAACATTCATTATTTGAAACAATGCTGTCAATTAGCGAAATGCACTTATAATATTCTTCATCAAATATATTATTTAAAATTTTTGAAAAAATAAGAATGTCTTTATTATATCCAAATTTATTTAAATATTTTTTAGAAGAAATCTTATCCTTTGGCAAAGAAATATCCTTATTTTCGATTATTTCTGAAACTGCTTTTTTGGTTTTATTATCTGCTTTTAAAGTTGTTAACACCTTTTTATAATCACATTTATATAATAGAGCAGATAACCTTAACCAAACATTTGCAGGTAGCTTGTCCAGAATATTTTCAACCACAATATCATCACATAGAATCAACTCAAAAACAGGTTTATATTTTTCTATAACCATATATGGTTTTTCTGCTGACAAAATACCTTTAAGCTCGGCAAAAATCCTTTCTTTTGATACAGAATTTAATGTATCTTTAAGGTTTAAAATCTCATTTGATGTGTTCTCTTCTATATCAAATGATAACTTTGCTGAAAACCTGACCGCACGCAGTATCCTTAATGCATCTTCATTAAATCTTTCAGCTGGGTTACCTACGCAACGGATAATCTTATTAACTAAATCATCTTTTCCGCTATACAGATCAATAAGACCATTTTTTTGATTATATGCCATGGCATTAACCGTAAAATCACGCCTTTTAAGGTCGTCTTTAATATCTGACACAAACTCTACCTTGTCAGGATGCCTGTTGTCTAAATAGCCATTTTCGGTGCGATAGGTTGTAATTTCATAAGGTTCATTATCCAAAATGACGGTAACAGTACCATGCTTTAAACCAGTAGGAATAACTGTGTACTTATCTTTAAGAACGGTTATCATTTCATCAGGAGTTGCATTTGTGCACATATCCCAATCATTCGGAATTTTTCCTAAAAGAAAGTCCCTTACACATCCGCCCACAGCAAAAACCTCGAAGCCTGAATCTTCGAGGTAAGACATTATGCTTTTTACATTATCAGGGATTTTTATATCCATAAAACCACTTCTTATCTGCAGTATATATTTACATATTTAACAGAGCTTAAATCTATCATCGTAAGCCCCTCTTCTTCATTTCCCCTTAAGAGAATGTGACCATCCTCCACCGCCTCTAATATGCCGCATTTTTCTATTCTTATACTGTCAGCATTCCATAAATCAAGGCAGACGAACCTGCCTAAATATTTTGACGTCAGATTCATCATAGGCATTAAGATATAAGGGTTTGTCATATTTGAGGGAACTGACATTAAATCAAACTTTCCGCTCATATTGTGGGGGATTAATTCAGCAGTCCGTGACATATATGAACATTCCTCTATGTAGCCTTGGTTATATGCATCAACAGAGGTCTGCTTTATAAATCCGCCTTCCTGTGAAACAGCGCCGCCTATTCCGTTTCCAAAATCATAAGGTACACATTCATCAAAGTTTCTGACAGCAATTCCATTTTCCTTATATCGTGATATATCAACATCAGGCGGAAAAACCACTTCGTCATCTTTTATCTTCTTTGGGGATTGCTTATTAATATAATGTCTCATATTTAAACACCTCTTTCATAATATAATATTCAAAGAGGGTTAAATAGTACACAACAATATTATAGGCGAGTAAATATACTCGCCCAAAAATGATTTTACATTTTTTCAAATCTTTCGATATCACTAACAAATACTGTTGCACCACCAACAACAACCTCGGTGCCGATATAACTAAATGAAGCTATACTGCCGTCCGCCCCTGTAATAGCAGGAACAATCTCGGTACGTTTCGCACAATGAGTACGAATAACCTCTAGTGCCTTTTCAAGCTTATCATCCTCAACACCCATGAGTAATGTGCAGTTACCTTCTCTTAAAAAGCCACCTGATGAAGAAATCTTTGTAAAGAAGAACCCTTCTTCACGAAGAGCATCAGTAACTAAATATGTATCTTTTTTGTTCACAACAGCTGTAACAAGCTTCATAATATATCCTCCTTTTTCAATTATACGTATGTTAATATATATGTTAAACGTTCTTTAATATAGACATTATACACTATACAAAATAAAATTGCAAGATTATTTTGTTATATTTTACTAACAAGTTATGTTTTTTGATAAAAAAAGTCTTCCCCTTGAGGGGAAGTCAATTTTTAATTCTATTCAATTAACCAGGAATCTGTTCTGACAAAACAACTTCTGCTGATTCTGTTCTGCCTGTTGCATATTTGTAAACCTGCATATGAAGAACATCGCCAGGGTTATGCTTATTTTTAATCTGATTTAAAGAATTTGTATCGTAGACCTTTTCGCCCTCAACCTCTGTGATGATGTCACCCTGCTGGAAGCCGGCTTTTCTTGCATTCTCAGTTGTGATTTCCATAACCTGAACACCACGTGGCCATGAATAAGACTGTGCCATATACTCTGAAACATCACGGGTTGAAATACCGATTACAGGACGACCCTTAACATATCCGTGAGAGATAAGGTCTGCGATAATAGGCTTTGCTTCTGAAGATGGGATAGCAAATCCCATACCCTCAACACCTGAATAAGCAACCTTAATTGAGTTGATGCCGATAACTTCACCAAATCTGTTAATTAACGCACCGCCTGAGTTACCTGAGTTAATAGCTGCATCTGTCTGGATAACGTTTAAGGTTCTGTTATCAACTGTGATATTTCTGTTTACTGCACTGATAATACCCTCTGTTACACTGCCGAAGAATTCAATGCCCATAGGGTTACCGATAGCAACAGCTCTTTCGCCTACTTCGATTTTTCCTGAATCGCCAAAGTTTGCAACGGTTAATTCTTCTTTAGGTTCAATTTTAATAACAGCAAGGTCTGTCTGTGCATCTCTGCCTATCATTTTAGCTTCATATTCTGTACCTGTGTTTAATAAAACAGTAATGGTAGCTGCACCGTCAACAACGTGATTATTTGTGACAATGTATCCGTCCTGACTTAATATGATACCTGACCCCTCTGAATTACTGCTTGTAGGCTGACCAAAAATAGTCATCTGTCCGTTAATTGCACTTGTAATACCAACAACGGCAGGACCAACCTTTTTTGCTATTTCAGTAGTTGCCATTTCACCTTGAGTGTTGTTTACGGTAACAATGTTTTCACTGCTTTCAGGCTGAAGACTTTCTATAAGTTCACTTTTTGATGAAACTGTAATTCTGTTTGAACCATAGCTTTTGCCAAGGAAAAATGCTCCGCTTAAAACACCAAGGTTTAAAACTGTCAAAGCAAGCATAAAAGCAACAGGTCGTTTAACAAAATTTTTCTTCTTTGCTTTCTTCTTTTCGCTGTAACCTCCTGATAAATCAATAACAACCTCTTCTTTGAAGTCTGTCACATCAATAACAGGTTCGTTATTTTCCTGTTTAAAGTCATTATATTCGTTCATATAAGAACCTCCTTGATTTTACTGTCTTAAATTATAAACTATAAAATTTAAATAATTATGAACAAAGAGTAAATCTGTTGTAAATTATATATTTTTCTTTCCCTTATCAAGAGTAAAGACAAATTCAGCATATTCACCCTCAACACTGCTTACCTTTATATTATGGCCGTGAGCGGATAAAATGTTTTTAACAAGGTATAAGCCAATCCCTGTGCCCTCTGTGTTTACACTTCGTGACTTATCTTCTTTATAGAAGCGGTGGAATATCATAGAAAGCTTATCTTCAGGAATGCCTTTACCTGTGTTTTTGACAGAAACAGTGACATTATGTTTCTGCTTGACAACAACAGATATTCTGCCATTTTCATCTGTGAATTTAACCGCATTGTCTATAAGGTTTGTGACAACTCTTGTTATACTGTCTTTATCTGCAAAAGTATAACATTTTTCGCTGTCAAAATCAAGAGTTACATCTATATTTTTTTCACTTATTTTACCTTCTAAACCAATTAAGACTACTCGTATGACTTCGTTTATATCAAAGTTTTGCATATTCAGGGTAAGCTTATCAGACTGAAGCCGTGTTATATCTAAAAATGTGTTAACAAGTCTTGAAAGTCTGTTTACCTCGCTGTAAACAATACCGAGATATTCTTTATGCTTCTCTTCGGGAATGGTATCGTCAAGCATACCTGATACAAAACCGCTTATTGTTGTCATAGGTGTACGTAGCTCGTGAGACACATCTGATATAAAAGCGTTTTTAATTTCTTCTGATTTTTCAAGCTCCTCTGCCATATGATTAAAAGCATCAGCAAGCTCTGATATCTCTGATATTTCAGAGTTATTTGCCGAGGTATCAACCCTTACATTAAAATCACCTTTTGCAAAAGATTTTGTTGTGTTGCTTATATTTTTGATAGGAACAGACAGCCTTCTTGCAAAAAAGTAAGACAAGACAAGGGATGTTGCCGCAATAACCAGCATAGACATAAGCAAAATCCGATAAAGGTCGTGTTGCATCTTTTGTTGTTCAGGAATAGGCTTACTCATTGAAACACCACCCAAAACCTGACCCGAAAGGCTGATAACAGGCATTTGAAGTGTGTACATAGGATTTACGAAAATTCCGCCCATTGTACCTATACCCGAATACTTTTGCCCCGACAAAACTGTTTTGACACTTTCCTGATTTAAATACACAGGCTTATATCTTACAAGAGAACTGTCAGTTGTTCCTGAAATAACTTCTCCTCTGCTGTCAAAAACAAAAATATATGTGCCCGATACTCTTGATATGGCATTTACCAATCCGTTTAAATCATCATTGGATATATTCTTGTTTATTAAAGTAATCAATGTATTAGCGTTTTCGGTAAGAAGATTTTCATTATATCTCGTAAAATATCTTGTTATAAGAAGACTTTGCATAGAGCCTAATACAATCAGGCAGATAAACAAAGAAATAAGGTTTATACCAAGTATTCTCGAAAACATTCCACGTTTTTTCTTCATATTTTTTACTCCGTAACTATTTATCGACTACTTCAAACTTATATCCAACACCCCATACTGTTTTAAGCTGCCATTGTCTTTGAGTTCCCTCTATCTTTTCTCTTATACGCTTTATATGAACGTCAACAGTACGTGAATCACCGAAAAATTCATAGCCCCATATCTCATCCAAAAGCTGATCTCTTGTAAAAACCTTGTTTTTATTTTTTGCAAGATAATACAATAGTTCAAACTCCTTAGGAGGCATATCTATGCTCTTTCCGTCAAGATACACTTCGTAATTATCTTTGCATATTTTAAGGTCGCCGAAATCAATTTCTTCAATTTCATCAGCACTTACTCTGCTTTCACTACGCCTTAAAACTGCTTTCATTCTGGCAATTAGCTCTTTTGGTTCAAATGGCTTTACTATATAATCATCTGCACCAAGCTCCAAGCCTAAAACAGTATCAAATGTTTCTCCCTTTGCGGTAATCATAATAATAGGCACGTCGCTTGTTGCTCTGATTTCTCTGCAGACCTGCCATCCGTCTTTTTTAGGAAGCATTACATCAAGCAAAATCATATCAGGTTTATCATTCTTAAACTTTTCTATTGCGCTTAGACCATCATAAGCGATTATAGTTTCATATCCTTCCTTTTCCACATAAAGCCTGATAAGCTCACAAATGTTTGCCTCATCATCTACAATCATAACAGTAGTTTTATCATTAATCATAAATATCACCGCCGTAACTTTTTCCTTTTTTCCTAAATTATACTATCTAAATGTGAATAAATCAATAACTTTTTATTAATTTTATTCTGCATAATTGCTTTAAAAATTAATATAATAATACAGATATAATTTTATACAAAGGGTGATAATTCTGGATAAAGAGCTAATCTTTTACGAACAAACCGAAAAGGATGCAAAAACAAGACTTTTATCTGATATTGCTGCAGCAAAATCGGATATGGAGATTGCAAGAGTGAACTTTGATTTTGTATATAAAGCTGACGATGTTGACGTATATATTTATAAATTAAGAGATGCTGTTTCAAGATATGAAAAACTTATAAAAGAGCTTAAAGATTTGTCTTAAAGTTAATTTTATATTAACATTCTGATACAAATATTGCCAAATTAATATTCATAGATTATACTTATCTTCAGGATATTAATGTGAACATTTTCACAACAGAAAAAAGGTGATTCAATGAACAAAGCATTAAAAGCATGCATAAATATTATAGCTTTATTAATTGTCACAGGGATAATTTTACTTGCTTTTATTTATAGAGATAGATTTTCTATCAGCTTTATCTTATCAGCTGTCCCTGACAACTTATTTTATGCAGGGATAATATTGATGATTTTATATACATTAAAAGGGATATCATTATTCTTCCCTATACTGATACTGCAAATAGCAGGCGGACTAATATTCCCACCTGTTTCTGCATTTATACTTAACTGTGTTGGTACAGCTTTAGCATATACGCTTCCGTATATAATAGGCAGAATATCAGGCAGAAGTCTTGTAGATAAAATAGCATTAAGGTATAAAAAGTTTGACGAGTTTGTAAAAACACAAAAGGATTCAAAATCCTTTGCATCTTTTATATTACGAGCAGTAAGCTGTCTGCCTGCCGACCTTGTGAGCCTTTATTTAGGCTCTGTTGAAACTCCATATGCTCCTTATGTAATATGGAGCGTTATAGGAACTCTTCCCGGGCTTATCCCCGCAACCTTTATGGGGTTAGAAATGACAGACCCGACATCCCCTGCTTTTATCATATCTGTTGTTGCAACCATTCTTTCATCAGCAATATCCTGTCTTATATATTACATCATAAAAAAAAGAAGGACAAATATTTTAATCAAGTAAAAAACTTCTACTTTATGCGTGAATAACACAATTTTCTTTTAAAATAAGACAAAAATAGTAAAGTTTTATTGCAAAAAATATAATTGTATTTTATTAGAAAAGTAGTATAATAAAACTACACCAACACGCAGGCGACATATGTTTTTGTCCACAGCGGCTTTATATTTGTCGCCTGCACCTTTTCTTTTAACTAAAATTAAAATGGACTTGCATATCGCAAGTCCATTTTAGTTTATATGGTATTTATATCGCGTTGAAGCAGTACAACTGTTTCAACATGTGTCGTGTTCGGGAACATATCAACAGGAACAATTTTCTGCACTTTGTACTTTTTGCCCTCTAAATACTTTAAATCTCTTGCAAGAGTTGATGCCTTACATGAGATATAGACAATTTTTTCAGGCTTTGCTTTAACAACTGCATCCAAAAGACTTTCCTCGCAACCTTTTCTAGGTGGGTCTAATATAATAACATTTGGCTTGCCCTCTTTTTTAATGATTTCGTCCGCAATCTTCTCTGCAGCACCACAGTAATAGCTTGTGTTCTCTATTCCGTTTATACGGGCGTTTTTCACCGCGTTGGAAACAGCATCAGGAACAATCTCTATCCCTACAAGCTTTTTAACCTTATCTGCCATAAACTGACCTATTGTACCAATTCCGCAGTAAATGTCATAGACTGTTTCTTTTCCTGTCAAATCTGCCATTTTTTCTGCAACAGAATATAACTTTTCGGTCTGTGTTTTATTTACCTGATAAAATGATGCAGGTGAAATCTCAAATTCCTTATCGCCAATATTATCACGGATTAAGTCACTGCCCCAGATGGTCTTATACTCCCTGCCTAAAACAACATTTGTCTTTTTAGGGTTAATATTCTGCACAATTCCTGTCACATTTGTGCCTTTAAGCATCTCAATAAGCTTATCTGTGTGAGGGAGCTTTTCTTCAAACGTAACTATAACAAGTACAGTTCCGCTTTTTCCCTCTCTTAAATAGATGTGACGAATAAGACCTGTACCATTTTCTTCGTTATAAGCCTCAATATTGCACTCTTTCATCCACTTTCTAACTGTAAAGGCAATTTCCTTTACAGCTTCGCTTTGAAGTAAACAGTCATCCATATCAATTACATTATGGCTATGTGCTTTATAAAAGCCTATTCCCTCTTCTGTAACAGGTAACTGAACCTTGTTTCTGTAACGAAAACGGTCATCAGATGCCACAATATCAGAAACTTCTGTTTCTATTCCGCCAATTCTTTTCATACAATCGGCTACTTTATTCTTCTTATATAAAAGTTCTGCATCATAGTCCATATGCATAAGCTGACAACCGCCACACTTATAAAAATGCGGACAAAGCGCTTTTGTTCTGTGCTCCGATGGTTTTATTATATCCAAAAGCTTGCCTACGGCATAGTTTTTATTAACTTTTATTATATGGGCCTTTATCACTTCACCCACAATGGTATATGGCACAAAGACGGCAATACCTTCGGCTCTGCCTACTCCGCTTCCGTCATCGGTCATACCTGTTATTTCTATTTCTACAACGTCGTTTTTATCCATAGGTTAAATCTCAACTCTCCCTTTAAGCGCTTTAGAAAGCGTTACCTCGTCAGCAAATTCAAGCTCGCCCCCAACAGGAACGCCATGGGCAATTCTTGTAACGTTTACTCCGAAAGGTTTTGCAAGCTTTGAGATATACATAGCAGTTGTTTCACCCTCTAAATTAGGGTTTGTCGCCATAATAATCTCTGTTACATCACCTTTGCTTATTCTCTGCATAAGCTCTTTTATTGTGATATCATCAGGACCAACATTATCCATAGGCGAAATAGCACCGTGTAGCACGTGATAAACACCACGGAACTCGTTTGTGCGTTCTATCTGCAAAACATCCTTTGGGTTTTCAACCACGCAGATAACGCTGTGGTCCCTTGCAGGATTGTCACAAACAGAGCATATCTCCTTATCGGATAAGTTTCTGCACTCTGCACAATAGCAAAGCTTTTCCTTTGCGTTGATAATTGCATTTGCAAACTTTTCAGCCTTTTCCTTTGGCTGATTTAAAAGGTAGAATGCAAGTCTTTGAGCGGTTTTGCTACCTATTCCGGGTAGCTTTTCAAATTCCTCTATCAAATTTTGTAATGGTGCGGCAAAATACTGCATAAAACACACTCCCTCTATGATTTTGTCAAGTAATGGATAAAAAATATTGTAGGGACAGATGCCCACATCTGTCCGTTGCGGGTCGATGAAGGCATCGACCCCTACATTTAACCCTCGTATATCAAACATTAAAATATCTGCAATTTATCCTTAAGCCCTGAAAATCTGTTTTGTATATTATCGTTATTTACAAATATATTTATAACCTCTTCATTGCCTACAAGAACAACAAGCTTTCTAGCTCTTGTTACTGCAGTATATAAAAGGTTTCTTGTCATCAGAATTTTATGGGTTTCGCACATTGGCATAATAACAGCATCAAATTCTGTACCCTGACTTTTATGAACCGTCACCGCGTAGGCAAGTTCAAGCTCGTCAAGAAGCATAAAATCGTATTTTACGACCTTATCATCAAAGATGACAGTTAAGTTTCCTGATGCCTTGTTTATCTCTGAAATAAAGCCTACATCTCCGTTGAAAACCCCTTGACCTGTTTCTCTTCCGTCAAGCCTTTCCCACTCGGTGTTATAGTTATTCTTCACCTGCATAACCTTATCACCAACCCTGAATACACAACGATTTGTCATATATTCAGCCTTTTCAGGTGATGCAGGGTTAAGCTTATCCTGTAGGACAGCATTTAAGTTTGTAACACCTATTAAAGACTTTCTTGTAGGTGTTAAAACCTGAATTTGTGAAATCCCGTTAAATCCATACTTATTAGGCAAACGCCTTGCACACAAATCTGCAATTGTATCAGGGATTAAAAGCGGGTCCTTTCTCTCAACTAAAAAGAAGTCGTTATCTGCGTCGTTTAAGTGTGGCATTTCGCCCCTGTTAATCATATGGGCGTTTACAACAATCATACTCTCCCTTGCCTGTCTGAATATTTCAGTAAGCCTTACAGCTTCAACAGTATCGCTTTCGATTATATCTTTTAAAACGTTACCTGCTCCGACAGATGGAAGCTGGTCGCTATCCCCCACCATAACAAGCCTTGTACCCCTTGGCAGTGCTTCTAAAAGGCTGTTCATCAAAAGAATGTCTACCATAGACATTTCGTCTACGATTAAAACATCACATTCAAGCTTGTTGTCGGCGTTTCTTGAAAAACGGTTGCCAACTTCATTCTCCCCCGGAGTAATTTCCAAAAGTCTATGAATGGTTTTTGCCTCGACACCGCAGACCTCGGTCATTCTTTTTGCGGCTCTGCCTGTGGGGGCTGTAAGCATAACCCTTTTGCCTGATGCTTCCATAAGCTCGATTATGGTTTTGACAATTGTGGTCTTACCTGTACCTGGCCCACCTGTAATAACCAACGCAGAATTCTCAAAAACAAGCTGTACTGCCTTAATCTGTGCTTCGGCAAGATAGATACCATTCTTTATTTCAAGCTCCTCTATCATTCGGTTTAAAGCCTCATTATCAACATCAAAAACAAGCTCTGACATATCCTTTAAGGCTTTGGCTACGTTCTTTTCTGCCTCGTAAAATTCTTTTAAATATACTGCATCATATTCCCCTAAATTCGCCTTAATAAGTTCTTCGGAGGATACAAGCTCTGACACAGTATTTTCTGCAATCTTAACGTCAATTTCTAAATTCTGCGCCGCATAGTTGCATATAGCTGAATATGGAAGGTAAGTGTGTCCGTTAAGATATCCTACCTGCTTCATTAAATACTTTATTCCACAGGAAACTCTCTCATATGAGTTTTTGTCAAAGCCAAGTTCAAAAGCAATAGTATCTGCGGTTTTAAAAGTTATTCCGTCTATGCTTTCAGCCAATGCATAGGGGTTATTTTTAGTTATCTGTATAGCATTTAAGCCAAAGGACTGATATGCTCTTACAGCAACGGACGTGGAAAGTCCATACCCCTGAAAGAACATTACCACCTCTCGCATACCGATTAATTCCGTATATTTTTTATAAATCTCATCAGTTTTCTTTTTTGTAAGCCCCGGGATTTCCAAAAGCCTGTCAGGGTCACTTTCTATTATATTTAATGCATCTGCACCGAATAATTTAACTATTTTTTTAGCAGTTGCTTTACCTATTCCCGGGAACAACCCTGATGCTAAATACTTTTCTATCTCTTCTTCTGTTGAGGGGAGGTGTCTTTCGTAGTATTCAACCTTAAACTGGTCACCATACTCCTGATGAACAACCCATTCACCATGAGCTTCTATCCTCTCTCCCTCTGTCAGATTGGGCATATATCCTGTCATAGTTATAAGCTGACCTGCACTTGAAACTTCGCAGACAGTATAGCTGTTGGTTGGATTTTCGTAAATAATATTTTCAACATATCCATCAATCATTATCACAGGATAACACCCCCTTTTAAATAA
>JAZLCI010000004.1:0-9173 GCA_045614085.1 Clostridia bacterium
GTTTCATCACTCTTAAGAGAAATTATTAAATCCGTCTCCCCCTTATACAAGCTTTCATTCAAAGCAGACACAGTATCTTCCTTAACAACAATTTTAGCAGAAGAATTTATCTCCTTAAACTTCTTTTTAAGCTCCGGTAAAACAAAATGAGCACGAGTAGGACCAATACCCACTCTGACGGTATCGCTTATTCCCGCCTTAATCATTTCGAGGTCGTCTTTGAGCTTGTTGTAAGTTTTTAAAATTCTGTCCCCTGCCGCAAGATATCTTCTTCCTGCTTCAGTAAGCTTTAGAGGGATAGTTGTCCTGTCAAAAAGCTCAAGTCCTATCTCTTCCTCAAGATTTGCAATATATTTAGATAATGTAGGCTGTGATAAGTTCAAATATCTTGCCGCCTTTGACACAGAACCGCACCTTGCAATTTCCATTACAAATTCAAACTGCCTTAACTTTCTCATATCATTCACCTCGTTATAGCAATTTTACCATAACATTGCAAAAATTTCAAGCTTAAAATAAAAACAGCAAACAAAAACTGTGGAGGGAGTACCTCCACAGTTTAATTAAAGTATTATACAAATCAGTCCGCCTGAACCCTCGTTGATTATTCTCTGGAGAGTTTCCTGAATTTTAAGCCTTGCATCTTCAGGCATACGATAAAGTTTATTGTTAAGACCCTCGTTTACAAGCTCATGGAGAGACTTTCCAAATATATTTGACTCCCATATCTTTTTAGGGTCTTCCTCAAACTCTTTTAAAAGATAGTGAACAAGCTCCTCTGATTGCTTTTCCGTTCCCACAACAGGAGAAACCTCTGTTTCGATATCCGCACGTATCATATGTATGCTTGGCGCTGATGCACGAAGCTTTACCCCAAATCTGCTTCCCTGTTTAACAATTTCAGGCTCCTCTAAAGAAAGCTCCTCTGCATCAGGAGAAACAATTCCATATCCTGTCCGGTTAACCTGTTCTATAGCAGATGCAAACTTTTCATAATTTTTCTTCACTTCAGAAAGCTCATTTAAAAGAAGCATCAGCTCTTTTTCATCAGAAACCAAAAAGCCTGTTTTCTCTTTTACCGTATCATAAAACAAGCCTTCGTTTACCCAAATCTGAATTTTCACAGAACCTTTTCCTGTAGAAATTTCGGTTATCTGTGCATTTTCTATAAAATCGTATTTTTTTAGCTTTTCAGGAACATTAATTACATCTGAAATCTTTAAGACATCCTCAAAGCTTTCAAAAACCGCTTTATTCATATTATTTTTAAGTGTATTGTCACTTTCCAGCGCATTTATCCATTCCGGCATATAAAACTCTGTTTCACATAAAGGAAACTCATAGAGTATTGATTTTATGATCTCATCTATATCTCTTTTTGTCATCATCATACAGTTAAGAGGAATAACCTTTGCCTTATGCTTTTCCTCCATATTCTTTGCCATTTTTACTATATCCTCTGCATAAGGTCTGCTTGAATTTAAGATTATTACAAAAGGCTTATTTATCGCCTTTAACTCATTTATTACCCTTTCCTCTGCTTCTATGTAATCCTCTCTCGGTATCTCGGTTATACTTCCGTCTGTGGTTACAACAATTCCTACAGTAGAATGTTCAGATATAACTTTATGAGTTCCAATCTCTGCTGCTCTTTCAAATGGTATTTCTTCCTCCGACCACGGAGACATCACCATTCTTGGCATATCTTCCTCTATATGCCCTACTGCTCCGTCAACAATGTACCCAACACAATCTATCATTCTCATATTAAAGCTTGCCTTGTCATCAAGGGATATTTCAACTGCTTCATCAGGAATAAACTTTGGCTCTGTTGTCATTATGGTACGACCACCTGCACTTTGAGGAAGCTCATCCTGTGCTCTGCTTCTTTTATATTCATTTTCAATATTGGGAAGAACAAGATTTTCCATAAACTTCTTTATAAAAGTTGACTTACCTGTTCTTACAGGGCCAACAACGCCTATATACACATCTCCCTGTGTTCTCTCCGCAATATCCTGATACACCTTGTATTCCGACATAAACTCTCCTCCATATTTGCATATTTTTCACACAATGCATTATCATTTTGTACATTCTATGTAAAATATAAAAACTTTATGACAAGTTGTTAAATTTATAAAAATATTCTTGCAATTTAAAAAGTTTTGTAATACAATAACAGTAAGATAAGTTACATATTAAAAAGGAGTGATTTTATGAAAAAGCTTTTGACTATTACACTTTGCATTATGATACTTTTCAGTTTTTCCTCCTGCAACAAAAAGCAAGATGAGGACATTTCTATAAAAGATATCCCCACTGCCGCTGCTGACAAGGACGAAGCTTTCGAAAACAGTGCTGACGAGTTTGAACAAAAATACTCGGGCGAAGAAGACGAAGAATACATTAACCACAAAACAAAGCAAGAGGATATGCGCTCTGAAAGAGAACGTGTTGAAATCGAAAACAGCCTTCGCGATGCAGAAGCTTTAGTAAAAGACGGTGCATATGAAGATGCGATGATGATAATCAAGAGTCTTAAAACCAGAAAGCTTTCTAAAGAAGAAAGCAACCGCATTATAGAATTACAAAAGAAAATGACAGAAATCTCTGATTAAATAAAGGATAGTGATATTATGAATAACAAATTTAACTGTACTTGTATTAATGAAAAGGTTTTATCTTCATACTCTTTGTCAGAAGATAAAAAATATGTGACTGCAACACAAGGGGCATATGAAACAGAGTATTGTCCATTTGACAATGTAGAAAAACTTGTGGTTGATTACTTAACTATCGGCTACCTCTACACAAACGGTGTTGACACGTCAGACGTAGTTCTTTCATTTGTTAAAAACTATGGTATGCCACAGAGAAAGATTAAAAAGCTTGATGTAGCAGATTTTTCAGAAAATGCCGAAGCCTTATATCTACACTTCGGAGAAATTTCTACAAAGCCATATCCTGAAAACCCTGAATGGGTTTTAGAGCCTGAACCTGTATCAGGCGTAGTAATAGGTGGCGGAGAAATGCCTGTTCTTCAGTGGCAGACAGGAAGTCTTTCCGACGCCATTGAACTTGGCTATACTATTTTGGTATGTAACGATATTAAAAAAATTGGTATCTGCAAACACTGTCAAAAACCTTTCTATGCTAAAAATCCAAAGTCTGAATTCTGTTCTCCTGTCTGCAGAAACCGCTATAACGTATATAAGAGCAGAAGCAAGAATAATTAATTATGTCAGATATATCAAAAAACTTACCCCTCATCCACATTCTTCGTGCAGTGGATGAACTTACAAAAAGAGCGGTTCCCTATCAGCAGACACTCCTATATGCAGAAAATATGTTGCCTGAATATATTGAGTGTGCATATAAGACTAAACTTTTAATTGCGAAAACATATTCTCTCGCACATAACACAGCAATCCTTTGGGGTGACGAAGATACTTCCTCATCTGTTAAGCTTGCCTGCTATAATTTAGAATATTTTCTCAATGCAGCTCTTGATAAAATCAAAAGTTTGTATGATAACCGAAGAATAGAAATAACTATAGACACACTGGGTTGCAAAAAAGTTTTGCTTGATATAAGACGAACCAGCCTTATTTTGTTTAACCTTATATCAAACGCTGTTATACACAGTAATGTGAAAGAAAAGCAAATTACTATTTCCGCAAGACTTGAAGATAACAATTTCATCTTGTCTGTCAGGGATAACGGAAAGGGCATTCCTAAAACTCAGATTAAAAACCTTTTCTCGTCATACGAAAATAAGCTGACGAATAAAAAACTCTACGATACAGGCGGTGGCTTGTTTAACTTTGGAACAGGCCTTGCTGTTTCACTCAAGGCAGCAAAGGAAATGAATGGCAATCTTTCTTATATTCCTACGAACACGGGTGCGAAATTTGAGCTTGTTATTCCACAGCGCGACACCTCTTCTATCGGTGAAGTTATTGATTATATGCCAAGCATTCAGGAAGTTGAGGAATATCTTGCAGACAGTCTTTTGATGTTTTGTCTTGAAGACGAAAAGAATAATTAAAATAAGCCTCTGCCCGCTGCGTATGAACTCATTACTTATTAATATAACAAATACTTAGCTATCATTTTTGTTTACGAATACCTTGTGGTACTTTATTTTTAAATTTCAACAAGGCGTCCAGGGGCAACGCCTCTGAGTCGCTTTAAGGGGACCCACGGGGGAGAATCGAAACTCCCCCTTCGTTTTGATACTTTTGCAATCAAAAGTAGGACCGTCCGGCAGGACATTTAATATAAAATCATATAACATTGTTTTCCATAAGCATATTTTACTATATAGCCGAAAATAGGGGTTACGCGTTTTTTGTGCGTAGCTCTGGTCTGCGCATTTTTTATTGTATAAAATACCTCGAGGATATAATTTAGAATTTGCAAATGCCCAATTTATATATTGGAGGTGAATATATGATTATAGGTGCAGAAACTACTGTTGATAACCTTGTCAGAATAGTCATGCCCAAAAATATCGAAAGTTTTATGACATAAATCCACGTGAAAACGTTTATCTTATTGGTACAGAAAATGGTTTTCTTATCAGTAAAGGCAATTCCAAAGTGGTAGAAGTTAAAAATAGCCAAAACTCTTAACAGGTAATGCTTATTCATCACCTGTTTTTTTAAATACATTTGCTTTTTGTTCCGCAAAATGTTATACTTATGTGTATAGAAAAGTCTCTTTTGCGGTAGATTATATAAAAATACATTTTTACGGAGGCTTTTCTATGAAAGAATTTAATTATACTGTAAAGGATGAGATTGGAATACACGCCCGCCCTGCCGGACTTTTAGTAAAGGAAGCGGAAAAATTTAAATCAGAAATCGAAATCCGCACACAGACAGGAAAGTCAGCAGATGCAAAAAGACTTTTTCCTCTTATGAGCCTTGGGGTTAAAACAGGAGATACAATAACCGTTTTAATCGCAGGCAAAGATGAAGATGAGGCATCTTCATCCATTCGCACTTTTTTAGAGGAAAACCTTTAACCTCCAACCAACTATATGAAAATGAAAAAACTTGTTATCTTTATTTTAACATTTGTATTAGCAATGCCCTTATGCTCTTGTAATACTCTGAAGCTTTACAAGCTTTCAGATACATATTTTATTATGGATACACCCTGCACTATAACAGCAGGTGGCAAAGACAAATTACAGCTTGAAAAAGCAATAAAGGATGCCTTTGACAAAGTATATGAAGTTGAAAGCTATACTGACTACCATTTGCCATCATCTGATATTTCAAAGGTGAATTCTGCAAAAGCTGATGATGCCGTAACAGTAAGCGATGACACTATTAACATACTGCAGATTGCCCTTGATATTTGCGAAAAATCAAATGGTGCATTTGATATAACAATAGCCCCCCTTAAAGATATATGGGGATTTAAGGAAGAAGTACATACAATTCCCACAGACAATGATATATCAACTGCTCTTTCCCTTGTTGATTACAAAAACATACATATAGATGCGGAAAATAAAACTGTCACAAAAAAGAATTACCTGACAAAAATTGATTTAGGAGGATGTGCAAAAGGCTATGCTGCAGACAAAGCATTGGAAATTTTAAAAGAACATAATATAGAATATGCCTTGATTGACTTTGGAGGAAACATTTTAACCTATGGCAATAACCCCACAAATCATAACGGAGAGTGGCTTATAGGCATACAAAAACCTTTTTCACAAAATGGTGAATATTCAAACACCATTTCTGTATCGAACAAAGCGGTTGTTACATCAGGTACATATCAACGTTACTTTGAGGAAAATGGAAATATCTATCATCATATAATAGATCCAAACACAGGGTATCCAACAAACAACGGTATCAAAAGCGCAACAATTATTTCAGACAACGCTCTTATTGCTGATTGCTTATCAACGGCAGCTGTTGTATTGGGTGAAGAACAGGCAAAAAAGCTTGCAGAAGAATACAATTCTGATATTTATATAATTGACGAAAAAAATTAAGTTTATATGACAAATCACAGAAAATGTTGCATTTTTTTTAATATAATGATATTATATTGTGTAATATAGTTCAAAAATGGAGGGTTAACTATGTCAGAATTATCAGAAAACAAGAATGTTAAAAAAATCGTTGAGCTTCTTCACAAGGATTGCAGAATTTCTCTTGAAGAAATGGCCACAATGCTTGCCATGCCTATGACAGAAGTCGCGGAAGTTATTGACAAACTTGAGGCAGACGGGACAATTCTCGGCTATGGCGCCCGCATAAACTGGAACAACATTTATGATGATGATCTTGTAGCAGCATACATAGAGCTTCGCGTTACCCCACAAAGAAACAGTGGCTTTGATAGAATTGCTGAGCGTATCTATCAGTTTCCACAGGTAAAATCTATCACCTTGGTTAGCGGAAGCTACGATTTTGGTATAACTATCGAAGGAAGAAACATAAAAGAAGTTTCTCTCTTTGTTTCAGAGCACTTAGCTCCTATGGAATCTGTAGTTGGCACTGCTACTCACTTCGTATTAAAAAGATATAAACAAGACGGTATTATATTCCATAAGCCTGCAAAAGACGAAAGAGAGGTTATTTCCTTATGAGTTTAGACTTTACAGGGTTTTTAAACCCAACTGTCAGGGATATACCTCCGTCAGGAATACGAAAGTTCTTTGACATCGCAGCTGAAATGGATGATGTTATTTCATTAGGTGTTGGCGAACCTGACTTTGTAACCCCATGGCACATCCGCGACGAGGGTATATATTCACTTGAAAAGGGTATGACATACTATACCTCAAACGCAGGCCTTAAGGAGCTCCGCCAGGAACTTTCAAAATATATGCTTCGCAGATTTTCATTAAACTACGACCCACTTACACAGCTTATTATTACTGTAGGCGGAAGTGAAGCTATTGACCTTTGTATCCGTTCACTTATTGCTCCCGGCGAAGAAGTCCTGATTCCGGAACCAAGCTTTGTTTGTTATTCACCTATTACAAGTCTTTCGGGAGGCGTGCCTGTTCCTATTGTCACAAAGGCAGAAAACAACTTCCGTCTGACTGCAGATGAACTTAAGGCGGCTATTACCCCTAAAACAAAGGTACTTGTTCTTCCTTTCCCAAACAACCCCACAGGAGCTATAATGAATAAGGAAGACTTATATGAAATTGCCGAAGTTTTAAAAGACACAAATATCTTTATCTTATCTGATGAGATATATGCAGAGCTTACATATGGTGACAACAAGCATTTCTCTATTGCACAGATACCTGAACTTTATGAACGCACGATAGTTATAAGCGGATTTTCAAAGGCTTATGCCATGACCGGTTGGCGATTGGGTTATGCCTGTGGTCATCCTGATATAATAAAGGCAATGACAAAGGTTCATCAATTTGCTATTATGTCAGCCCCTACCCTTGCACAGTATGCGGCAATTGAAGCCTTAAAAAATGGCGATGATGACATAGAGATGATGCGTAATGAATATGATATGCGAAGAAACGTTATTGTAAAAGGCTTCAACGATATAGGTCTTGACTGCTTTGAGCCTAAGGGCGCCTTCTACGCTTTCCCAAGCATACAGAGCACAGGACTTTCATCAGATGAGTTCTGCGAAAGATGTCTTATGGAGAAGAAGGTTGCAGTAATCCCAGGTAATGCTTTCGGCAAAAGCGGTGAAGGCTTTATCCGATGTTCATATGCATATTCAATAGACAATATCCACGAAGCTCTCAACCGAATAGAGGCATTTGTAAAAAAGTAAAATAAAGGAACGAACGTTGAACCGACCCCCCAAAAAAAGTTAGATCAAAAAACTAACGCTTGGGAGGTCGGTTTTTTCACGGCAAAATGAAGTTACGAATTTCTATCTAAGCAACACAGCATAGCTTCAAGGACTACCATCAATGAATAGGTTTTATCGTACAAAGAATTTGACAAGGAAGGCTTATTGCGTTCAAAACACAACAAAAATTACACTTTTCAATTTGAGCTTTCTGTGATAGAATTGTATCTATCAAATGAAGCCTCATATCAAGAACCGGCTCTTTTGCAGGATATAAACAACCCTTCTTTAATCGCAAAATGGGTTAATGATTTCAGAATAGCTGTTCCTGATTCTTTTAGTCCTATGAAGAAAGGTCGCAAGAAAACATTGGATATAAGAGAATCTAAAAATTCAAATTTTGGGGAGCTACATCATAAATCATATTATTTACATCCTTTTTGTTTTACCTAATTATATTATAATATTTTTCTTTTAAAAAGTCTATATTGTATTACGTTTTTATACTATATTCCATTAATACAACAAAAAACAGAGGCGAAAAGATTGATGCCTCTGTTTTTGAATTATTAATCTTTTTTAGCCTCTGCAACAATTTTATCAACAATATTTGCAGGCGCTTCCTGATAACGTTCAAATTCAAATTCAAACTCACCACGAGCCTGTGTCATACTGCGTAAATCTGATGAATAACTATTCATTTCAGCCGCAGGAATTTCAGCCTCAACAGTGGTCATTCCGTCACCAACAGGTGTCATACCAAGCATCTGACCGCGACGCTTGCTGATGTCACCCATAATATCACCTGTGTAGTTATCAGGCACTGTAACCTTAAGTAAACCGATAGGCTCTAATATAACAGGAGAAGCCTGAACCATACCTGCCTTGTACGCAAGGTTTGCGGCAATCTTAAACGCCATTTCAGATGAGTCAACATCGTGATATGAACCATCAACCAAAGTTGCCTTAAGACCAACCATAGGATATCCTGCTAAAACACCCTGCTGCATAGATTCAAGCAAGCCCTTTTCAACTGCAGGGAAGTAACCCTTTGGTACGCTTCCGCCGAAGATGTTTTCCTCAAACACAAGTCCGTTATCGTTTGGTTCAAATTCAATCCATACGTGACCGTACTGACCGTGACCGCCTGACTGTTTCTTGTGCTTACCTTCTACCTTAACGCTCTTACGGATTGCTTCGCGGTAAGGCACCTTTGGTACCTCAAATGCAATATCAACACCAAACTTATTCTTAAGCTTGCTACAGATAATTTCAATATGCTGATCACCAAGACCTTTGAGTATCTGCTGTCTTGTTTCTTTGTTGTTTTCAAGGACAAATGTCTTATCCTCTTCCATAAGTTT
>JAZLCI010000005.1:0-2771 GCA_045614085.1 Clostridia bacterium
CAGGACCGCCACCTACAACAGCAACCTTTTTGCCGTTTTGTTCAGGTTTATTAACCTCTGTCTTAATATTGTTCATATACCAGTCTGCCGCAAATCTTTCAAGTCTGCCAATGGCAACAGGCTCACCCTTAAGACCGCGGACACAGTTCTTTTCGCACTGATTTTCTTGTGGGCAAACTCTTCCGCAAACTGCAGGCAGAGTGCTTGTCTCACGTATCTTAAGATATGCTTCTTCAAACTTTCCATCAGCAATCAATGCAATAAATTCAGGGATTTTAACATTAACAGGGCAACCGCTCATACAAGGCTTGTGCTTACAGTTTAAGCATCTTTGCGCCTCTTTAACTGCCTCTTCTTCAGTATATCCCAAACATACTTCTTTAAAATTCTTATTTCTCACATCAGGGTTTTGTTCCATAACAGGAACTTTAGTTGCAGACATATTAGGCATTTTTCATTCCCTCCATTCTGCACTTATGATTTTCGCGTGCCTTTATCTCTTCTTTTGAGAACATCTTTGACCTGCGGATAGCAGTATCAAAATCTACAAGATGTCCGTCAAAGTCAGGACCGTCAACACAGGCAAACTTTGTTTCTCCCCCTACTGTGACACGACAGCCACCGCACATGCCTGTTCCGTCAATCATAACAGGGTTCATACTTACTATTGTTTTTATGCCATATTTTTTAGTAAGGTCGCAAACAGCCTTCATCATTACAAGGGGACCAATAGCGATAACCATATCGTACTTTTCTCCACCCTCGATTAACTCCTGAAGCTTTGTAGTAACAAACCCCTTATTGCCGTTTGAACCATCATCTGTCATAGTGTAAAGATTTTCAGATACCTTTTTACATTCATCTTCTATAATAACAATTTCCTTGTTTCTGAAGCCGTTTATCATATCAACAGAAACACCCATAGAGTGAAGCTTTTTTGCCTGAGGGTACGCAATAGCAGTTCCCAATCCGCCACCGATAACCGCAACCTTTTTAACCCCTTCAAATTCCGATGCTTTGCCTAAAGGACCAACAAAATCCAGAATAAAGTCACCTGCGTTAAGCTCATCAAGTCTTTCTGTTGTCATACCTACAATCTGGAATATAATTGTGACAGTTCCCTTGTCTCTGTCATAGTCTGCGATGGTGAAAGGAACTCTTTCACCCTTTTCGTCTATTCTTAAAATAATAAACTGTCCCGGCTCTGCTTTTTTTGCAATATAAGGAGCCTCAACCTCTATAAGAGAGACCGCATTATTCAGTTTCTCTTTTCTTAATATTTTAAACAAAGCTATACGCCTCCAAGCATTATGTATCTAGTCTGTTTGTAAAAAAATATACACTTACCCATTATTCGTTATATTATATCACAATATCGTTATCTGTGCAAGATTTTATAACCATATTTTAATAAAATTGTTGCCTATATTTTATACTTTTTCGCCTTATTTACAGAATTGACAAAAAGTGACTCTTATTGTATAGTAAAAAGGCATTCTAATTCTGAAATTCAAGGGGAGATTTCCCATTATGCAAAACATTTTTTCATTTAACAAACGCTATCTTGTTATAGCTATAATACTCTTTATTATCTCTGTATATCTTGCATTAAACATTGATATCACAGATATAAATCCAAAATCTTTTTATATATACACCACTTGCTTTTCAGGTGGTTTATTGCTTATCAGTCTTCTTCTTTGTATTGTTTTGAGAAGAAACCACTTCCTCATATCAAACATTTTAAGTTCTGTCGCCTTAATCCTTGTTTTCATCATTGGATTTTCACGCACTTTTTACTTTTCAGACAACTTAAATAACAACAGAAATATTCTTATAAACAGTACATCCCTTAAAGGAAGGATTGTATCATCTCCTGAACCAAGCTCAAGCGGAAAAAGTAATGCAGTATATGCAGACATTTACGAGGCATCATCTGATGATACTACTCACAAAATGGACAAGCCTATAAAAGCTCTTTTATATTTTTCTGCAGATGAAATGTCTTCTTTTGAATACGGCAAATCCTTTGAATGTAACGTACGCTATCCTTTATTATCAAAACCATCTTACATCGGAGATTTTGACTATAACCGCTACCTTATGCAAAAGAACGCATGCGGCGCCGCTTATTGTGAAGATTATAAAATGACAAACACAGTGTATTCTCTTAAAATCACAGACCGCCTCAAGGATTTCGGCATCAGGCTTCGCAATCTTATATCTGACTCCTGCAACTCATCAATATATTCATCTGACGAAAGAGCCTTACTCAAAGGTATAATGTTAGGGGATATCAGCGGAATGTCCGACACCTTATACGATAGCTACACCGACTCAGGTCTTGTTCATATTACATCTGTTTCAGGAATGCACACATCATACCTTTTCATTGCTATCTCATTTATTCTGGCATTTTTAAGAATACCAAGAAAGCTTTATCCCTTTATCGCAATACCTGTCCTTGTTTTGTTTGGTGCTGTCTCCCTCTTTACACCATCCGTATCAAGGTCTGTTATTATGCTTTCAGTTCTTCTTATGGCACCTATATTTTTCAGGAAAAACGACACCATAACAGCTTTGTTTATATCTGCCGCAATCATTTTGTTTAACAATCCATACAGTTTGGAAAGTTACAGCTTTCTCTTATCCTACAATGCAACTCTTGGCATAATTTTGTTTACCAACCCTTTATCAAGTAAGATATCTATGGCATTATCAAAGATAAAACGCAAAAGATATTATCTTAAACTTAAACTCCCTCTAAATTA
>JAZLCI010000006.1:0-5324 GCA_045614085.1 Clostridia bacterium
GCAAGCTCGTCTATAATAATCACTATTTCAGGAAGCTTCGCCTCCGGTTCACCGATTTCTTCCATTAACTTGTTATAGTCTTTTAAGTTTCTTACCTTATTTTCATTTAAGAGCATATAACGGTTTTTCATTTCGCTTACCGCCCAGTTAAGTGCCCCTGCCGCATGGCGTGGGTCAGTAACAACAGGTATTAGTAAGTGTGGAAGACCATTATATACACTAAGTTCAACCATTTTAGGGTCAACTAAAATCATCTTGATTTCATCAGGGCGAGCCTTAAACAAAATACTCATAATAAGAGAGTTTATGCACACACTCTTACCTGAACCTGTACCACCTGCAATCAGGGCATGAGGAAAGTCTGCAAAGTCTGCCACAACGCAGGAGCCGCTTATGTCCTTACCTAATGCAAATGCGGTTTTTGACTTAAACCGTCTGAAGTTATCGCTTTCCATAACCTCTCTTATTGGCACAGGTGTTGCAGTCTTGTTAGGGATTTCTATACCAATAGCCGACTTACCTGCAACAGGCTCAATTCTTACCCCCAATGCCGCAAGGCTTAAAGCAATATCATCTGCAAGATTTGTTATTTTTGAAACCTTTACCCCAAGTCCCGGCTGTAGCTCAAATCTTGTAACACTTGGTCCTTGTGTGATATTGATTATCTCTGCCTCAACCTTAAAGCTTCTTAATGTATCCAAAAGTCTGTTTGCCTTATCTTCAAGCTCTGCCTTTATCTCTTCTCTTGATTTAAGCATTGGCTTTGCTTTTTCTAAAAGGTCAACTTTCGGAAGTCTGTATCTGATAATTTTAGGCTTTTCTGTATCAATCTTTACCTGTTTTTTCACCTGCTCTTCCGCAGTCTGTTCTACCGCTTCCTCAACTGCCATTCTGCGACCTGCATCTACCGCTCTGTCCATGGCAAAACCGCTGTCAATGGCTTTTTGAGTTGATGCATCTAAAACGTCCTCAAGCTTTGCCTGTGATGGTGGCTCATAGTCGGTTCCTTCTTCGTTTTCCACAGGTTTTTTAAAGTCTCCGTTTTCATCAGGAAGTTCTGATATCACTCCTGTCCTTATATTATCAACATCAAAAGGCAAGTCCTCTTCATCATCAAACACCTTATTGGCAGCAATAATCTCGCCTAAAAAGTCATCATCTTCTTTAAACTTAAACTTCTTATTTTTTGTTTCTATTTCTGTGTAATCTTCATCGTCTATTGGCTCTTCACCACTAAAATACTTTTTAAAGAAACCGCTCTTCTTTTCATTCTTTTCTCCCTCACGATGCCTTCTGAGCTTTTCTTTTACTTCCTCTGTCTGAACAGAATGTTCAGGCAGTTCAAACTCAACTTCGTTTTCAGCAACATCTTTATACTTATCTTTTCCCTTTCCAAACAGTTTGCCACAGTTTACAAAAACATTCTCGATAGACATTTCAGTCAAAAGAATTATAAACACTAAATCTGCCGCTATTGATACTATCCATGTGCCAGCAGAACCTATAAGCATATTAAGTATTCCGCAAAGACCGCTGCCTATTACACCACTGCCTTTCATATTCACGCCGTCTTCCCACAAAATAAGCAAACCCTCTATCAAGGTTTCACCTCTGAAATATCTTGCATCAAGACCCATAGCAACAATAACAGATGTCATAACAACAATAAGCCCAAGCATAACAAGTCTGAATGTGTTGCTCTTGTTCATCTTATTTAAAAAGACTTTTACCCCTGTCACAATAACAAAGATACAGCTTATTGCCGCAGACATACCAAAAAGACCATAGCAAATCTTTTTGATTACTGCGCCTAAAGAGCCTGTCCAGTCAGTTAAAAACGCACAGGCGAGAAACAAACCAAGGGCTATAAGTAAAATACCCTTTATCTCATTTGAAAGAGTTTTCTTCTTTACATTATTCGAAGCCTTTGGCGCAGCTTTCTTCTGTGCAGGTTTTTTAGAGCTTTTTGCTGTCACAGATTTCTTTGGCGCAGCTTTTTTAGTTTTTTCTTTCATTTCCATATTCTCCCTTTCATAAGGATTAACGTTTTTACGTATATATCGATTTTTGGATATAGTTATGCTAATTTACCTTATATTATAGCATATTAAAGGAGTATATGATATTAAGTTTTGGTTTCAATTTCATAAAAAAACAGCAGATTTTCATCTGCTGTTCTGTAAGCTACTTTTTAATTGTATATCCACCTCTTACCATAACCAACACATCTGAAAGAGCTTCAAATCCTCTTCCGTCAGCAACCGGTACTATAAGAAGATGGTTAGATGGCATATCAAGACCATTCGCAAGGTCATAACCAATGGTTGTATCAGCAAGTCCGCCTTTTTGAGTTGCTATAATCTTTCCCTTACCCATTCTTAAGATAAGCTCTGTTCCTGCCTCACCTATAAGTTTCTGTCCTGCTGACAGGCTTACAACGATATATGAATCAGGTCTTGAATCAACAGTTCCGTCTGCAGAAGCAAGGCCTAACCTTTCATCAACATATGCTTTGAGTTCAGGCACAACCTTGTCAACGATATAGCTCTTTGAAACAACAGGGTCATCTGTTCCGCCCGGTTCAGAGAAAACTGAAAAGCTTCCAACCGCTATTAAGCACATAGTCAAAATCGCAACCACTTTTAAAAATTCTCTTTTTTTCATTTTATCACCTTTTCCTTCCGTATTTAATAAATATGTCTTTTTAAGTATCTTAAAAATCTCTATAAAAGACCAAACGAGATTTCAAGTGCTTCATTTACCTTATCCATAAGATTGCCGTCTATATGACCGATTTTTTCTTTAAGACGACGTTTGTCAATAGTTCTAATCTGTTCTGCAAGGACTACTGAATCTTTAGACAAGCCAAATCCCCCTGCATCTATCTCAATATGAGTAGGCATTTTTGCCTTATTAATCTGCGATGTTATAGCCGTTGCAATAACTGTGGGGCTATACCTGTTTCCTATATCATTCTGAATTATAAGAACAGGTCTTATACCGCCTTGCTCCGACCCTACAACCGGACTTAAATCCGCGTAATATATATCTCCTCTTTTCACTACCAAAACATTCACACTCCGCAAGTTAAAGTATCCTTTGCTCTCATCTGCATTATACGCATTCTACGTATTTTTGTGCATAACCAAAGGACAACTTGCGGCTAACGAACATTGATTATGTACGGCAGAGCCGACTCTTGATATCAGTCAGCAACAGGAGAGTCTAAAAGATAGTTGTGAAAACCTTGAGATTCACCATCTTTTATATAAACTCTTGGAATTCTCTTGCCGACCATACAAAGGATTTCGTAGTTAATAGTCCCCATTTTTTCAGCAAGGCTCTCTACCGGTAATTCTGCTTCATCGCCTTTGCCAAACAAAATGACTTCGTCGCCGATAGTGATATTATTTACATTTGTTACGTCAATCATACATTGATCCATACAAATATTTCCGACAATATTACACAACTTACCGTTTACAATGACTTGTGCCTTGTTTGAGAGGACTCGTGAATATCCGTCTGCATATCCAACAGGAATTGTAGCTATCTTTCTTTCAGCATCAGAAATGTATTTTCTTCCATAACTGATACTTGAACCTTTTTCAACTGTTTTTATGTTTGTGATTTTAGCCTTGAATGTCATCGCAGGATGAACATCTAAAAAATCACAGTTTACAAAGGCTGACGGTTTTAAACCGTACAGAATAATTCCCGCCCTGACCATATCCATATGCATATGAGGGAAGCGAATTGTCGCCGCACTGTTAGCGCAGTGCTTAACAGGAATTTTAACACCATTTTTTTCAAGTTCTTCGCATATACTGCAAAATCTTTCAAACTGTGTATTTGTATACTCGTCATCATCTTCGTCAGCAACTGCAAAGTGAGTAAATATTCCATCAATTTCTATTCCGGGAAGACTTGCTATTTTTAATATTTCGGCTATGCTTTTTTCTCTGTCCTCTTCTCTGTCTGTGTACCGAAAGCCTACTCTTCCCATACCTGTGTCTATTTTGATGTGTATCTTGGCTTTTTTGTTGAGGCTGCAGGCTACATCTGACAAAACCTTTGCAAAAGAGTATTCATAGCAGGCAGGCATTACATTATTCAAAACAAGATCCTTTGCATCTTCCATTCTGCTGTTCCCTAATATAAGAACAGGGCAATCTATCCCGCATCTTCTTATCTGTATTGCTTCATCAAGAAAGGCTACACCTAAAGCGTCTGCCCCTCCTCTTAACAATGTTTTTGCCACCTCTAAATATCCATGTCCGTAGGCATCTGCTTTTACAACGCCCAACACCTTGGCAGAAGGATTAACATAACGTCTTATTGCCCTGATGTTATTATGTATAACATCAAGGTTTATCTCTGTCCACGCTCTGTTATCGTAACTCATTATCCTTCACCATCTTTAATCATTTATTTCTTTTATAGCAAGAGCAAGCTTTTCAGTTACATCTCCCGCTATCAACCCAAATTCGCCAATCTCTTTTACAGCTACATCGCCAGCAAGTCCATGAACATAGGCACCTAGCACAGCTGCATCATATATGTCAACACCCTGACCTATGAAAGAAGCAATAACACCTGTCAGTACATCTCCCATACCACCTGATGCCATTCCGCTGTTTCCGCTTTCATTGATATGCACCCTTCCGTCAGGAGATGCTATAACTGTTTTGTTTCCCTTTAACAAAAGAACACAATTATATTCTTTTGCAAACTTTAAGGCAACTGCCTCTCTGTCTGCCTGAATTTCACTGATTGATAGTCCTGTCAGCCTTGCCATTTCACCGGGATGTGGTGTAAGCACTGCCTGACAATTCTTTTTCTTTAATAAATCTATATTCTCAGACAGAGCATTTATTCCGTCTGCATCTATTACGCAAGGCTTTTCGTTTTTCAAAACCTCTTCTATTACTTTAATTATGTCATCACTTCTGCCAAGACCGGGTCCTACGGCACAAATGTCACAAGATTTAAGCCTTTCCCTTATTTCAGGCAAAGCAGATACAGAAACTTTCCCATCCTCGCACTTTAGAGGGCAGGTCATCACTTCATCTAGCTTAACGGATGCATAAGGCTGAATACATTCAGGTGTACCTAATGTAACAAGACCGCTTCCACATCTCATTGCAGCTTTTGCGCATAGGCACGGAGCGCCGAGCATTCCTACAGAGCCACCGACAATAAATACTCTGCCACAGTCACCTTTGTTCATATCCTCAAAACGTTTTGGCAAAAGCTTTTTATAAAAATCCTTTTTACACGTTACCCCTGAATGTTCTGCTCCGCAGACAACTGCCACAGCATAT
>JAZLCI010000007.1:0-5779 GCA_045614085.1 Clostridia bacterium
GCTCTACCACTGAGCCACTCCCGCATACCTTATTTAATTCACGCATTATATGTTATCACATATTTGCGTATTTGTCAAGGTATTTATTTGAATTTTTTTATTAAAATGTGATGCAGCCTATAATAGCCAGAACAACTCCTAAAACCGCTCCTGCAAAAACCTCTATTGGCTTGTGCCCTAAAAGTTCTTTTAGCTTTTCTTCCTTTTTAATTTCTGGTGTTTCATCAAGAATATCAATAATCATATTTATAACAGATGCGTGCTTACCCGCAGCACGTCTGACGCCCGATGCATCATACATAACCACAAATGCAAGGGCTAGACATATAACAAACTCCGCTGAATCAAGTCCGTTATAATAACCCATACAGGTGGCAAGAGATGTCACAAGAGTAGAGTGTGAGGACGGCATACCACCTGACCCCATAAATCTTGTCCAATCGATTTTTTTATCTCTTGCAAAAACAATGACACCTTTTATAATGCATGACAAAACCCATGCAATCAAAACTATAAAAAATGTTTTATTCTGAAGTAATTGTTCAAGCCACATTATATAATAATTCCTTTCTTATGTTAAAAGCTTCTTCCAAGCAAAAAGTCTGCAAGGTCACTGAAAAACTTACCTTTATCGCCTAATGGTTCAAGGGCTTTTTTAGCTTCCTCGGTACACTCATTTAAATATTCCTTGGCTTTATCCATACCGAGTATAGACACAAAGGTACTCTTTCCGCTTTTTTCATCACTGCCAATGGGCTTTCCTAAAAGCTTTTCGTCACCTTCTACATCAAGAATATCATCTTTAATCTGAAAAGCCATACCAAGCTTTTCGGCATAGAGGTCTAATATATCTATATATTTTTCTGACTTTTCTTTACCTGCACAAGCGCACCCACATTTAACAGCGGCGCGTATCAATGCACCTGTCTTATTTGAATGCAGATAAGACAGCTCCTCTAAAGTCACATTTTTCTTTTTTTCACATTCAAGGTCAACAACCTGACCGCCTATCATTCCATAAACCCCTGATGCAACAGACAAGTAACGTGTCGCCTCCAAAAGCTCCTCTGCACCCATTGTCTTATATCTGCTTTTATCTGATAAAATCTCAAAAGCAGAGTTTAAAAGTCCGTCTCCTGCAAGGAGGGCAATATCTTCACCAAAAACCTTGTGACAGGTAGCTCTTCCTCTTCTTAAGTCATCATCATCCATACATGGCATATCATCGTGAACAAGGGAATAGTTATGTATACATTCAACTGAAAGAGCAACACTTGCCGCATCATCTAAATCTCCGCCGCAAAGTTCTGCCGCCGCCATAGTGAGGACAGGTCTAACTCTCTTTCCCCCTGCAGTAATGGCATACCACATAGCATCAAGCACATTTTTTTGAAGAATATCATCAGGAGTAAAATATTCATCTATCTTTTTTTCTACCGCCTTGAGATAAAAATCGTATTTACTGTTAAAGTCCATTTCATTCACCATCTAAATTATTCAGCATTAAAAGGCTGTTCTTCCATTTCACCGCTGTCACGGTTCTTCATAAGAACAGTTATCTTCTGTTCCGCTTCATTTAAAGCTGTTGTACATTTTTTTGTAAGAGAAACGCCTTTCTCAAAAAGCTCCATCATTTCATCAAGGCTCACATCACTGCCTTCTAAAGCCTTAACTACCTGTTCAAGCTCTCCTAAATTCTTTTCAAAATTATTCTTTTCACTCATATTTTATATACCTCTTTATCAGATAACTTCTGCGTCAAAGCTTCCGTCTGCCACTGCTACAGAAACCTTATCCCCTAATTTAATCTGCTTAACAGACCTTATTATATCACCTTTTCCGTCTTTCGCTACGGAATATCCTCGGCTAAGTGTACCTAAAGGACTTAAACCGTCAAGCTTTGCAACGTTTTCAGAAAGCTTTTGCGACTTTTTGGAAAGGGCAGTTTTATAAGCTGTTTCAAACTTATAAAAAAGACTGTCTAAATACTGTCTTTCGTCATCAACAAGTCTAACAGGATTTTTAAATACAGGTCTTTCTTTTAAGCCTTCAAGCTGAAGCTTTCGTCTTTCCACAAGTCCCATCGCCTGCTGATATAATCTTCTGTATACATTATTGAACTTTTCAGAAAGTTCAATCTGTGACGGCACAACAAGTTCAGCCGCTGCAGAAGGTGTAGGAGCACGCAAATCTGCAACAAAATCAGAAATAGTAAAGTCAATTTCATGACCTACTGCTGACACAATAGGGATTTCACTGTTATAAATTGCTCTAGCTACAATTTCTTCGTTAAAAGACCATAAATCTTCGATAGAGCCGCCGCCTCTGCCTACTATCAGAACATCTGCACATCTGCTTTCGTTAAAATATTCTATGGCAGACACTATGCTCTGTGCCGAATTTTCACCTTGTACTAAAACAGGATACAAAACAATATCAGAGTATGAAAACCTGCGTGTCAAAACATTTATAATATCCCGAATTGCCGCCCCTGTAGGCGCAGTAACAACTCCGACCTTTTTAGGATATTTAGGGAGCCTCATTTTATGAGCAGGGTCAAAAAGGCCTTCTGCTGAAAGCTTGACCTTAAGCTGTTCAAAAGCCACATATAAGTCACCCTGTCCCTCTTGTTGCATATCGTCAATATAAAGCTGATACTGACCGTCTCTTTCATAGACACTTATTCTGCCGTGGGCAACTATCTTCATTCCGTTCTGCGGAACAAAGGTAAGCTTCATAGCACTTGACTTGAACATAACCGCACGGATAACTCCGCTTTCGTCCTTTAAAGACATATACATATGTCCCGACGTATGAGCTTTGAAGTTTGAAATTTCACCCTTGACTAAAATATCGCATAGAACAGGGTCTGCGGCAACAACATCTTTTACATACAGGTTCACCTGTGTGACAGATAAAGCCTTTCTTTCCTCAATCATTACACAATCCTCTGTTTATCCTAAACTCTTCATAATCTTGTCTAATATTCCGTTAACAAAAGGCGCTGCTTCCTCACCTTCAAACTCTTTAGCAAGTGAGACCGCCTCATTAATAGAAATTACAGCAGGAATATCCTCGACATATAAAATTTCATAAGCGCCAAGTCTTATTGCAGCAAGACTTACTGAAGATATTGTGTCAATATCTCTCTTCTCTGCCTTTTCTGAAATAATATTGTCGATTTCTTCAATCTTTTCACAAACGCCTTTAACAACGTTTTCGATATATTCCGCCTGACTGCCTGCCTTATTGTTCTGGAAGAAATATTCTAAAACACCTTCCATATCTTCAGGCTGAAACTTATACTGAAAGAGCATTAAAAATGCCTGCTTTCTTGCTTCTCTTCTGTTCATAACTTATTCCTCTGTTGTTTCTTCCTTTTGTGGGGTTTTTTCTTCTGCAGAAACATTGATACCCTCAACGTTTACGTTTACTGTAGATACCAAAAGACCTGTCATAGTTTCGATTTCACTCTTTACCTTATCCTGAACCTCCCATGAGATTTCAGGGATTTTGGTGCCGTACTCAACAACGATGTCCATATCGAGAACAAGACTTTCTCCGTCCTTTGTTATCTTAACACCTTTAGACAAACTCTTCTTGCCTAAAAGTTCCGCAATGCCGCCAACAACGCCGCCCGCCATACCTGCAACACCCTTGACTCCGGTAGCCGCAAGGGATGCCATAACAGCAATAACTTCATCAGAAATATTAACTGTACCATTATCTTCAAAAATTTCAGGATTTATTGTATTTTCCATAATATACTCCATTCCGCCGACAACAGCCGACTTATTTATTCGGGAACACATATGCACCCTACATTATTATACCATACTATAAAATATATTACAACATTTTTATTTAAAATTATTTTTATACTTTCTTCTACCGATAATTAAACATAAAAAAGGCTTCCCCTTTGAGGGGAAGCTGGCAACGCAGTTGACTGATGAGGTGTTGTAGGGTTTGGCGGTTTCCAACAAACCGTTTGCATATTTGCGGCACATCCTAAAGGCTGTGCCCTATAATACACCTCATCCACCGCAAGCGGTCCCCCTTCTCCTTAAAGGAGAAGGCTATATATGCTTTTATATTGCATTTATCTTTATATTTCTTGCAGGTACATCTGTAACAGACACAATTATATCCTTTATCTGTGCCACCTTTGAGCCGTCAATTTCTCCGCCCTTGACTGTTACAGACACACCGCTTTCATCTACATATGCGATACAATCCTCATATCCCTTTGCCTTAACCTGTGTTTCTATTTTTCTTTCTTTATCAGCAAAGTCCGCCTCTCTGGAAACTTTACTTTCTGCATCTTTTTTCATTTCAGCCGAGGATTCAGAGCTTTTGCTTATCTTTGTCCACTCTTCAACAGATTGACTTCTCGATGCATCCCTTGTTTGCTTAAGCTTTGTTATTTCATCAGAGGATGATTCTGCACTTTCTTCCTGAGTTACTTCACCTGCCGTAGGGACAGCCTCAATAAAATTCGCTTTTTCCAGATTCCATCTGTAATATCCCGCTGTAATCACAAGAGCGACAAGCCCCAACAAAAGAATTTGTCTGCCTCCGAATTTAAGTTTTTTATTCTGCTTACTCATATATCCCATATCCTTTCACTTTTAATATGTAACCTTTATTCTGTGTGCAGCTACTCCGTATATGGCTTTAACTGCATCATATATTTCGTTTCTTACCTTTTCAGAGGAAGCGCCTTTTGCCACAACCAACACACCTTTAACTTCAGGCTTTCTTTCCTCTGTCACATAAGGTTTTGATGATGACCCCTCCTTTGTTGTTATCACAAGACTTTCACTCTCGCTTGTCTTCTTTTCATCCTTATCCTGAGAAGACTTATATTTGTCATCACGAGCTAAAATCTTTTCACCTCCGTCTTCAAAACTTATAAAAACCGAAACGTCACCCGCTCCGTTAATCCTTTTCAAAACATTTTCAAGCCTTTTCTCTTCTTCTTTTTCAAAATTCAAATTAGTGACAGACGTATCTTTTACATTTTCTTTTTTGTCACTTTCTCCCAAAAAGTTTCCTAACCCAAGAATTATAATTGCTCCTATCAGTATAAATACTATAACTTTATTTGGTTTTTTCCTGTCACACTCATCTTCACTTTTCTTTAAAATCAACTTGTCAATTCCCATATAAAGTATCCTTACGATATATATTTTACACTTATGTTCTCTTTGCTCACTCCGTAGCTTAAAGCTATCTCGTCTATAACACTGTCATTTATCCTTTTATCTCCCTCTGCCTGAATAATAAGATATATATTTTCAATCTTTCCAAAATTTTCAGGATTGTCTGATATCTCACACCTGGCAGATAACTTTAAACCTGTTTCACCACTTACAAATTCCTCCAGACTTCTGCATATCTTTTTACTGAAAACCGATAATGTATCCTTATCCTCAATCTCCACACCATCTGCCGAATACGAAAAAACAGGAACATTTACATCATACTCACCTTTTATAAAAGGTGAAATAAGTGCCACACAGAGCATAAGACCGATAGCCAGGTTTATATATTTTTTATATACATTATTTGGCAGAAGTATTTCGCAAAGAGAACCAAACACAATTATTCCTGCCAGGGACATTGTCCACTGCCGCAAAAAATTTATCATAATTTATCCTCCGAGCATAATGGCATTGTTTCCTGTGTTTATCATTATAGTAACTACAATTATAAACATTACAGTTACAGCTACAACGATAGAAAATAATACCCCGATAGAATCCGCAAGACTTGA
>JAZLCI010000008.1:0-9177 GCA_045614085.1 Clostridia bacterium
TTTAGCGGTAGCTTGAAACCGCTTGCGGCTGGCAGATTGTTCGGTGGACTTTCAGTCCCGCCAGTAATAGCGACTTATAGTCGCAGAGCAAACTACCGGCTAAGCCGGTAGTTATGATTTCTATTGTTTATTTTTACTGGCCCTATTCACCGTAGGGGTGATTTTTTATCTTAGTCATTTATCAATTCATATACGCCCCAGATAACCTTTGCGGCTTCCGCTCTTGTTGCTGTGCCTCGTGGGTTAAATGTTCCGTCCTCGTATCCGTTTAAGATACCAAGACCGCAGAATTCAGAAATTGCATCATATGCATAACTTGCGATGCTGTCCTTATCGGTAAAGTGTAAGTCAATTCCCTCGCCCTGACTACCGAGTGCACGATAGAGGATGGTTGCCATATCCTGACGCATAATTGATTCCCCTATGCCGAAGAAGTCATCAGATTGTCCCTGAACATATCCTGAACGGATAGCAGAGTTTATATATGGTGCATACCAGGCGTTTTCATCTACATCATTGAACTTGTTGTCAAATTCATCATAGTCAAGGACTCCGAAAAGCTGAACTACCATTTTGCAGAACTGTTCACGTGTAACGTTTCCGGCAGGGTTAAATACGCCTTCTTCCATACCATTTATAATTCCTGCATAATAAAGACCTTCAATAGCTTCTTCTGCCCAGTCGTATCTGTCTATATCATTAAAAAGGGCATCATCTTTTTTGCTTGGCTTTTTGTCTTCGTCATCCTTTATGGTTGGATAAATTGTTCCGCTTGTTTCGTTATCGTCATCATCATCTTTATCGTCTTTAGAGGAGGTATTATTTGTTATGCCGGAAGAAAGTCCACTTGAAGGTGCCTGCGCAAGCTGTTTTAAGCATGTTACAGTTTTTGAACCCAAATCATAAGTAATTTCATCAACTGTGTAATCTATTTGCACAATAATTTTATCATTTACATCAGGGTATTTATTCTTAGATGCGTACATTGTTACCTTAAGTTCTTTTGAATCAGCTTTGAATTTAGATGTTTTTGATTCAATAAGCTTGTCAGGATTATCTTTCTCATAAATGCTTATTTTAACTGATGCCAAAACAGCGACATCCTTATCTCGTTTAAGGGTGATATCATAGTTAGACTGAAGACGAACATTGCTAACCTCGAATTCAGGAAGAGATGCGGCACTGTTTATTATAACCTCAATTTTGTCAATTTCTTCTTTTAAATCTTCAAGCATATATCTCTTGTATCTGTATTCAGGGTGATCTTCTGTACAGTTATCCTTGATATCATCGTAAAGTGTTTCAGCTGTTGTTAATAAGGCTTCTAAATATTCGTTATAATATTTATCAGTTGTAAGAAATTTTGATAAATTATATTGATTTCCAACGGAGTCGATTTTTTCCTCATATGTCATTTCTGCATTAAGCTCAGCTATTTTTGCAGCCTTTGTTTCTACGATGGTTTTTGCTTCTGTGTACTGAGTCAAAACTAATGATTCAGCAGGTAGATTTTCAGACTCAAATTTTTCTTTTATGTCATTGTAAACATCTGTCATAAACTGATATTCTGTAATGTGAGCGTCATCTATTGGTGAAAGTGCACCTGAAAAAGCGAAGATGTCATATACACTCTTCATTGCTTCAATCACAGGAGGAAGAGTAGTGAGCCCTTCAGCGTTTTCCATATTGTAAGCTAAAACCTCTGATACGTTATCTTTTTCTGCCTGCTTAAGCTCATTGTATGCAGCAACAGTATCTTCTATAGGATTAACAATATCTTCGATATCAATAAGTTCATCCTCGTCAAAGAATGAAAGTTCTGCTATATCAGGGAGGGCAATTATCTTATTGTACACTGCCTGTTCTTTTCTAGAAAGTTCAGGAACAACAGGGCCCTCTTCAATTGTAAGTGTTGGTGCAAAGGTAACTATGTTGCCGTCTTTATCTGTTGCTGTAAAGTCTGTAAAGCTTAATTTTTCAGCCACAGGAAGAACATTTGTGTTAACCGAGCAGAATGTAAGCTTTCCTCCAACATATGTATCAGTTGAACCATTTGTAAATACAACAGAGTTATCACCTACAACAGAGAAACTGTAGCTTCCGCTTTTAAGTGCAGGGCTGAAAGACTGTGATGTAATCCTTGCATCTGTAACAGTAACGGTAAAGTTATATGCCTTATATTCGTCGAGTGGGTCAAGAGATGAGAATATAATCTCAAAATTGTAATCTGCCTTTTTAAAATAGTTAGCAGAAACTGAAACAGGAACAGGAACAGGTGTAATTGTTTCAGTTCCGTCAGGTGTGTTTTCTGTGCCGTCAGGAACTTCTTCTGCAAAGGATGCAAATCCGCTTATTAAAATAAGAGAAATCGCCAGTAAAACCGAGATTGTTTTAGTAAACTTATTGTATAGCATTTTAGTGTCCTCCATAAAATATTTATCGTCTTTTAATAATATTATAGCATTAGAAAAATTCTTGTCACGTTAAAAATATAATACATTAATGTTACGAGAATGTAACAGAAAGCTATTCGGGTTTAAACTGCAAATATATAGAAAAAATAAATATGAAAATGATGTGAATAATAGCATATTTTTCTTGCAAATAAACTTATAAAGTGGTACAATGAATATGATTAAGTATTTGAGAGGATTGAATTTTAATGGCATTTAAAAATGTGGTTGAAAAAATAATCGGAACATACAGCGACAGGGCACTTAAAAAGATTTATCCTATCGCTGATAAGGTTATGGCATTAGACGAAGAAATGCAGAAGAAAACTGACGCAGAGCTTCGTGCAATGACTGATATATTTAAAGATAGACTTAAAGCAGGTGAAACACTCGATGATATTTTACCTGAAGCCTTTGCAGTATGCCGAGAGGCGTCTGTTCGTGTTCTTGGTATGAAGCACTTTTATGTGCAGATAGTAGGTGGTATAGTTCTTCATCAGGGCAGAATTGCCGAAATGAAAACAGGTGAAGGTAAGACTCTGGTTGCTACACTTCCTGCGTACCTTAATGCACTCACAGGTGAGGGTGTTCATATCGTTACTGTCAATGATTACCTTGCAAAGCGTGACAGTGAGTGGATGGGAAAGCTTTATAACTTTTTAGGTCTTTCAGTTGGTCTTGTTATTCACGAAAAAGAAAACGCAGAAAGACGCGAGGCGTATAACGCAGACATTACCTATGGTACAAACAACGAAATGGGCTTTGACTACTTAAGAGATAACATGGCTATCTACAAAGAAGACAAGGTTCAGAGAGGTCACGTTTTCGCAATTGTGGATGAGGTAGACAGTATCTTAATTGATGAAGCGAGAACACCTCTCATTATTTCAGGTGTAGGTGATAAGTCGACAGAGCTTTATGTTTTAGCTGACAGATTTGCTAAAACCTTGAAATATACAAAGGTTGTTGAAACTGACTCAAAGGTTGAAATTGACGACGAACATAAGTATGATGAGTTTGATTATATTGTAGACGAAAAGGCACATACTGCAATCCTGACAGCAAGAGGTGTTAAAAAGGCAGAGGAAGCTTTTCATCTTGAAAACTTAACTGACCCTGAAAATATGACATTATCTCATCACATAAATCAGGCTATCAAGGCTATTGGTGTTATGAAGAGAGATAAGGACTATGTCGTTAAAGATGGAGAGGTTATTATCGTTGATGAGTTCACAGGAAGAATGATGTTTGGACGTCGTTACAGCGATGGTCTTCATCAGGCGATAGAGGCAAAAGAAGGGGTTAAAGTTGAAAACGAAAGTAAGACCCTTGCAACCATCACATTCCAGAACTTTTTCAGACTTTACACAAAGTTATCAGGTATGACAGGTACTGCACAGACAGAAGAAGACGAGTTTCAGGAAATTTACAGACTTGACGTTATTGTTATCCCTACAAATAAGCCTTTGGCGAGAATAGATATGCCTGACAGTATTTATCAGACAGAGATAGGAAAGTTTAAGGCTGTTATAGAAGAGATAATCAAAGCCCACGAAAAGGGTCAGCCTGTATTGGTTGGTACTGTTTCAATTGAAAAATCAGAAGAATTAAGTAAGCTTCTTAAAAAGCGTGGTATCTCTCATAATGTATTGAATGCAAAGTTCCACGATAAGGAAGCGGAAATTGTTGCACAGGCAGGCAAAAAGGGAGCTGTTACCATTGCCACAAATATGGCCGGACGTGGTACGGATATAGTTTTAGGCGGTAATGCAGAGTTTATGGCAAAGGCGGAGATGGAAAAGTTAGGCTTTGCTCCTGAAATGATTGTTGCTGCAACAGGCTTTGCTGAAACTGATGACGAAGAAGTTTTAAATGCAAGAAGGACATATGCAGAACTTTATAAGAAATATAAAGAAGAAATCCTCCCTGAACAGAAAGAGGTTTTAGAAGCAGGCGGTCTTTATATAATTGGTACAGAAAGACACGAAAGCAGACGAATAGATAATCAGCTCCGAGGCAGAAGCGGACGTCAGGGTGACCCTGGTAAGTCACGTTTCTATATCTCACTTGAAGACGAGATTATGCGTCTTTTTGCCCCTGACAGAATTGCAAGGGTAATGGAAACCTTTGGCTTTAAAGAGGATGAGGCAATGGAGAGCAAGATGCTTTCGAATACAATGGAAACTGCACAGCAGAGAGTTGAGGGCAGAAACTTTGATATAAGAAAGCACGTTTTACAGTATGATGATGTAAACAATCAGCAGAGAGAAATGATATATGAGCAGAGAGACCGCGTTTTAAACGGCGAGGATATGCGAGATTATATTATTAATATGATTAACGATACTGTTGCTTCTGTTATCGACAGACATACTGTAGGAATAGATAATCCAGAAGAATGGGATTTTGCAACTATAAGAGAAAGTATTTTTGCAATCTTTGGTGAGCTTTCGGAGGAAACTTTTGAAATAAGCGAACATGAGCTTGACCATATGACAAAAGAAAGCTTAAAAGAACGCATTTTAGAGCCTGTTATGGATAAGTACGAAGAAAAGGAAAAAGACTTTGGCGAGAATATGCGTAATGTTGAAAGAGTATTCCTTCTTCGTTCAGTTGACCAGAGGTGGATGGATCATATCGACAATATGGAACTTTTGCGTCAGGGTATAAATCTTCGTGCATATGCCCAGAGAGATCCGATTATGGAATATAAGTTTGAAGCCATGGATATGTTTGAAGAAATGACAGAGGGTATAAAGGCAGATACTGTTACAATGCTCTTCCATGTTGTTCCACAGAATAAAGTTGAAAGAGTGCAGGTAGCAAAGCCTGTGGCTGAAAATTTAGGCGGTGACGGAACTGTTAAAAAACAGCCTGTAAGAAAAGCAGAAAAAATCGGAAGAAATGATCCTTGTCCATGTGGAAGCGGTAAGAAATATAAAAACTGCTGTATCGATAAGGAAAACTAAAAAGCTTATTATTATTTTAAAGGATGTGATTATGTGATAGCTTTTGACGAGTACAAGCTCGGCCTTGAGAGGCTTAAGAAAGATATAACTGATTTGAGGGATTCACTTTAGCATAGAAAAGACAGAGGCTGAAGTTAATGAACTTCAGGAAAAAACACTTGCTTCTGATTTCTATGATGATATGGAAGCCGCAGGTAAAATTCTTCAGCAGATAAAAGGAAGAACAGATAAGCTTCAGAGATACGCGGATTTAAAATCCAATTGGGAAGATTTAACTACCCTTGTCGAGCTTGCTATCGAAGAGGGAGACGAAAGCGTTTTAGATGAGGTTAAAAGCGGATATAATTCTTTGGTTGAAACAATCGAGAATATGAAGCTTGAAACTATGCTTTCGGGTAAGTATGATAAGAATAATGCAATTATCACTCTTCACGCAGGTGCAGGCGGTACAGAAGCTCAGGACTGGTGTGAGATGCTTTATCGTATGTACACTCACTGGGCAGAAAGACGCGGCTTTAAGGTTGAAACTATTGACTTTTTAGACGGTGAAGAAGCAGGCCTTAAAAGTATAACCTTTATGGTAGAGGGGCTTAATGCTTACGGATATGCAAAAGCAGAAAAGGGCGTACACAGACTTGTCAGAATTTCGCCTTTTGACTCGGCGGCAAGAAGACATACATCCTTTGCATCAGCAGAGGTTATGCCTGAAATTGATGATGATATCGAAGTCGATATCAGACCTGAAGATTTAAGGGTTGATACCTACCGTTCATCAGGTGCAGGAGGTCAGCATATCAACAAGACTGAATCTGCAATAAGAATAACACATATTCCTACAGGGGTTGTTGTTACTTGCCAGAATGAACGTTCACAGCACAAGAACAGGGATATGGCTATGAAGATGCTCAAATCAAAGCTTATTGAAATAGCGGAACGCGAGCAGAAAGAAAAGATTGAGGATTTAAAGGGTGTTCAGATGGAAATCGGATGGGGAAGTCAGATTCGTTCATACGTTTTCCATCCCTACAATATGGTTAAAGACCACAGAACAAACTTTGAAGTAGGTAATATCGGTGCAGTTATGGATGGAGATATTGATGGATTTATCAATGCATACTTAATTGCAAAATCAAGAGGAGAAATATAAAGGAGAAGAAATATGTTTGAAAAACTTTCGTTTATAGAACAGCAGCACGAAAAGCTTGCTGAAAGAATAAGTGATCCTGAAGTAATTGCAGATCAGGAAACATGGAGAAAGCTCTGCAAGGAGCATTCTGATATGACACCTATCGTTGAAAAGTATAAAGAATACAAGCAGAATAAAAATACAATTGACGATGCAGAGCTTATGATGGATGACCCTGATACAGATAAAGAGTTTAAGGAAATGCTTGTGGAAGAAATGAAGGAAGCAAAAGCCAACATCGAAAGAATAGAAGAAGAACTTAAAATATTACTTTTGCCTAAAGACCCTAACGATGATAAAAACGTTATGGTTGAAATCCGTGGCGGAGCGGGCGGTGACGAGGCTGCGTTGTTTGCAGGTGACCTCTTCCGTATGTACTCTATGTACGCAGACAGTCAGAGATGGAAGACAGAAGTCTTAAACTTAAGTGAAATCGGTATCGGTGGTATCAAGGAAGTTACCTTTATGATAGAGGGTGAAGGTGCCTACAGCAGACTTAAGTTTGAAAGTGGTATTCACCGCGTTCAGCGTGTGCCTGAAACTGAGTCAAGCGGCAGAATTCACACATCTACTGTTACTGTTGCGGTACTTCCTGAAGTTGACGATGTAGAAATCGAAATCAATCCTGATGATTTGCAGATAGATACCTATCGTTCATCAGGTGCAGGTGGTCAGCACGTTAACAAGACCGAGTCTGCAATCAGAATTACACATATTCCAACAGGTATAGTTGTTGCCTGTCAGGATGAACGTTCACAGCATAAAAACCGTGAGTCTGCGATGAAGATGCTTCGTACAAGACTTTATGATATGATGGAGCAGGAAAGAAATGCATCTATTGCCGCTGACAGAAAGAGTCAGGTAGGTACAGGTGACCGAAGCGAAAGAATCAGAACATACAACTATCCACAGGGTAGAATTACTGACCACAGAATCGGTCTTACTATTTATAAGCTTGAACAGTTTATGAACGGTGATATTGACGAGGTCATTGATGCACTTATCACAACAGACAGAAGCGAAAAGCTTAAGGCATCAGGAGAAGAAGTATAGTAAATCCGTTTGAATATGGAGTGACGGAAAATGGAAACAAAAATACTTACAACTACAATAGAGGACTTAACAATTGCCGCTGATATTTTAAAAAAAGGCGGCAATGTGATTTTCCCCACTGAAACAGTATATGGGATAGGTGCGGATGCAAGAAATCCCCAGGCGGTCAAAAATATCTTTGCCGCAAAGGGAAGACCTGCTGATAATCCTTTAATCGTTCATATAAGTTCTTTTGATATGATAAAGGATTTAACAGAAGAAATCCCCGAAAAAGCAAAAGTTTTGGTGAATAAATACTGGCCGGGTCCTCTTACCATAATCTTAAAAAAGTCTGAAAGTGTGCCTTATGAAACCACAGCAGGGCTTAATACTGTCGCTTTAAGGATGCCTGAAAATGAAGTTGCACGAAAGCTTATTGAAATTTCAGGAGTTCCTGTTGCCGCACCAAGTGCAAACCTTTCCGGAAAGCCAAGTCCAACTACAGCACAGCATTGTATTGACGATATGATGGGCAGAGTGGATGCAATAATAAAGGGTGAGGATTGTGAGTTTGGTGTTGAGTCAACAGTTGTTGACTTAAGTGGAGACAAGCCCATATTATTCAGACCGGGAGCGGTCACATTAGAACAATTGACCGAGGTTTTAGGTGAAGTAGAAGTTAAGGTTTCGGTCAAAGAGGGTGAAAAGCCAAAATCTCCCGGGCTTAAGTATAAGCATTATGCTCCTGATGCAGAGGTTTGTATCTTATCAGGAAGTGTAGAAGAGGTTAATGCTTTAATAGAAAATGTTAAAGATAAGAAGATTGGTATGCTTGTCTTTGATGAGTTTCCTGAATTTGAAGGTGCTGTAAATGTTTCATTGGGTAGCAGAAATAATCCTCTCGACGCAATGCACAGATTATTCTCTGCTCTGCGTGAAATGGACAAGCAAGAGGTTAATATAATCTATGCCCCTGAAATCCCTGATACGGACGAGTGGAGTGCAGTTAAAAACAGACTCTACCGTGCTGCAGGTAATCAGGTGTTAAACCTTTCAAAAATAAAAAAAGTGTTGTTTGTATGCACAGGAAACACCTGCAGAAGCCCAATGGCAGAAGGGATTTTTAATAAGCTTTGTGCTGATAAAGGGATAAATGCAAAAGCAGTTTCTGCAGGGATTTTCGCAGATGGAAGCGAAGCGTCTTATAATTCAGCTTCGGTTATGAAAGAACTATCTATAAATATTATGGGAAGAAAATCACGTCAGATAAGTCAGGATGATATAAACGATGCAGACATTATCTTAACAATGACGTCATCCCATAAGGATATTCTGAAAAACTTTTTTGGTGTTAATGAAAATATCTTTACACTTTCAGAATTTGCAGAAGAAGCGGAAGAAGTTTCTGACCCATTTGGTGGAGATGAAGAAACCTACAGAAAGTGCAGAGATGAGATATACAGATTGGTTTTAAAGGCGGTAGATAAGCTATGATACGCCTTGAACTTTTGTCAAAGGATAATTTAGAGAGCGTATG
>JAZLCI010000009.1:0-5431 GCA_045614085.1 Clostridia bacterium
CGGTGGACTTTCAGTCCCGCCAGTAATAGCGACTTATAGTCGCAGAGCAAACTACCGGCTAAGCCGGTAGTTATGATTTTGTAGGGGAGGGGCTTGCTCATCCCGTTCCATTTATTCGGGCGGAACCCCGCCCCTACTTGATGGATTTAACAAAGATTTTACTTCTCTGTGGAAAATAGTTAAAAAATCAAATAATTCTTTATATTTAATAATTTTATATATTATGATAAAATATGTTTATCGATTTGAGAAGGAATGATGAACATGAATTTTGTTAATATAATATTGCATATCAGCGTTATACTTGCAACTGCTTTTCATAGAGTAGGAAGCAAGGCATATATGCTTAAAACCAGAAACGGAGCATATGCATTTAATATTTTAAACGTTTCAGGACCGATTTTAATATATTTGCTCTGCGGTGGGTTAAGGTTTGGATATCCGCCATCACTTTATCTGTATGCGGTGGCATTTGCTATATTGTTTCTCTTTGTCGCTATCGGTACTTTAGAGGCAATAGGAAAGGTGTTCTTGACACTTGCAAGCCTTGTAGTTGCGTATTCGCCGGTGATGGTGAAAAGAATATGATGATTACATTCAAACCCTGTAAGAAATATGCCTGCATCTGTTATGTTCCCCATAAAAGCGGCAGGAGGTATAATTGCATCACTTTTGGTTTCGGTATTTCTGTTTAAGGAAAAACTTTCAAAGGGGCAGATACTCGGTTTGATTATGGGTGTTATCTAAACTGTATTTTTAAATAAATAGAGCTAATAAAAGGTAAACGAAAGATAAAAAGAAAGCAAAACGAAATATTATATGCTTAAAACGAAAGTTTATGAAACTATAAATTTTGCTTAAAAACCTCTATATTGTACGGTTTTTCGTAAAAAATTAAGATTTTATATAAATTTTAAAAAAATCTATTGACAATTTTCATTTTTTATATATAATTATAGGTGTATGAGTGTCCATAATATGGGCATATGATTTTGTAAAATAATCAAATATATAAATTATAAAAAAGAAAGAGGTTTTTACTATGAGTAAGAATTGGGCAAGTATGGACTTAAACACAGTTCCAAACATTGTTACTGAAACTGTTCCTGGTCCAAAGTCAATTGAGTACCACGAAAGATGTGAAAAGTACATGAAGGGTTATTCAAGCCAGGTTAAGCTTTTCCCTGTTAGCTTTGAGTCAGGTTATGGCTACACATTAAAGGACGTTGACGGAAATACATATTTAGACTTTTCATCAGGTATCTATGTTACAGGTTTAGGTCACTGTCATCCAAAAATCAGTGAAGCTGTTGCATATCACGCAAAGAATCTTATGAACTGTCATGACTTCACAACAAAGGTTAAGATGGAACTTGTTGAAAAGCTCCACGAAATCACAGGTGGTCGTTTTGCAGGTTTCCAGTTCTATGATTCAGGTACAACTGCAGTAGAAGCAGGTTTACGTTGTGCTCGTGCTGCAACAGGTAAGCAGGAATTTATTTCTTTCTGGAGAGACTTCCATGGTAAGACATACGGTGCTAACTCATTAGCTGTTGTTGGCGATGACACACATATGAGAGCTCCTGGCTTTATGCTCGCACCAAGACCAAACCCATACCGTGATTTCTTTGGCAGAACTCCTGAAGAAGCTTGGAAGGATTCATCACCATATATCAGATTTATCGAAGGTATGCTCGATAACGAGTGTGCTTCAGGCGGTAAGAATGTTGCTGCTATCGTATTAGAACCAATTCAGGGTTGGGGCGGTTCAATTGTTCCTCCTCCTGACTTTATGCCAGCTCTTCGTGAACTCTGTAACAGAAGAAACATTCTTCTCTTCGCTGACGAAGTATTAAACTGTATGGCAAGAACAGGTAAGTATCTCGCTATGGATCACTGGGATGTAACTGCTGACCTTACAACACTTGGTAAGGGCTTTGGTAACGGTTTCCCTGTTACATGTCTTGCAGTATCAGAAGAATTAGCTCCTGCTATTGAAAAGATTTCTGCTTCTTCAAGTTACGGCGGTAACCCAATGGCTTGTGCAGCTGCTCTTGAATCTATCAAGGTTATCGAAGAAGAAAACTTAAATGAACGTTCAGCTCACTTAGGTGAAATCATGCTTAAGAAGATGGAAGAAATGAAGGCTGCTCACCCAATTATCGGTGATGTTCGTGCTATTGGTTGTTTACAGGCTATCGAAATCGTAAAGGACAGAGATACAAAGGAACCATTTGCAGAAGCTGGTACAATGATTTACCAGAAGGCATTCGAAAAGGGTCTTGCATGGGTACCATCAGGTCACATCCTTCGTATGTCACCTCCAATGATTTTAGACGACGAAGCTGCGCTTAAGGGTCTTGAAATCATTGAAGAAGCTGTTACAGAAACAGAAAAGCACTTCGGTTATTAATATCTGAATGTTTAAGGGTATATCTTAATAAAAAGTTTCCTTGTACAGAATATTGTAGGGAACGACCTGTGTGTCGTTCCTCGGGCGCACACATAGGTGCGCCCCTACAATTGTATATACAGGAAATTTATTGAGATAGCCCTTTTAATTCTTAATTTAAGAAAGGATAATATATATGAAAACAGTTAGATTCGGTCTTATAGGCTGTGGACTTATGGCAAGAGAGTTTGCTTCAGCGGCGGCTCGTTGGTGTCATTTAACAGAAGATGTTCCAAAGCCTGAAATAGTTGGAATATGTTCAGTTGTTCCTGCAGAAATGGAATGGTTTCAGAAGAACTTCCCTGAAATCAAGTATTCAGTAGCAGACTACAAGGAACTTTTAGAGAAGGATGATATTGATGCAATTTACTGCGCAGTTCCTCATAACCTTCACGAACAGTTCTATATTGATATTATAAATAGCGGAAAGGCTCTCCTTGGTGAAAAGCCTTTCGGTATTGACAAAGCTGCAAATGAAAAGATTTTAAATGCTTTAAAAGAAAACCCTGATACATTTGTTCGTTGTTGCAGTGAGTTCCCATACTATCCTGCAATGCAGACAATGATTAACTGGTTTAATGAAAATAAGTTTGGTAAGATTTTAGAGGTTAAATGTGGTTTTAACCACTGCAGTGATATGGATACAAACAAGCCTATCAACTGGAAGAGAATGGTTAAGTTCAATGGTGAATATGGTTGCTTGGGTGACCTTGGTATCCACACACAGCATGTACCTTTCAGACTTGGATTTAAGCCAAAGACAGTAAGAGCACACTTTAGTAATATCGTTAAGGAACGTCCTGACGGTAAGGGTGGCACAGCTGTTTGTGATACATTTGATAACTGTACTATCTTCTGTACAACATTAAATGCAGACGGTGATGAAATTCCTATCACATTTGAAACAAAGCGTATGGAGCCGGGCTCAACTAATCGTTGGTACTTTGAAATCTATGGTACAGAGTGCAGCGCTAAGTTTGCATCTGATGATGCAAATGCCTTCCATTATACTTCTTCATGGGGTAAGGAACAGTCATGGAACAGAATCATCATCGGTTATAAGCCAATGATTAAGACCATCACAGGTCCTATCTTTGAATTTGGTTTTACTGATGCTATTCAGCAGCAGATTGCGGCATTTATGCTTGAGTATGCAGGCAAGGAAGTACCATTTGGATTATTCACTCCTGAAGAAACAGCTCTTTCACATACACTTGCAACTGCGGCACTTAAATCTTTTTATAATAAAACAGTTGAAGTTATTGACTAATTGAAAATTTTGGTGTATAATGTCAATGTTTAGATGACGTTATATCATACTCAAGGAGGAAATACATATGTTAGTTAATATGAATGAAGTATTAAGACCTGCTAAAAAGAATCATTATGCAGTTGGTCTTTTTAATGCAGTTAACTTGGAACTTGCACGTGGTATCATTGCTGCGGCTGAAAGTTCACGTTCACCTGTTATCATGGGTACAGCAGAAGTTTTATTACCTTATGGCCCATTGGAAGAAGTATCTTACTACTTAATCCCTATGGCAAAGAAGGCATCTGTTCCTGTTGTTGCTCATCTTGACCACGGTTTAACCTATGATACATGTATCAAGGCTTTAAAGCTCGGCTTTACTTCTGTTATGTATGACTGCTCAACAGATTCATACGAAGAAAACGTTCGTAAGGTTAAGGAAATGGCTGATATTGCTCATTCTTACGGTGCAACTATCGAAGGTGAGTTAGGTCACGTTGGTGATAACGAAGGTTCAGCAGAAGGTAGCGACCATTTAGCTGACCCATCTGCATTCTTTACAGATCCTGCTCTTGCTAAGGACTTTGTTGAAAAGACAGGCGTTGACGCACTTGCTATCGCTGTTGGTAACGCACACGGCGCTTACAAGCTTCCACCTAAACTCGATTTTGAGAGAATTCGTACAATTGCATCTACTGTTGATGTACCTCTCGTATTACACGGTGGTTCAGGTCTTACAGATGACGACTTCAAGCAGGCTATCAAGGATGGTATCAGCAAGGTTAACATCTTTACAGATATCAACGTTGCAGCTGTTGAAGCTGAATTCCAGAAGTTCCACAGTATGGACAAGGGTATTATCGACCTTATTCCTGCGGCAGTTGAAGCTGTTAAGCTTGAAAGTCTTAAGAAGATGGAACTCTTCAGCAGTAACGGTAAGGCTGATATCGGCAAGACTGCTGCAGCATCAGAGATTGATGTTGATTTAATCACAAAGCTTGTTGCAGAAGAAATTGCAAAGTATATGAAGAAATAACTTGTTTCTTATAAGCGGTGGTTTTGTACCACCGCTTTTTTGTGTAACGAAAACCACGCGATATTCGCGTGGTTCAATAGAGCTTAAGCGGTGAACAAAAATCCTCCAATGTGTTATAATAAATGTGACCTGCCAGTCAAAATAAAAAACACATTGGAGGATTTAATCTATGAAAAAAGAACACATAGACACAAATAGTTTAGCACACACAAAATGGAATTGCAAGCATCACATAGTATTTGCACCTAAATACAGACGAAAAGTATTCTATGAAGAAAAAAGGATGGAAATACGAGAGATATTGCGTCAATTATGCCAATGGAAGGGTGTTGAAATAATTAAAGGTGAAATATGCCCAGACCATATTCATATGTTAGTTAGCATACCGCCCAAAATGAGTGTTTCGGGATTTATGGGATATTTGAAAGGAAAAAGTGCAGTACAAATATTTTAAAGATGGGGGGGAATATGAAGTTTGCATACCAAAACCGCGAATTTTGGTGTAAGGGATATTACGTTGATACCGTGGGGAAAAACAGTAAGGCAATAAAAACGTACATAGCAGACCAATTGAAAAGGGATAAATGAAGTGACAAGGTGAGTCTATTTGACCCACGGGACCCATTTATGGGTAGTATGTAAAAGTTGTATGGCTGGCAGGCTAATAAAAAGATGCACTTGTGCGTAGCCAGTA
>JAZLCI010000010.1:0-11517 GCA_045614085.1 Clostridia bacterium
ATGCTCTTAAAGCTCTTAAACTGCCTGAAAAGAGAACTATTCTTATGATGAGCGGCAGTATGGGGTTTGGTGATATAGCGGAGGAAATAGAGGTTCTTGACAGAATGGCTATTGATTTTCAGCTTATTACTGTATGTGGAAACAACAAAAAGTTAAAGGCGAAAATTGATGAGCTAAAAACCCGCAAGGATGTCTATAACTTTGGTTATGTGGATAATGTGGATGTAATGATGGATGCGGCAGACTGCATCATCACAAAGCCTGGCGGTCTTACAACAAGTGAGGCTTTGGCTAAAGAACTTCCTATGATAATGAGCAATCCTGTCCCGGGACAGGAAGACAGAAATGTAGAATTTTTGTTAAACGCAGGAGCGGCAATAAAGGTAAGTAAAACTTACCCTATTGATGATGCAGTAAATCACATGTTTACAAAGGACAGAATGGAACTTATAAAGAGCGCAGTCAACGTTCTTAAAAAGCCATATGCAACCCGTGACCTTGTTCATTTTGTAATAAATGAAATAGAAAAAAATAATTCAAAAAATTTTGAAAAAAAGTATTGACAAATCAGTAAAATGTTAGTATAATAACAGAGTTGGTTGCGAAAACTAACACAAGTTAATATGTAAAAGATGCGAGCATGCTGGAACTGGCAGACAGGCACGTTTGAGGGGCGTGTGCTTATGGCGTGTGGGTTCAAGTCCCACTGCTCGCACCATTTTATTTATTGCCCGATTGTGTAATGGTAGCACGAGTGACTCTGACTCACTTTGTTCGGGTTCAAATCCTGATCGGGCAGCCAAAAATCCGTACACGAAAGTGTGCGGATTTTTACTTATTACCTATTCACTCTTCACTATTATTTAAAAATAAGCAAAAAACCACTTGCATTAAGCAAGAGGTTTTTCTTTTACTTCTTTAGTACAAAGACTGCGAATTCATAAGGATAAAGCTTTGAAAGTGTTACTTCATCTTTGTCAAGAACGCCTGTACAGTTTATATATTCCGCGCCGCATCTTTTAAGTTCTTCAAAGTTTTTTCCCTGTTAAAATCGTCGATACACTGATTCATAATAGGAACAGTAAGTTTATATTTTTTCATCGAATACACTTCCTTTTGTATCAACTTTGTACATTGTAACATATAAAATCTGAACAGGCAATGATTTTTGATGGTTTTGATATATGATTTTTTTGGTTGTTATATAAGAAATTATTACATCTACATAATTTATTCTTGTATGGAAAAAATATTTATGTTATTATATTGTTATACTATAAAGATAAGGAGCAGAGTATGGAAAATTTACTTAAACCTTTCGAGGTATTTAAATATTTTAAAGAAATTTGTGCAATTCCTCACGGGTCAGGAGATATGGAAAAGATATCTGCATATTGTATTAACTTTGCAAGGGAGCAGGGTTTAGATAGTTACTGTGACGATGCCAAAAATGTAATCATTTATAAGAATGGCACAAAAGGATATGAAGATGCAGAGCCTATTATTCTTCAGGGACATCTTGATATGGTTTGTCAGAAGACAGAAGATAGTGATATTGATTTTAAAAAAGATGGGCTTGAAGTTTTTCTAGAAGGTGACTTCTTAAAGGCAAAGGGAACAACTTTGGGTGCTGACAATGGTATTGCAATAGCTATGATTATGGCAATACTTGCTGATAACGAGATTTCTCATCCGCCTATTGAGGCTGTCCTTACAACTGATGAAGAAATCGGGCTGATAGGAGCAGGGGCGCTGGACCTTTCGATGCTTAAGGGTAAGAAAATGATAAATCTTGATTCTGAAGAGGAGAATGTTATAACCGTATCCTGTGCAGGAGGAAGCGATTTTTCAACATACATTCCTTTGGCTTATGAGGTTAAATCAGGCAAGAAGTATACCTTTGAAATTAAAGGCTTAAAGGGCGGACATTCTGGGGTTGATATAAATAAGTGCAGAGTTAATGCGGATATCCTTGCAGGCAGACTTCTTTCTGTATTGGAAAGGGTAACAAGCTTTGATATTATAAGCATAAACGGAGGGAATAAGTGTAACGCAATACCTAACTCCGTTAAGATTGAGCTTCTTACAGATGATGAATATTTTGATGACGTTGTAAACAGCTGTTTTGAGATTGTCAGGGATGAAATTTCTGACAGGGAAAAGGATTGTGTTTTTGAGTTAAAAAGAGATGAAGAAGGGGGATATAAGGTCTTTTCCGAGGATACAAAGGCAATCCTTATATACTATCTTATTGCAACACCTAATGGAATTATAGATATGAGTGCAAATATTGAAGGTCTTGTTGAGACTTCATTAAATTTAGGTATTCTTATAACAGAGGAAGACAGAATAACTTTGGGATATGCATTGAGAAGCAACAAAAAAACTGCCCTTGATTATCTGGAAGTAAGACTTATGATTTTTGCAGAAAGCTTTGGTATGGAAGGCAGAATAAGCGGAAGATATGAACCATGGGAATACCGCCCTGATTCTGAAATCAGAGATTTGTATGTAAAGTGCTTTAAAGAAGTATTTAACCGTGAACCAATCATTGAAGCTATTCACGCAGGACTTGAGTGTTCGGTTTTTTCAGGGGCAATTGAGGATTTTGACTGTATTTCAGTAGGGCCTGATATGTCAGGTGTTCACACCGTTGAGGAGAAACTTTCAATATCTTCTGTGGAGAGAATTTACGGTCTTTTGTTAAAGGTTCTTGAAAATTGCAAATAATGCAAATAAAAGGTTGATTTTTAAAGCGTTTTATGGTATATTTTACAATGTTGTAGATATATAAAATTAACGTATCGGAAGGGAGACATTTATGGAAGAAAATAACTTTAAACCTTATATACCGGCAAGCAAGGTAACCCCTGAAATTACGGTTACATCTATTATCGTTGGTATATTATTATCAGTTATATTCGGTGCTGCAAATGCTTACTTAGGCCTTAGAGTTGGTATGACAGTTTCTGCATCAATTCCTGCGGCTGTTATTGCTATGGGTGTTATACGTGTTTTGATGCGTAAAAATTCAATACTTGAAAGCAATATGGTACAGACTACCGGTTCAGCAGGTGAATCCTTGGCAGCCGGTGCTATCTTTACTTTGCCTGCACTCTTTTTGTGGGCGGCAGAAGGTAAGACTGAAACTCCGTCAATACTTTCTATCACGTTGATTGCTTTAATTGGCGGTTTGCTTGGTGTATTCTTTATGATACCACTCCGCAATGCCTTGATTGTTAAGGAACATGGTGTTTTGCCTTATCCTGAAGGTACTGCCTGTGCAGAGGTTTTGCTTGCAGGTGAAGAAGGTGGTGCAAATGCATCAACTGTCTTTGCGGGTATGGGCTTTGCTGCACTCTTTAAGTTTATCATTGATGGATTAAAGCTTGTCGCAGGTGAAGTTTCTGTTTCTGTTAAAGGTTTTGCAGGTCAGATAGGCACACAGATATATCCTGCAGTATTGAGTGTTGGTTATATCTGCGGTGCAAGGATTTCATCATATATGTTTGCAGGCGGAATATTAAGCTGGCTTGTACTTATCCCTATGATTGTACTTTTTGGTTCAGAGATTACAATGTATCCCGGAACAGAATCTATCGGTGAGATTTATGCAGCAGGCGGTGCAAGTGCTATCTGGAGCACATATATCAGATATATTGGTGCAGGTGCTTTGGCTGCAGGTGGTATTATCAGCCTTATCAAGTCACTTCCGCTTATTGTTAAAACCTTTGGAGGTGCAATGAAGAGTATTGCAGGTTCAAAGAATGATTCAACAGAGAGAACAAGCAAAGATATCAGTATGGTTGTTGTTTTAATAGTTATTGCTATTTTAACTCTTCTTATCTGGCTTATTCCACAGATTCCAGTTTCATTGTTCGGTGCGATTATTATTGTTGTATTCGGTTTCTTCTTTGCGACAGTATCATCTCGTATGGTTGGCCTTGTAGGAAGCAGTAACAACCCTGTATCAGGTATGGCGATTGCCACTCTTTTGATTGCTACATTACTTCTTAAGATGACAGGTGCGTCAGGAATTGCAGGTATGTGCAGTGCTATCTCGATTGGTTCTATTATCTGTATTGTATCAGCTATTGCAGGTGATACATCACAGGACTTAAAGACAGGCTTTTTATTAGGTGCTACACCTAAAAAGCAGCAGATAGGTGAGATTATCGGTGTTGTTGTTGCGGCTTTTGCAATAGGTGGTACACTTTATCTCTTAAACACAGCATGGGGATTTGGTACAGATGAGCTTGCGGCTCCACAGGCAACACTTATGAAGATTATCATCGAGGGTGTTATGGATGGAAACCTTCCTTGGGGACTTATCCTTACAGGTGTGTTTATCGCAGTATTTGTTGAGGTTGTTGGCATCCCTGTACTTCCTTTTGCAATAGGTGTTTATCTCCCTGTTCAGCTTAATGCATGTATTATGATAGGTGGTCTTGTAAGACTTATGTTGGACAAGCTTAACCGTAAGAAGGAAGATAAAGAAAAGATTGTAAACGATGGTATCTTGTTCTGTTCAGGTATGATAGCGGGAGAAGGCTTGGTTGGTATCGTTTTAGCTCTCCTTGCGGTAATCGGTGTTGACAAGATGATTGATTTATCAGCTGTGTTGAACATTCCTGTTGCTGTTTCAGAAATCGGCGGAATTGTATTATTAGCTATAATCGTTCTTACAGTTCTTAAGTTCTCTCTCTGGAAGAAGAGAAAGTAAGCTATGAAAAAGAAAGCAGAAAACTATCTTGAAAGGATACCTTGCAGAAACGAAGGCTTAAGGTGGTCTGTTCAGGATGAAAAGGTCACCCTTGAAATAGATAACAAGGGAATATTCAACAAAATTGCTCAAAAGCTTTTGAAGAAGCCGAAGGTATCATATGTTCACTTAGATGAGATGGGAAGCTTTATATGGCCCGTTTTAGACGGCGAGAAGAGCATTTTAGATATAGGTGAGCTTGTTAAAGAGGAGTTTGGCGAAAAGGCAAATCCTTTGTATGAAAGACTTGCCAAATACTTCGGGATTTTAGAAAGCTACGGTTTTGTTGAATGGAAAAAGTAAAATATTAAAATTTATATAAATCGTGAAAGGATGATTTAATTATGTCAATGGAAAATATTTTAGAAAGCTATGGTGTTGTTCCTGTTGTTGTTTTAAAGGATACAAAGGATGCACTTCCTTTAGCTGACGCACTTTGTAAGGGCGGTCTTCCTTGTGCAGAGGTTACATTCCGTACAGATGCAGCTGAAGAATCAATCAGACTTATGTCAGAAAAGTATCCTGATATGTTAGTTGGTGCAGGTACAGTTTTAACAATCGACCAGGTTGACAGAGCTGTAAAGGCAGGCGCAAAGTTTATCGTAAGCCCAGGCTTTGACCCTGAAATCGTTGATTACTGCTTAAAGAATGAAATCCCTGTATTCCCAGGTTGTATCACACCATCAGAGGTTGCACAGGCAGTAAAGCGTGGTATGAAGGTTGTTAAGTTCTTCCCTGCAGAACAGGCTGGCGGTGTAGATATGATTAAGGCTATGGGTGCACCTTACGGTATGGTTAAGTTTATGCCAACAGGTGGTATCAATGCTAAAAACCTTGAATCTTATCTTTCTTGTAAGAACATCATCTGCTGTGGCGGTAGCTGGATGGTTAAGGGCGACTTAATCGATGCAGGTGAATTTGATAAGATTGTTGAAATGACAAAGGAAGCAGTTGAGCTTGTTAAGAGTATCAAAGGCTAATATTTTATAAAGGAGATATAACCATGAATTTAAATTTAAAACCAAAGAGTGAATGTAAATATGATGCGGTTTCTTTAGGTGAAGTTATGCTTCGTCTTGATCCGGGTGAAGGCAGAATCCGTACTGCAAGAAGCTTCCGTGCATGGGAAGGCGGCGGTGAATATAATGTTATCCGTGGTCTTCACAAGTGCTTCAGAATGGACACAGCGGTAATCACAGCTTTTGCTGAAAACGAAGTTGGTTACCTTATGGAAGACTTTATCGAACAGGGTGGCGTTGATACTTCTTTAATCAAGTTTATGAAGACAGATGGTATCGGTCGTGTTTGCCGTAACGGTTTAAACTTTACTGAAAGAGGTTTTGGTATCCGTGGTGCAGTTGGTTGTTCTGACAGAGCAAACACAGCTATCTCAAAGGCTACTCCTGAAGATTTTGATTTTGAATATATCTTCGGTGAACTTGGTGTTCGTTGGTTACATACAGGCGGTATCTATGCAGCACTTTCAGAACAGTCATGTGAAACTGTTTTAGCTGCTGTTAAGACTGCTAAAAAGTATGGCACAATCGTATCTTATGACTTAAACTACCGTCCTTCAATGTGGAGCGCTATCGGCGGTCTTGAAAAGGCACAGGAAGTTAACAAGGAAATCGCAAAGTATGTTGACGTTATGATAGGTAACGAAGAAGACTTTACAGCTTGCCTTGGTTTACAGGTTGAAGGTAACGACGAAAACTTAAAGGAATTAAACCTTGACGGTTACAAGAAGATGATTGCAGAAGCTGCAAAGCAGTATCCAAACTTTAAGGTAATCGCTACAACTCTCCGTGAGGTTAAGACAGCTACAGTTAACGACTGGAGCGCTATCTGCTGGTGCGACGGTGAAGTTTATAAGGCAAAGGACTATAAGGGCCTTGAAATTATGGACAGAGTTGGCGGCGGTGACTCATTTGCATCAGGTCTTGTATATGGTCTTATGACAACAGAAGACCCTGAACTTGCTGTTAACTACGGTGCGGCTCATGGCGCATTGGCTATGACAACACCTGGTGATACCACAATGGCTAACAAGAAGGAAGTAGAAGCTATTATGGGCGGCGCAGGCGCAAGAGTACAGAGATAATTTTAGATTATTAAAAAAGGCTTTTCCAATCGGAAAAGCCTTTTTTGTGTGCGAATACACGAATGATGTTTGATAAATACATATGAAATTATTTGTTTTGAATTTAACGCCCGAGGCCCGGTTCCGTCTGCCGCTCCCGGACGGCAATGAAACAAATAATTTCAAATTGTAGGGGAGGGGTTCCATCCCCTCCCGTTATGAAGTGTATAAATATACGTTTTATCACAATGTATGGGCGGATATTATCCGCCCGTTTAAATAGTTGCATTTATAATTAAATTTGAAAACTGAAAGGATTTTCCCTTAACATATTTACAAATTAATGCAACAGTGGTATAATTTAATAATTAAACTTTGTACACGGAGGGACATATAAAATGAAAAAGATTTTAAGTTTAGTTTTAATATTATCTGTTATTTCAACTGTGACTATTACCTTGCCAACAAATGTATCTGCAGCAACAAGTGGATATTACACTTATACAGTTTCAAACGGAGAGGCAACAATAACAGATTGCGATGAGTCAATAAAAGGAGATATAACCATCCCATCAACATTATATGGTTACCCTGTAACAAGTATAGGTGCTTCTGCGTTTTTTTATTGCTATAATTTAACAAGTATCACAATTCCTGACAGTGTAATAAGTATAGGAAATTATGCGTTTGCTGAATGCGTTGACCTAACAAGTGTAACAATTGGTAGCAACGTTACAACAATTGGAGATTATGCGTTTTCTTGGTGCGGAAGCTTAACAGTTATAAATGTTGATGAAAATAATCAATATTATTGTTCTGTGGATGGCAATCTTTTTGATAAGGATAAAACAACATTAATTCAATATGCTATAGGGAAGACAGCTACCTCTTACACAATCCCCAACAGTGTTACATCTATTGGGAATCACGCGTTTTCTAATTGCGACAGATTAACAAGTGTAACGATTCCCGATAGCGTTACATCTATTGGAAGTCATGCGTTTGAATATTGCAGTAGCTTAACAAGTGTAACCATTGGCAACAGCGTTACATCTATTGGATGGTCCGCGTTTTCTTGTTGTGAGAGCTTAACAAGTGTAACAATTCCCGATAGCGTTACAACTATTGGAGGTGAGGCGTTTTTTAATTGCTCTAACTTAACAAGTGTAACAATCGGCGAGAATGTTACAGATATTCAATATAGGGTGTTTTATAATTGCGTGGGGTTAATAAGTATAACAATTCCAGATAGTGTTACGACTATTAAGGATGAGGCGTTTGTTGGTTGTAGTAACTTAATAAGTGTAACAATTGGTGATAATGTTACGTCTTTTGAAAAATATGCTTTTTCTCATACACCCATATATGAAGACTCGAGTAATTGGACAGATAATGTGTTATATATAGGCAACTACTTAATAGATGCAAAAACCGGAATATCAGATAGCTATAGTATAAAAGAAGGAACAAAAGGTATAGGGAAATATGCGTTTGCTGAATGCTACGGCCTGACAAGTGTAACAATTCCCGATAGCGTTACATCTATTGGAGAATCTGCGTTTGAGGATAGTGGCGTAGATAGTGTAACAATCCCCAACAGTGTTACATCTATTGGGAATCGCGCGTTTTATAATTGCGGTTTAACAAGTGTAACAATTCCCGATAGCGTTACATCTGTTGGAGAATGTGCGTTTTATGATTGCAGTAGCTTAACAAGTGTGACAATCGGTGATAGTGTTGCAACAATTGGAAGTTATGCGTTTGAATATTGCAGTAGCTTAACAAGTGTAACCATTCCCGATAGTGTTACATCTATTGGAAATCGTGCGTTTTATAACTGCAGTAGATTAAAAAGTGTAACAATTGGTGATAGTGTTACAACTATTGGAGATGAGGCGTTTGTTGGTTGCTATAGCTTAACAAGTGTCACAATTCCAAACAGTGTTACATCTATTGGAAATCGCGCGTTTGGATTTTGCAACAACTTAAATACCATTAATTACCATGGCACAGAGACTATGTGGAATAATATTACTATTGGTAGCGGCAATGAAAAGTTAGTCAATGCAAAAAAAACGTATTTTTGGTATGTTACTCTGACAGATGAGACAAATAATAGTCAAAAATATATGTGTGATGCTAATGCATCTTTTGATTTCAAAGAGGTTTTACAAAAAGAAGGATTTTCGATTATTCTATATATGGATAAAGATATGGTTAATTCTTTTGATGCCAACACACTGATAACAAGTGATATAGAGTTATATTGTAAATATAAAATAAATCAATATACTTATAAGTTTATAGACTATGATGGTGGCATATTGAAGGAAAAGACAGTTGATTATGGCACAGTAATTACAGCACCTGCAAGCGACCCGACAAAGGATGCTACAGCACAGCATACATATACCTTCACAGGATGGGAAGGCTATACCGAAGGTATGACAATAGAAAAGGATGTAACATTTACTGCGAAGTATTCATCAACAGTTAATCAGTATACTTACAAATTTTTAGATGAAGACGGAACGGTGATAAAAGAGGCAACAGTAGATTATGGTACAAAGATTATACCACCTGCAAATCCGACAAAAGATGCAACTCAACAATATACTTACACATTTGTAGGATGGGAAGGCTATTATAATGGTATGACAGTAACTAAAGATATAATCTTTACTGCAAAGTACTCATCAACTGTGAACAAGTACACATATAAGTTTGTTGACGAAGATGGAACTGAATTAAAGAGAATAACAGCTAATTATGGTACAAAGATTATACCACCTGCAAATCCGACAAAAGATGCAACTCAACAATATACTTACACATTTGTAGGATGGGAAGGCTATGAAGAAGGAACAACAGTAATTGATGATATAACCTTTACAGCAAAGTATTCATCAACTGTGAATAAGTATAAATATGAGTTCGTAGACGAAGACGGAACAGTGATAAAAGAAGAAACTGTTGACTATGGTACAGAAATCGTTGTGCCTGAAAATATTCCGGCTGATAAGGACCCATATACCTTTGACTATTGGGATGGTTACAGCGAGGGTATGATAGTTGTTAGGGATATAACCTTTACCGCAAAGTATAAGTATAAGACATACAATATATCTGTTGATGGATACAATGATATAAAGGCAACTGCTACATATAGCAGTGATTATTCTGTTGCCCCTGCAGATAAAAAGTGGTATAAGTTTGATGGATACTATACAGAGGCAGAAGGTAATGGCACAAAGCTTACGGATGAAAATGGTATGAGCCTTTCACCATATTCCTTTACAGAAGATAAAATCATATACCCACACTTTATTGACTCGCTTGTAAACAAGGCGACAATAGAAGGTGATGCTACAGCCATAGTTGGCGAAGCGGATGTTAAGTTTAATGTTAAATTTGGAACTGATAAGGATAACATTGGTTATGCAATGATTTATGTAAAGTATCCTGAATGCCTTACCTTAAGAGAAGTGACAGGAAAAGATTTTGTAAAGGCAGAAGAAACCCAAACAAAGAAAGATGATGGATACAATATATCAGAAATCACCTGCGTTTATTCCTATGACGGAGAGTATATTCCAAAGGAAGCCATAATAAATGCCTTTGAACTTAAATTTAACATATCAACAGATGCAAATCCAAGCGATGTTAAAATTGAGTTAACTGATGACAGCTTTTTAGTGGGTAGTGAGGATTATCATTTTGACGAACTTAACAATACAACTTTAAAGATAGAACCAAAGAAGGTTGAAAGAGTTACAGTAAGCGGTTTAAGTAATATTGATAAAGCCACCAAATACGAAGCTTTAGTTACACCCGACTACACAACAGATAAAACTGTAATCTGGTCTGTTGATAAAGAAGATGTTGCAACTGTTTCCGAAGACGGAATATTGACACCTGTTAAAAACGGGACTGTCAAAATAAGGGCAACAGCAGTTGACGGAAGTGGTGTTTATGGTGAAAAGACAGTAAATATAATCGCCTATGCCGGATTAGATTCTATCACCACAGACGGAAGTTGGACAGAGGAGTTTAAAAACGATAAGAAGGATTATATAATCTTTGTAGATGAAGATGCTACAACCTTTGATATAACCGCATTATGTCAAAAGGGAACCCTTATGATTAATGGCACATCACGAATCCCGGGAAGAAAAGTAACCATTGATTTAGAAGGTGAGAGGACAAACATAAGTATTGGCAGAGCAAATGTTGAAGGCTTCACAGACGTAACATATAATCTGACAGTAATCAAATGTAATGACAGCTTATATATCGCAACAACTGAAAATGCAGCAGAGTATGAGTTTAAAGTTATTTTAAACAAGAGCAAGATTGAAGAATACGATGAAGCACAGCTGTTTGTTGCATTATATGATGAAAACAATAAGCTTATCGACATATCAGAGGTTCCTGTTTTACACGGAGATATAAGTGTTGAATGTGAAGTTGATATGATTGAAGACGTGGTTTATGCTAAATTTATGTTATGGAATGACTTAAAGCCATTGTGCAGAGAAACAAAGATAAGTTTATAACAATAAAACTCCACTCGTAATGAGTGGAGTTTTTGTGTATAAAAAATTGTAGGGGAGGGGTTCCCGTTAAGAATTGTATAAATATATGTTTATCACTATGTAGGGGATGCATTTATGCA
>JAZLCI010000011.1:0-9834 GCA_045614085.1 Clostridia bacterium
CCTCCTTTTGTTACTCTTACGGCTGGCTAGACCGTTTTCATTGTAACATGGGAGGTATTTTTGTTCAACGGCAAAAGCCTTTTTGGAACCACCAGCTTAGCTGGTGGTTTTCGTTACACAAGAAAAAGGACGGATAAAATCCGTCCTTTTATCTTCTCTTTTTTGATTTGGTGTTTACTCCTATTACTCCGCCAACTCCACCGCACAACACACATATAAGCATTGTCAATAAAATTGATGTATTAAAGGATAATTCTCCAAAGACAATTGCACCGACGAGATATAGCACGACTGCATAAGAAAGTCCTGATACTGCTCCCATTAAAAGTCCGTTACTGCCTGACCTTCTTGCACAACGAAAACCGCAGATACCAACACATAAATATGTAATCACGCTTACCATCAGGGAAACTGCCGCCGCCTGCAGACTTGCAAAGACAGCAACCACAGACATCAGAAACAAAATCACCACAGTAAGCAAAAGGCATATCAAAAGATTTTTAGCACCAAATACATACCAACTGTTTTCAGACTTTACATTGTTTATCATAAAAAACCGCCCCCACATAATATATATGGACAAAAGCGGTTTTGTATGACAAATTTATTATTCTTCAGTTGTTTCTGATACTTCATCTGGGATTTCAGCAACTTCAGCATCTGCACTCTTATCAGCAGCAACCTTTGTAACACCTGAAATAGAACCACGGCTTAAAGTAACGTATGACTTTGTTGTACCGATACCTGTTTCAAGAACAAAAACATCGTCTTTGATTCTTGAAACCTTACCGTGAATACCACCGATTGATACAACCTCATCACCGATTTTAATAGCAGCAATCATCTCGCGAAGCTTCTTTTCCTTCTTCTTCTGAGGACGGATAAGAATAAAGTACATTGCCGCAAACATAACAACAAGCATCAAAACTGAGCTAAGCATTTGTGACTGTTCCGGACTCATAGTATATTACCTCCTAAAATATTTATATTCATTTTTCTTATTATAACCAAATCACTCACCTTTTGCAAGTCCTTTTACAAAAATTTAACATTTAGTCTATATCAACGATAAGTTCTCTATATTATAATTTGCGTTAAGATATACCCAATTTTGTGGAAAATCCCTCATAGAATTCCAGTATCCAAGGCCGAACAAGTCAAACTCTTCAGCAAGGGCAAGCTTATATCCAATACTTCTTACATCCTCAAACCATACCTCGTGAAGACGCCCGTCATCATCGGTGTAGATAAACCAAGGTGCTTTTGCTGTTTCGTCAAACCTTATTTCCGCACCATATCTTCTTGCGACATCTATCGCCTCAACAGGAGATAAAGACGGTGCCCCTACACCACTGTCTTTTACATAAGGCAAAGTCCAGTCATATCCATAGGTCGGAATACCCAGATATATTTTTGAAGACGATACACGGGTCAGACCATACTCCACAACCTTTCTTACACTTGGTAGTGGTGCCACTGCCATAGGCGGACCATATGTATATCCCCATTCGTACGTCATTAAAAGAACATAGTTCACTGCCGCGCCAATACCTGCATAGTTATGACCCTCGTAAAGCACCCCTCTTTGTGTATCAGAAGTTTTCGGTGCAAGAGCTGAAAACAAAGGTAACCCCAAAGGTTCAAGTCGCAATCTTACTTCCTGCAAAAACATTACGTATTCATAGCTTTCAGCAGGGTTTATAAACTCAAAGTCAATATCTATACCATAAAAGCCTTTTCCATTAACCGTTGTTATCATCTCGTCTATCAGTCTTTCCCTTAAGGCAGAGTTATTAAATATAAGGCTTGCTCTCTCACTGCTGAAGCCTCCCTCTTCTGTCAGTGTGGAAAGATGCAGAAGATTTTTAACCCCATATTCCCCCGATACCCGAATCAGCTCTCTGTCATCAGGCATAATCAGTCTTCCGTCATTCCCTATGCCGTAGGTAAAAGGCGCAAGATATGTAAGGTATGGCATCTGCTTTCGAAGAAGAGAGGTTTCTATATAAGGATAGGCATAACTGTTTACGGAAAAGCTTCGACGTCTGTTTTCGTCTTTAAATTTTATAACAAGCTCTTCTCCAACGTTTACCCTGTCCCTTCCTCCAAGTCTCATATTGTTTCTTAAAATTTGCAAAGCAGTTATTCCATAGCTTTTTGCAATAGATGTCAGTGTTTCCCCTCGCCTTACTGTATGAACAATATCTGGCACAAGGATAATAAGCGCCTGTCCAACAACCAATTCGGAATTATCAGATAAGCCATTGTCTGCCGCAAGATTTTTTATATCCACCTCAAAATCCCTTGCAATTTTGCCTAATGTATCGCCACTTTTTACTATATAAATTTCCATAAAAACACCCCTTACATAAAGCTTATGCAAGGGGTATATTCTTTATACTGATTTACGCATCAAGTGCCTGCTGAATATCTGCAATAATATCGTCTGCATTCTCGATACCAACAGAGAATCTGATAAGGTCAGGTGTAACACCTGCCGCCTTTAATTCTTCGTCATTTAACTGTCTGTGGGTATGGCTCGCAGGGTGTAAAACAGATGTTCTTGCATCTGCAACGTGAGTAACGATAGCCGCAAGCTTTAATGAATCCATAAACTTAACTGCCGCTTCTCTTCCACCCTTTACACCAAAGGAGATAACACCGCAAGAACCGTTTGGAAGATACTTCTGTGCTAAATCGTAGTATTTATCTTCCTTAAGTCCGCAATACTTAACCCATGAAATCTTATCGTTCTTACTTAAGTATTCAGCTATCTTCTGTGCATTACTACAATGTCTTTCCATTCTTAAATGAAGTGTTTCCAAGCCTAAGTTCAAAAGGAAAGCATTGTGTGGTGATGGGATTGAGCCAAGGTCACGCATTACCTGTGCAGTAAGCTTTGTGATATATGCCATCTTACCGAACTTTTCAGTATAAGTTATGCCATGGTATGATGCATCAGGGGTAGTAAGACCAGGGTACTTTCCGCTTGCTTCCCAATCGAAGTTACCGCTGTCAATAACTGCACCGCCAACTGATGTAGCGTGTCCATCCATATACTTTGTTGTGGAATGAACAACGATATCTGCACCCCACTCAATAGGTCTGCAGTTAATTGGTGTTGCAAAGGTGTTGTCTATGATAAGAGGAACACCGTGTGAGTGTGCAATGTTTGCCCACTTTTCTATATCCAATACAACTAAAGCAGGGTTTGCGATTGTCTCACCGAACATTGCCTTTGTGTTGTCACGGAATGCGGCATTAATTGTTTCTTCGTCTGCGTCAGGGTCAACGAAAGTAACCTCAATACCGAGCTTCTTCATTGTAACGCCGAAGAGGTTAAATGTTCCGCCATACACACTTGAAGAACAAACAAAATGGTCACCTGCCTGACAGATGTTGAAGATTGAATAAAAACATGCCGCCTGACCTGATGATGTAAGCATTGCACCAACACCGCCCTCAAGCTCTGCTATCTTTGCGGCAACTGCATCATTTGTTGGGTTTGCAAGACGGGTATAGAAATATCCACTTTCCTCCAAATCGAAAAGCTTGCCCATCTGTTCAGTTGAGCCATACTTCCATGTTGTGCTCTGGTAAATCGGCAGAACTCTCGCCTCACCGTTTTCAGGTGAGTAGCCTGCCTGAATACATTTTGTATCTATATGCATTTAAAATTCCTCCTTAAATTTAACTGTACTCGTCTAGTATGTCACAAACCATTGATTTTGTCAAGAAATTTAACATATTTTTAAGGATTTCTATCTCTTAAAATGTTGACTTTTCAAAAAAAATCATATATAATATACTCTATATAGATTATATGTTTATTCACTTATATGAAAGGGACGATATATATGAAGATTTTATTAAACGACGGTGCTGTTCAGGAAGTCGAAAACGACTTATCCGCTCTTCGTCACACTTGTTCTCACGTTTTGGCTCAGGCGGTTAAGCACCTTTATCCTGATGCAAAGCTTGCTATTGGCCCTGCCATTGATTCAGGCTTTTACTATGACTTTGACAAGGATGGCGGCTTTACTGCAGAGGATTTAGAAAAAATCGAAGCAGAAATGAAGAAAATCATTAAGGAGAATATAAAGCTTTCCACATATACAAAGCCACGAGCTGAAGCTATTGCATTTATGAAGGAAAAGGACGAGCCTTATAAGGTTGAACTTATTGAGGACTTACCTGAGGATTCACAGATCAGCTTCTATGAACAGGGCGACTTTGTTGACTTATGTGCAGGCCCACATATCTTATACACAAAGGGTATAAAGGCGTTTAAGCTTCTCTCTATCACAGGTGCATACTGGAGAGGTGACGAAAAGAACAAGATGCTCACCCGTATCTACGGTACAGCATTCTTCTCAAAGGAAGAGTTAGAGAGCCATCTCGAAGCTTTGGAAGAAGCAAAGAGACGCGACCACAACAAGCTTGGCAGAGAGTTAGGTCTCTTTACAACTGTTGATTCTATCGGTCAGGGCTTACCTATCATCTTACCAAAGGGTTCAAGAATCATTCAGACTCTTCAGAGATTTGTTGAAGACGAAGAACAGAAGCGCGGTTGGCAGCTTACAAAGACACCTTTAATGGCAAAGAGTGATTTATACAAGATTTCAGGTCACTGGGATCACTATAAAGATGGTATGTTCGTAATGGGTGACGAAGAAACAGATAAAGAAGTATTTGCCCTTCGTCCTATGACTTGCCCATTCCAGTATCAGGCATATCTTAACGAAATGAGAAGTTACCGTGACCTCCCACTCCGTTACAGCGAAACATCAACACTCTTCAGAAACGAAGCATCAGGTGAGATGCACGGTCTTATCCGTGTTCGTCAGTTCACAATTTCAGAGGGTCATTTAATGTGCTTACCTGATCAGTTGGAAGACGAATTCAAGTCTTGTCTTGAGCTTGCTATCTATATGTTAAAGACACTTGGCTTATACGAAGATGTATCATACAGATTCTCACAGTGGGATCCTGAAGACAGCGAAAAGTACATCGGCACAAAGGAACAGTGGGATGAAGCACAGAGCATCATGGGCAGAATCCTTGACCACCTTGAAATCCCATACGAAATCGGTATCGGTGAAGCAGCATTCTACGGTCCAAAACTTGACATTCAGATTAAGAATGTATTCGGCAAGGAAGACACCCTTATCACCATTCAGGTTGACCAGTTGCTTGCTGAAAAGTTCGGTATGGAATATATTGATTCAGACGGAACAAAGAAGAATCCTTACATCATTCATAGAACATCAATTGGTTGTTACGAAAGAACCCTTGCTCTTCTCATCGAAAAGTACGCAGGTGCTTTCCCTACATGGCTTGCTCCTGTTCAGGTTAAGATTCTTCCTATTTCTGATCAGTACCTTGACTACTGTGCAGAAATCAAGAACAAGTTCTTGGAGCTTGGTATCAGGGTTGAGCTTGATTCAAGAAGCGAAAAGATTGGTTATAAGATTCGTGAAGCACAGCTTGAAAAAGTTCCTTACATGCTTATCGCAGGCGAAAAGGAAAGAGCTGAAGGTGCAGTTTCAGTCAGAAGCCGCAAAGACGGCGATATCGGAAGTTTTTCACTTGATGACTTCATCGCAAAGATTACAGAAGAAATCAAAACAAAAGCAAGATAAAATAATAAAAGACGGTGTGAAGTTCACACCGTCTTTTATTATACCACAAAGCCACCGTTTATGCCTAAAACCTGACCTGTTATAAAGCTATCCTCATCTGCTAAAAAGTATATGGCTTTTGCAACTTCTTCTGCCTTTCCCACTCTGCCGAGGGGAGTTTCCTCGCATATCATATTTATTGCATCGGCATCTAAATTCTTATTCATATCCGTATCAATTGTTCCCGGGGCAACGCAGTTTACTCTTATCCCTGATGGGCCAACCTCTTTAGATAAAGCCTTTGTCATACCGATTAACCCTGCCTTTGATGCAGAATATGCAACCTCGCAGGCACCGCCTGTTTCACCCCATATGGAAGAAACGTTTACAATTGCGCCTTTCTTCTTTGAAATCATAGACTTAAGTGCCTCTCTTGTGCAGTAGAACGCACCTGATAAATTAACTGAAATTATCTTATCCCATTCCTCATCGGTCATGGCATCCAACATATAAAAGCCTGCAACCCCTGCGTTATTCACAAGGACATCTATATCACCGATTATCTTGAACATTTCCTTAACCTCTGCGGAGTTTGAAACATCTGCCTTAACAGCAATTCCATCAATTTCCTCGGCTAATGCTTTTGCCTCTTTCTCGGACTTATTATAATTTATATAGACCTTATCGCCCATTTTGGCAAAATATCTTGCAGTTTCTGCACCTATGCCTTTAGATGCGCCTGTTATCAAAACTTTTCTCATATTTAATACCCCATTCTTCTTGGATTGTATGAATGCCCGTGGCATATAGCAATAGCAACTGCGTCCGCAGTATCGTCAGGCTTTGGAACTTCCTTTAAGTTAAGGAGCAACTTTACCATTTGCTGAACCTGATTTTTATCGGCTCTGCCATAGCCTGCAACTGCCTGCTTTACCTGAAGGGGAGTATATTCAAAGATCTCCACTCCGTTATTCATAGCCGCAAGGGTTAAAACCCCTCTTGCCTGTGCTACATTTATAGCAGTTTTCTGGTTACTGTTAAAGAACAGCTCTTCTATTGCCATAAAGTCAGGCTTAACCCTTTCGATAACCTGACACAAGTCATCATATATATTTTTAAGTCTTTTAAACATATCCTCCCCTGCCTCTGTTGTGATGGCTCCGTACTCAACTGTTTTAAATTTGTTTCCGTCATAATCTAAAACTCCGTAGCCCACAATAGCATATCCGGGGTCAATTCCAAGTATTCGCATAAAATTTTCACTCTCCGCGAGATAATTTTTATTACATTTTTCACCTTATTGGTCTTGCATTTTGGCTATAATCTGTGATATAATGTCTTTTAATGATTATTATAACATATATTGGAGGAATTTACAATGGCTAAAGAAAAAGTTGTTCTCGCTTATTCAGGCGGACTTGATACTTCTATTATCATTTCCTGGCTGATTGAAAATTACGGATATGAAGTTATCTGTGTCTGCGGTGACGTTGGACAGGGTAAGGAAACAGACGGTCTTGAAGAACGCGCTATCAAAAGTGGTGCTTCAAAGTGCTACATTGAAGACTTACGTGATGAATATGTTGAAGATTATATCTTCCCTACATTAAAGGCAGGTGCAGTTTACGAAGGCAAGTATCTTTTAGGTACATCACACGCTCGTCCTATTATCGCAAAGAGATTAGTTGAAATCGCCGAAAAAGAAGGCGCAGTTGCTATTTGCCACGGCGCAACAGGTAAGGGTAACGACCAGGTTCGTTTCGAGCTTACTATTAAGGCACTTGCTCCTCACCTTAAGATAATTGCTCCTTGGAGAATATGGGACATCACATCACGTGAAGATGCTGTTGACTATGCTGAAGCACACGGTATTGAAATTCCTGTTACTAAAAAGGACTTATATTCAAGAGACAGAAACATCTGGCACATCAGCCACGAAGGTATGGATTTAGAAGATCCTGCTAACGAACCACAGCTTGACAGCCTTTTAAAGCTTGGTGTATCACCTGAAAAGGCTCCAGATGAACCTACATATGTAACAATCGGTTTTGAAAAGGGTGTTCCTGTATCACTTGACGGCAAGAAGATGGGCGCACGCGCTCTCGTTGAAGAACTTAACGAACTTGGCGGCAAGAACGGTGTTGGTATTGCTGATATCGTTGAAGACAGACTTGTTGGTATGAAGTCAAGAGGTGTATACGAAACACCAGGCGGTACAATCCTTTATACTGCTCTTAACGAACTTGAATACCTCTGTCTCGACCGTGACACACAGGCATTTAAGCGTCAGGCTGCTATTAAGTTCAGCGAACTCGTATATGACGGAAAGTGGTTCACACCTCTCCGCGAGGCTCTCTCTGCTATGGTTGATTCTATGGAAGAAACTGTTACAGGTGAAGTTCGTGTTAAGCTTTACAAGGGTGCTGTTACTCCTGCAGGCGCTAAATCTCCTTACTCATTATACAACGAAGATATTGCAAGCTTCGGCGACAGTAAGGAATTATATAGTCACAGCGATGCTGAAGGATTTATTAACCTCTTCGGCTTACCACTCAAGGTTCGCGCTATGATGAAGAAAAAGAACGAGAAATAATTTTTAGTTTTTAAAGGGTGATGCAAATGCATCACCCTTTTTTGTGCGAACAATTTCGGGCGGATATTATCCGCCCATACAAAATGAATTTAATTATTATTTTACTCATTTATTTCATACTTTAAAATCTTTTCATAAATATTGCCGTAGGCTTCAAATAAATCCATTCCTCGCTGATTTAGCATAAGTGTAAGTTCCCTGCTGATTTCAGCAGCGCAAAAAATGGCATTTTTATATTCTTCCTGTGACATAAAAATTCCTCCTTATTAAATTAGTTTGTAAATTAAAAAATGCGCGGCCACACAATGAGCCACGCATGAAAAATGCACAACCCATATTCTTACCACGGAATTGAACCTATCGACAATGTTAATAGGTGGGTTGACATTTTTGCCTATAGTAACCCTATTGACATTGTCTAAAATAATATATTCAATTCTCGTGGTATCTTTACTATAACACATTAAAACAAATTTTGCAATACTTAATTTGTAAAAATATGGAAATTTTTACATTCTTTTTTCGACATTTTATGATTTTTAGTATTACATTTACATAATTTTCATATTGATTTATAGTCGGTACGGTTTAAAACCGTACCCTACATAAGCTAACAGATATTTATGCCATAAAAGATAGTAGGGGATGGAACCCCTCCCCTACACAACCAAAACTTAAAATATTATTTATCAAAACCAATTGACAAATTTTAACTTTTGTGATAATGTATTTATATTGCAAAAGGGAGTAGCTGAATGCATCGCATTTTCAATAATCGTCACCCCGACTTTATTGTCCGGTTATTTGGATCTATTTGATAGCAAGACTTTTGTGGCATCACGCCATAAAAGTCTTTTTTATGTATATAATAATAAAACTATATAATATTCAGGAGGAAAAAATGAAACATTATTTAAGTAACGCAGACGAAGTAATTAAAGCAACCGGTAGTGATATCAACGGCTTAAACTCTTCTGAAGCAGAAGAAAGGCTGACTCAAAACGGAAAAAACAAGTTAGTTGAAGCAGACAAAGAATCAATGCTTCACAGATTCTTTAAACAACTTTGCGAACCTATGACCATTATCCTTTTGGTTGCGGCAGTTATTTCTGCAGGGGTAGAAATCTACGAGGGAATCCATTCAGGACATATGGGTTTTCCTTCTGACGTTGTCATCATCCTTGCCGTTGTTATCATCAACGCAGTTTTAGGTGTTTTTCAGGAAAGCAAAGCTGAAAAGGCAATTGAAGCTCTTCAGGAAATGTCAAAAGCACAAAGTAAGGTAATCCGCAACGGAAAGCAGATATTCATTCCAAGTGAGGACCTTGTTGTTGGTGATATAATCGTTCTTGAAGCAGGGGATTCTGTTCCTGCTGATGCACGAATAATTGAATGTGCTTCTATGAAAATCGAAGAAGCAGCCCTTACAGGTGAATCTGTTCCTGTAGACAAAACTACTGACACCCTTTCAGCCGGAGCAAACGGAGACGTTGCTTTAGGTGACAGAAAAAATATGGTATTTATGGGTTCAACTGTGGTTTACGGACGAGGCAAGGCAGTTGTTACTGCTACAGGTATGGAAACCGAAATGGGTAAGATAGCTGATGCTCTTGCCAAGGC
>JAZLCI010000012.1:0-14178 GCA_045614085.1 Clostridia bacterium
AAGCACCGAGACCTCTGCCCATTGGTGTAGCAGCCTTTAATGCCTTAGCATCAAACTGTGGGTGGAGAAGTGTATCGAGGTTTCTAGGATCGATCATAGAAACAGCCTTCTTTTCATCGATCATACCTTCGTCAACTAAGTCACAAGCAATCTTTAAAGCAGCCTTAGCTGTTCTCTTACCGTTTCTTGTCTGGAGCATATAGAGCTTCTTGTTTTCAATTGTAAACTCCATATCCTGCATATCTCTGTAGTGGTCTTCAAGGATTTTGCATACCTTGTTGAATTCTTCAAATGCTTCAGGGAACTTGTCAGCCATTTCAGCGATTGGCATTGGTGTACGAACACCTGCAACAACGTCTTCACCCTGTGCGTTAACTAAGAATTCACCCATTAAGCCCTTTTCACCTGTAGCTGGGTCTCTTGTAAATGCAACACCTGTACCACAGTCATCACCCATGTTACCGAAAGCCATCATCTGAACGTTAACAGCTGTACCCCATGAATAAGGGATATCGTTGTCACGACGGTAAACGTTAGCTCTTGGGTTATCCCATGAACGGAATACGGCTTCAACAGCACCCATAAGCTGTTCCTTTGGGTCTGTAGGGAAGTCCTTACCAATCTTGCTCTTGTATTCAGCCTTGAACTGACCAGCGAGTTCCTTTAAGTCTTCAGCTGTAAGCTCAACGTCCTGAGTAACACCCTTTGCTTCCTTCATTTCGTCGATAAGCTCTTCAAAGTACTTCTTACCAACTTCCATAACTACGTCAGAATACATCTGAATGAATCTTCTGTAGCAGTCCCAAGCCCATCTTGCGTTGCCTGTCTTCTTAGCTACTGCTTCAACAACGTCCTCGTTAAGACCAAGGTTTAAGATAGTATCCATCATACCTGGCATTGAAGCTCTTGCACCTGAACGAACAGATACGAGGAGAGGGTTCTCCTTATCGCCGAACTTCTTACCGCAGATTTCTTCCATCTTTTCGATGTATTCCATGATTTCAGCCTGGATAGCATCGTTAATCTTACGGCCATCTTCATAGTACTGAGTACAAGCCTCTGTAGAAACTGTGAAGCCCTGTGGAACAGGGAGACCGATTTTTGTCATCTCAGCGAGGTTAGCACCCTTACCGCCGAGAAGCTCTCTCATTGTTGCGTCACCTTCTTTAAAAAGGTAAACATACTTTTTTGACATTTTAAAGTACCTCCATGTTTATATTGTAAAGTTAATTACTTTTCGTGTTTAGCGCAGCTCTTTAAAAAAATCTTTAAGGAGCTTTGAACATTCTTCTTCGCATATGCCACAGTAATATTCAACACCGCGCGCAGGCGAATCCTTGTCCAGTAAAAACTTGTCGGATGCAACACATCCGCCTGATTTGTCGTATGCACCAAAGAAAAGCCTGCGTATCCTTGCGTGGGATATAGCGCCTGCACACATTGCACATGGCTCTAATGTGACATATAGGTCACATTCGTCAAGCCGCTGTGTTCCAAGAACTTTTAAAGCCTTGTTTATAGCAATAAGCTCCGCATGGCAAAGGGGGTTGTTTTCTTCCTCGCACACATTGTGGGCAGAGGCAATAACCTTGTTATCCTTAACGATAACAGCCCCTACAGGAACCTCTCCGCGCTCTGTGGCAAGCCGTGCTTCTTCGATGGCAAGTGACATAAATCTGTTTTGCATAATCTTCATTTTAAACGCGACAAATCCCTACATATTAAAATATGCAGGGATTAATATCTTACGTTGTTATTACTTCTGGATAAATGGGTCAAGCTCACTGAGTAAGTCAGCGCAATCGTCAGAATGTGCTTCTACTGTGATAGGCTGGGTAAGGTCAAGGCTGAAAATACCCATAATTGATTTTGCATCAACAACATAACGACCTGATGTAAGATCGATTTCGTAATCATACTTTGAAACAGCATTAACGAATGCCTTAACGTCGTTGATTGAACTTAAAAGAACTGTAAATTCCTTCATAAAAACTCAACCTCCTGAAAATATACAAATAATATTGACATAGTGTCCATTAAATTATATAATTTTTTCTTGAAATAGTCAATTAAAAAATATATAATTATTTTATAAATTTGCATCAACAAATTTATGCAATAGTTATAAGATATTTGAAAAGAGTCAGGAAAAATGACGATAAAGGTGAAAATGATGTCAAAAATCAAGGTAAAGTTTATAACTTTGGGTTGCAAAACAAATATATATGAAAGCGAAGCTATGGCACAGCTTTTTGAGGAAGCAGGCTATCAGGTGATATCAAAAGGCGAGGCAGATGTATGCGTTGTCAATACCTGTACGGTTACAGGCACAGGTGCGGCAAAAAGTCTTAAGATGATACGCCGTGCCGCCCGTGAAAATAAAGATGGTATAATCGCCGTTGCCGGTTGTCTTGCGCAAACGGAGGCAGAAAAGCTTTTAAAAGAAGAGAAGATAGATATTATTATCGGCAACAAATACCGAAAGGATATTGTAAGCTTGTGTGAAAGAGCAAGGCATGGTGAAAAAATCTGCATGGTTGAAGAAGCCAGAAATATAACCGAATATGAAGAACTTGGCATTGTTCACAGACAGAGAAGAATAAGGGCGGAAATAAAAATAGAAGACGGTTGTAACAATTTTTGTACATATTGCAAAATTCCTTATGCCAGAGGACCTGTCCGCTCAAGAGATATAGAGATGATAAAAAAAGAGGCAGAGGTTTTAAGGAATGACGGCTATGCTGAAATCGTTCTCACAGGTATTCACATCGGGTCTTACGGCAAGGACCTTGATGGAAAAGTCGGACTTATTGATGTAATTGAAGCTGTTTGCAAAACAGCGGAAAACGTCAGAATAAGGCTTGGTTCTTTAGAGCCTGTTATGATAACAGAAGAATTTGTTAAAAGAGCGGCTGTTCTTAAAAACTTATGTCCCCAGTTCCATTTGTCATTGCAAAGCGGATGCGATAAGACCTTAAAAGCAATGAACCGACACTACACAACTGCAGATTTTAAAAAAGCCGTTGAGAATTTGAGGGCAAGCTTTAAAGGTTGTGCCGTTACAACAGATTTAATAGTCGGCTTCCCCGGGGAAACAGAAGAAGATTTTGAACTGTCAAAAAGTTTTTGCGAAGATATTTCCTTTGCGCAGATGCATATTTTCCCTTATTCTGTAAGGGAGGGGACTGTTGCGGCAAAGCTTCCTGACAGAGTTGATGAAAAAACAAAAACTGACAGAACACATATAATGCTTGAAAGTGCAAAAGAGATGAAGAAGAGTTTTTGTGAATCTTTTGTAGGAAAGGAAGCGGAAGTCCTTTTTGAGCAGGAAAAGGACGGTGTCTGGAGCGGGATGACACCGAATTATATTGAGGTTCATAAGAAAAGCGAAAAAGACCTCCGCGGCATATGCGAAAAGGTCGTTTTTTCGGAATATAATACAGATGGAGAATTTTTGGTGGTTAAGTAAAATTAACGTACAAGTTCCTTTAAAACAGGAAAAACTCCATTATATACTTTTTCAAAGTCCGAAAGAGGAAGAGGATTTTGACCAAGCCCGATTTCTATTGTGAAACCGGGCTTTTTATATTTTTTAATAAACCAGTCCTTGTAGCCCCCATAGGATGCCATCCCTTCAGGAATGTCACGTTTGTAGTTGCTGACCTCTTCAAATCGGGAAAGATATTCCTCTGTTCCGTCAGGCACAACTCCGCAAAAGTCGTAGTATATTACCTCTCCCTGACTGTGGAGGGATGCAGTAACGTCAAAAGCATTCTGACGTGTAAAGTTTGCAAGGGCTCTGGATTCAGGCTCTGATTCAGGAAAGCTTCCGCCATATCTTGTTGGTCCCGGACCGGTTATTCCGTTAAGAACCTCGGTTTGTTTGGAAAGCTCCCACAATGCATCATAGTTGTGGTTTAAGTCAACACCTTTTGCATTTGCCTGCCAGTATATACCACCTGATGCAATTTCAACTCCGTCAGGATTAACCATTGGTACAATATATACTGATGCTGAAGTTGAAACTTCTCCTGATATAAGGGCCTTTGCAAATTCAATAAGAACTTTAGATGTCAGCCACTCTGTTCCGTGATGGCAGCCGTTCAAAAAAATGCGACGGGAGCCGCTGCCCCATTTAAGGGCAAAAACAGCACGATTTTCCACAGTTTTTCCTATAGAAAAAACAGGAATATGAGGGTACATATGCTTGAGAGATTTCAAATCTGAAACAAGATCTTTGTATCTGTAAGATGGGTTTGTCAAGTCGGGTCACATCCTATACATTAATTAGGTAGAAAAAGAGCAACAAATATTATAAAACAAAAATTTTTAATAGAAAACCACCAAGATGTAGTGTTGCTGTAACAATTATATGCAAGATATTTGGCAATAAGAAATAAAAGAGAAAAAATAAAAAATTTTTTTTAAAAAGGTATTGAAAAAAAGATTTTTCTGTAGTATAATGCATTATATATAATTGAAAATAAAATTAGAATGCGGTGGGGTGTCTTTATGCCCTGCTTAAGAATAGGTTTGGTTTATTTATGAACAGAAAGCTTGTTTGAGCATTCCTTCAAATACATCTTTAGAGAAAGGAGGACGCCTTGTTTAAATCTAAAACAGATTGTGGTATGCTATTGCACATTTCGGTCATAGACGGCGGAATGTGTGAAAACGGAGTCTAAAAGTTAGTATTTTAGGAGGCAAATAGTTATGAAAAAGTTTAGTTTAGTAAAGTTAACTGCAGTTTTCGTAGTTGTAGCTATGGTTTTATCCGTAGGTATGGTTGCGCTTGCTGCAAACCCTGGCGTATATGTGCCAGCTGATAACTCTGTACAGATTACAGATATTACTTGCGTTGCAAGTACAACAGTAACTGGTCTTTACAACGTTACTGTTAAGTGTGAAGTTGCAGACGATGCAATGGACAAGAATGCTATCGGCGTTACAATGCTTACATATGCAAAGAAAGACAATAGTCTCAATGCAACAGAATCAAGCTATGATGCATATGATGACACATCAATGCAGATCGTAGGTATTGACCAGAAGCAGAGAGAAGACGGTGTTAACGCTGTTGAATTTACTTTCGCTGTTACAACTGTTGATGCAGATACAAATGCATATGCAGTTCAGCCAGGTAAAGCTGCTGTTATTTTAGTTAGCGGTGACGGCTTAAACCCAGCTGCTGGCTTACTCACAATTCCAAAAGAAAAGATTGCTGCTACAGCTACTGCTGCTGAAGCTGAAAAGACTTATGATCAGTTCCTTTATTTATATAGCTATGACACAGAAGAGTCTGCACTTGAAGAACTCAAATCAGACTTTAGCCCATTATATGCTATAATTAAAGATGCTGAAGGTAATGGTATTGGTGCTGTATTGATAGAAGAGGAGCATCTCAAGTCAGTTGATATTTTAGATGAAAAGTTTACTGCTACTGCTGTTATTCCTTCAGATGCAGAGGTTAAAAGTGATGACTACACTGTAACAATCCCTGCTGCAGGTTTGACTGTTACAATTGATGGCTTTATAATGATGATTGCTTGGGAAGCTGATACAGTTGCTGCTAAGTTTGAAACAGCTCAGAACGTTATTATTGATTCTATCGTAGGCGAAGAAGACATTAAGGGTCTCTTCCTCGGTCAGACAGTTGAAGTTAGCAATTCAGCAGTTGAAGCTGCAAAGGCTAATGTAACTGTTACAGATGAAATGATCGTTGCTGCTGATACAAACCCAACAGAATTTGCTGTTGGTGGCGTATTCAACTACACAATTACAATCCCTGACACAACAGATTACACAGTTGCAGCTGACGTTAAAACAATTGCAGTTTCAGCTACAATCGTTGAAGCTCCATCAGAACCATTCGATATCGTAGAAGTTACAATCGTTGGCGAATATACAAAGGCTTACACAGGTGCTGAAGGCGAATCTAAGGATTCTATCGTAGCAACTGTTATCGAAGAACTTGCTGCTAACACAGGCTTAACTGCTACAGTTAAGGGTGACGATGACAACGAAATCGAAACTTGGAACATCAACGAAACAACATGGGCATACGATGCTGCAAACGACGTATTCACAGCTGAAATCGTTAAGCCAAACGATGATATGTTAGGTGTAAACGCAAGCAACTTAAAGGTTGAAATCGCTGACATCGTAATCACAGTTATTGCTCCTGCAGCCCTCAAGGGTGACGTAAATAACGATGGATTTATCGCAGCAAATGACTTAACAGATTTAGTAAATCATATTGCAGGTACACAGATTATCGTAGATGATATTAAGTTATATGCTGCTGATATCAGTGGTGATGGATATGTTGCAGCAAACGATATTACATCGTTAGTAAATCATCTTGCTGGTACACAGTTAATTGTTCAGCCATAAAGACATTTTTGATAATTGAAAGGAGAAATTTAAAATGAAAATGTTAAAGAGAATTGGTGCAATTCTTCTTGCACTCACAATGGTGTTATCTACAGTTTCAGTTTTTGCTGATTTTACTGCAGAAAATCCATTAACCCCTACCTTTAAGGTAGTTGACGCAAACGGTAATGAAGTTACACAGGTTAAGGCAAACACAGTAGTTACTGTAGAGGTTTATTTCCCTGCTGGCAGTTATGCTAACTTTTCTTTACAGCCAACAGTTGATGCAGCAATTGCTTTCCCTGCATACAGAGATGTAGTATTGGGTTCAGCTCTCGCAGGCGGTACAAAGAGGGTTACTGCTGATGCAAGAAGCATATACCTCAATGCAGATAATGTTAATGATGAAGAAACAGGTGGGATAGTTCCTCGTGTAGTAACAGCTGATGAGCCTGTATTCACAATTAGTCTTAATGTAGGTGAAACAGTTGCTGAAGTTGTAAACCTTGTATCTTTTGCAGCTGCAAGAGATATAGGTATCAGTAGTGCAACAGGTCAGACAATTGATGCAAGTGTTATAGCTACAGGTACAGGTGCTACAGTAGAAGTTATTGAAGGTTACATTGCTGACGAAGCTACAGTAGAAGATGATACTATTTCTGTTGCATATGGTACAGCTGCTGATGCAATTGACTTCCCAGCAGAAGCTACAGTTGCTAAGGAAGACGGTACAAGCCCAGTTACAGTTCCTGTTACAGGTTGGGCATGTGCTAACTACGTTGCAACAGTTCCTGCTGACTACACATTCACAGGTACAGTTGCAGCAGGCGAATATGGCGCTGCTACAGTAGAAGAAGATATTGAAGTTACAGTAACAGTTACAGTTAACAAGATTACTCTTACAGCTGATATGATCGAAAACGATCTCGAAGGCGTTATCGCATTAAGCGACACACCAGTTGCTCTTGCAGACGCTGCTGCTGCTCTTCCACAGGTTGCAGTTGTTGGTGATGCAGAACTCGCTATCACATGGACAGCTCCTGAAACTGTAGATGCAAGCGTTGCAGGTGCTGAAATCGAAGTTACAGGTTCTGTTACAGGTACAGGTATCTACGAAGGTACAGTTACAGTAACAGGTACACTTAAGGTTATGTCTAACATCGAAGCTGCTACAGTTAAGGTAACAGGTACAAAGACATCAGCTCCTTCAGTTAAGGTTACAGTTCCTGCAGAAGAAATCGCTGCTGATCAGGTTATCACGGTAACAATTACAGATGAAGACGGCGAAGAAATCGGTGCTATTGAATATACAGTTACAGCTGACGATATCGAAGCTGCTGAAGATGGTATCGTTACAATCAGCTTCAAGGGTGAAGACACATTCGGCGAAATGGGTCTTGGTTCAGGCGACAAGTATTCATATTTTGCAAAGATTGGCGAAATCGTTTTAGGTGCTGTTGACGAAGACGGCAATGCTGTTGCTCAGGATGGCACAATTAGAACTTTAACATCAACAGGTGGCACAAGCGTTCCTTCAGGTACAGCTCCAGAAGCTCCTGTAGCTCCTGAAACACCAGTAGCTCCTGAAACTCCAGCTGAACCAGAAACTCCAGCTGAACCAGAAACACCTGCTGATCCAGAAGCTCCAGTAGAACCAGAAGCACCAGTTGTTGAAGGTTTCGCTGACGTTGCTGGTCACTGGGCTGCAGACTCTATCAACACTCTCGTTGAAAAGGGTATTGTAAACGGTAAGTCAGCTACAGCATTTGATCCAGAAGGTACAGTTACACGTGCTGAATACACAAAGATGATCGTTGTTGCTTTAGGCCTTGACACAGCTGCTGCTCAGGCTGCATTCGCTGACTGCGCTGCTGACGCTTGGTTCACACCATTCGTAGCTGCTGCTGCAGAAGCTGGCATCGTTGCTGGTATCTCTGATACAGAATTTGGTCCTGATGCATTAATCACACGTGAACAGATGGCTGCAATCCTCTTCAGAGCAGTTCAGTACAAGAATGCAGAAGTTGCTGCAGGCGCAGAACTCACATTTGCAGATGCTGAAGCTATCAGCGATTACGCTAAGGACGCTATCGCTTGGGCTGCAGGCGCTGGCATTATCAACGGTGTAGGTGACAACACATTTGCTCCTGCTGACAATGCTACAAGAGCTGCTGCTGCAAAGGTTATTGCTGGTGCATTATCAATGCTTATTGCTCAGTAATCAGAAAATCTGATTTTTAAAAGGTGTTCGGTTTGACCGAACACCTTTTTTATGTGTAATCTATACATTGCTGTTGAGGCGGATGTTATCCGCCCGAAATTTTAAAGTTGTAATTGCTTAACCCTACATATTGTATTGTGCTTGTATGTTGAGTATACTTATATTGTACAATGACTATGTTTTGGAAAATTTTCTTTTAAAATACTTGACAATGGCGGACAAACGTGATAAAATAATATAGATTTTCGTGTGAAATAATTTAATACTTACTATATAGAAGGAGGGGTAGGAATGCTTAGAACATACCAACCTAAAAAGAGACAGCGTGCAAAGGAACACGGTTTCAGAAAGAGAATGAGCACCAAAAATGGTCGTAAGGTCTTAGCTAGAAGAAGACTTAAGGGCAGAAAGAAGCTGTCCGCATAAAAGACGCTTCGGGCGTCTTTTTGACTATATAAGGGAATTTTTTATCCCTTTTGTGATTAATATGAAGAAGATTGTCAGTTTAACGAGAAATTCGGATTTTCAGCGCTTATATAAAAAGGGTAAAAGTGTTGTAAAGCCAACTATGGTTGTGTATTCCGGAAAGGGCCGCAGGAATATGTTAAGGCTTGGGATTACCGCAACCAAGAAGCTTGGAAGCGCTGTTAACCGAAATCGTGCAAAAAGAAGAATACGCGAACTGTTTCGCGTAAAGCAGGATGAATTTGTTAAGGGTCAGGATATTTGTATCGTTGCCCGAAGCAGAATTTTAAGTGCAGAGTATGATAAGGTCTGTGCAGATTTTATGTCTGCGGCAGAAGAGCTTAATCTTATTGCGGAAAAATTATGAGAAAGATACTTATTAAAAGTATAGAGTTTTACCGAAAGCGGATATCTCCATACAAAAAGCCTTGTTGCAGATTTTACCCCAGCTGTTCTCAATATGCCATTATGGCAATAGAGAAGTATGGTGCGGTAAAAGGTCTTTTAAAAACTGTCTGGAGAATTCTGCGTTGCAACCCTTTCAACAAGGGTGGAATTGATTATCCGTAAAATAGGTGCTTTGCTAACCGATAAGGAGGAATAAAATTGTCTTACATAATGGCTGCACTCGGTTGGGTGCTCAGGGTATGTAGTGACCTTACAGGCAACTATGGTGTTGCTATAATTTTATTTACTGTTTTGATTAAGGCTGTGCTTATGCCCCTTACTGTCAAGCAGCAAAAATCTATGCTTAAAACACAGAAGCTTCAGCCGCTTTTGATGGAAATTCAGCAGAAGTATGCAAACGATAAAGAAAAGCTCAATCAGGAAACAATGAAGCTTTATCAGAAGTATAACGTAAATCCTATGAGCGGATGCTTACCTCTTTTGATTCAGCTTCCTATCCTTATGATGCTTTACTGGGTTGTAAGAAAGCCTGTTGTTTATATTATGGGTTTTGGCGAAGACGAAGTATGGCGAATTGTAAGCGCTGTTACTGAATGGGCAGAAAACGGCGGCTCTATGGAAAGCTTTTTATCTGCTTTAAACATTGAGTCAATAAATGTGTTGACAGATAATGCCTATAAGATGTTTGGTAATTATGAAATCCAGATAGCGAGATTCCTGGATATGAATCCTGAGGTTATGTCAAGCCACTGGATAACAGAAACAGGCAAAGATTACCTTACTATTAACTTTAACTTTATCGGACTTGATATGTCACAGACCCCTAACTTAAGTGCGTTTTTAGGCATATTCATAGGAAAGGCACATTTGGTTACTGCTGATATTGCCCTTCTTTGGATAATCCCTGTATTGTCAGGCTTTAGTGCATGGCTTACATCAGAGGTTACAAAGAGACAGAATCCACAGGCACAGCAACAGCAGACAAACAAGGATGGTGAGCAGGCAGCAAACCCAATGAAGGGTATGATGATTATGATGCCTCTTATGTCAGCGTGGTTTGCGTTCACGCTTCCTGCGGCTATCGGTCTTTACTGGATAATCAGTAATATTTTATCACTTGTTCAGCAGATGGTATTAAATAAGGTTTTAAACCCTGGTATCACCCAGGAAGAGATAGAAGGAGAGATTATAAATGCCAAGAAAAATAGAAAAAAGCGCAAAAAATAAAGACGAAGCTTTGCGCCTTGCGGCAGAGGAATTTGGTGTCTCTGTTGATGAATTGTCATTTGAAGTTGAAAGAGAAGTAGGAAAGGGCCTTATGGGTCTTCTTATCGGCAAGGAGGTTGTAATCTCTGCGTGGGTTACAAAGGAAGCCGAGGAAGAAGAAAAGGTTAAAAACATCGCAAAGGAACGCGCTCAGTCAGAAGTTTTGGAAAATGGCTCTAATCCATATGCTCCAAAGGTTGCTCCTGAAGCAAAGGACAGCGCAACTGAAGACAGAAAGAAGCAGGCAAAGGCTGCAAAGGAAGTAAAAAAGGCTCAGGAAAAGAAGGCAGAGCCTGTTGCTGAAAAGAAATCAGAAAAGCCTGATAACAAAAACCGTGAAGTAACAGAAAAATCTTTGGAAGACGCAAAGTATTTCGCAACAGAGCTTGTTCACAGAATAGGCCTTGCTGATGCAGAAGTTACAGTTACAAAGGTTGATGATAAGGTTAATGTAGACGTTGCAGGGTCAAAGATGGGACTTCTTATCGGTAAGAGAGGGGACACTCTTGATGCGGTTCAGTATCTTACAAGTCTTTATGTAAACAAGGCAAAGAACTCTTACATCAAGGTAAACGTTGATACAGAAGGTTATCGCGCAAAGAGAGAGGAAACATTAGTTAAGCTTGCAAAGAGCCTTGAGAGAAAGGTTGTTCGTCAGGGTGGTGCAGTTACATTAGAACCTATGTCACCTAACGAAAGAAGAATTATTCATTCTGCTCTGCAGGACAGTGACAGCGTTAAGACATACAGTATTGGTGAAGAACCAAACCGTAAGGTTGTTGTTGCTTCTAAATAATGAGTTATAAGTTCTTTGAAAATACCAGATGTGAGTATTACCCGTGTCACAAGGCGGAGAGAATAAATTGCTTGTTTTGTTTCTGCCCATTATATAATATGGAAAATTGTGACGGTGATTTTGCTTATACAGAGGTAAAGGGTAAAATGATAAAGGATTGCAGTGGTTGTACCTTTCCTCATGACCCTGAAAGTTATGAAAAGATAATAGAAAAGCTGGAGAAAGGATGCTGAAAGAGCATCCTTTTCTCAAGTGAGAACTGCGAAAATAACAATATATTTATGGTGTTTTTATATAAGACCCAAGATGTTGTATTTACGCGATTTTTATTACATTTTTGTAAAAAATATATTGACAAAACGTTGATAATGTGATACAATTACAAGTACCTCTGAAAAGGGGTTTTATTTGTGTTGTAGAAGTGACGGAAATGAAGATACATATTTATCGGCTTTTTTGTTACTTTTGAAATCAAGATAATGAGGTGAACAAAATGCAAACAAAGATTACATTAGCTTGTACTGAATGTAAGCAGAGAAACTACGATACTACAAAGAATAAGCAGAACTGCCCTGACAGACTTGAAATGAACAAATATTGTCCGTTCTGCAGAAAGCATACTTTGCATAAGGAAACAAAGTAAGGAGATTTAGATATGGATAAAACAAAGCCTAACGTTTTCACTCGTATAGTGAATTATTTCAAGGAAGTAAAGGCTGAAATGAAGAGGGTTGTATGGCCTTCATTCTCCAAGGTTAAGCAGAACACACTTACAGTTATCATTTATGTTATAATCGTTGGTATCGTTATCTGCGGACTGGACTGGCTCTTTACTTGGCTTATGTCGCTGATGATTAGATAGGAGGGAAGGGTAGATTCCCGAGTATTATGGCATCAAAAGACGCAAAATGGTATGTTGCCCATACTTATTCAGGATATGAGAATAAGGTTATGGCTGATATCTTAAAAACTGTTGAGAACCGTAATATGTCTGATATTATTCAGGAGATAAAGGTTCCGATGGAAGAGGTTGTCGAGATTAAAGACAACAAGAAAAAAGTCGTTGAGCGTAAGATTTTTCCAAGTTATGTTATGATCAAAATGGTTATGACAGACGAAAGCTGGTACGTTGTAAGAAATTGTCGCGGTGTTACCGGTTTTGTAGGTCCCGGCTCAAAGCCTGTTCCGCTTACAGAGGAAGAGGTTATCAGTATGGGACTTGAACGTCAGGAAATCAAGCTTGACTTTGATAAGGGAGACAGTATCAGAGTTAAATACGGTCCTCTCGAAGGTTTTGTCGGTGTTATTACTGATATCGAGATGGATAAAAAGAAGATTAAGGCAAAGGTTTCAATGTTTGGCAGAGATACAGATGTTGAGCTTGAGTTTAATCAGGTTGAAGCTTTGGTATAAAGCCCGATTAATTTGTTACCCACACGGCTGAGTCCGTTATTATATACCGCAATGCGGTTGTGGGAGGGGGTATCTTTGAGGTATTCCCGATATTACCACGTTTGTGAAATGAGGAGGTGTATTTAAATGGCACAGAAAGTCACAGGTTACATTAAACTTCAGATCCCTGCAGGTAAGGCTACTCCAGCTCCACCAGTTGGTCCTGCTCTCGGTCAGCACGGTGTAAACATCATGGATTTCACCAAGCAGTTTAATGAAAAGACACAGAAAGATGCAGGTCTTATTATCCCTGTAGTAATTACAGTGTATCAGGACCGTTCCTTTACTTTTGTTACAAAGACTCCGCCAGCTGCTGTTCTTATCAAGAAGGCTTGTAAGATTCAGAAGGCTTCAGGTGTTCCTAACAAGAATAAGGTTGCAACACTCAGCAAGGCAGACTTACAGAGCATTGCTGAAACAAAGATGCCTGACCTTAACGCTGCATCTTTAGAGGCAGCTATGTCTATGGTTGCAGGTACTGCCCGTTCAATGGGTGTCACTGTTGAAGAGTAATCAACAGCTTAAAATAGTGGGAGGGGTATAAATATCCTGCAGAACCACATTAGGAGGATTAGAAATTGAAGAAAGGTAAAAAGTATCAGGACAGCGTTAAGCTGCTTGAAAGAGGAAAGTTATACGACGCCGCTGAAGCTTTGGATTTAGTTTGCAAAACTGCAACTGCAAAGTTTGACGAAACTGTTGAACTTCACATTAAGCTCGGTGTTGACTCAAGACACGCTGACCAGCAGGTAAGAGGTGCGGTTGTACTTCCTAACGGAACTGGTAAAGATGTACGTGTTTTAGTATTTGCACGTGAAGGCAAGGCTGATGAAGCTAAGGCTGCAGGTGCAGATTTCGTTGGTGCAGACGAACTTGCACAGAAGATTCAGACAGAAAACTGGTTTGATTTTGATGTTGTTGTTGCTACACCTGATATGATGGGTGTTGTTGGTAGAATCGGTAGATTACTCGGCCCTAAGGGCCTTATGCCAAACCCAAAGGCAGGTACTGTTACACCTGATATAGCAAAGGCTATTGCTGATATCAAGTCAGGTAAAATTGAGTACCGTCTTGACAAGAGCAACATTATCCACTGCCCAATTGGTAAGGCATCATTTGGTGCAGAAAAGCTTGCAGGTAACTTCGACGCTCTTATGAGTGCTGTTATCAAGGCAAAGCCAGCAGCTGCAAAGGGTCA
>JAZLCI010000013.1:0-13591 GCA_045614085.1 Clostridia bacterium
GAATCGTTCGGGCGATGCATCAGTCACTGCAAATGTAAATAATGAAGAAACTGAATTTACATATCTTGTGCTCTGGGGTCCATATAGCGAAGGTCTTTGTATTTCTGAACTTAAGATTTTTGCGGATGTTGAAGAGAAGGAAGTTATCGAACCTGGTACTATAACACAGATAGTTGAAAAGCAGATTACACCTGTTTCTGTAGGAGAGTATAATAACCAGTTAACAAAAACAGCAACAAACAAGCCTGATAATATTATTGATGGCGATGATTCTACATTTGCATTATTAGATGGTAACAGTACAAGTTATATGTATATTGACTTAGGTGCTGAATACGATTTAACAAAGGTACAGGTTGTTTTCCCTGATGATACCTCTATAGCGAATTTTATTACAGCTAATGGCTTTACGACAGATGCCGTATCTGCATTTAACTCAGCTTGTACAATTTGGGCTGGCACTACACCAGGTGAAAAAAATGGAAGGATTAACGCTGACGGTCAAGGTATGGCCAACTATACAACAAAAATCTGGACAGATAATGAGGAAGAAAATCCCAGCGCATATAGCGGTTTATATGGAGATGGAAAGTTCAGATATATTACATTCTATTCCGGTGGAGCTGTTATGCCTTTCGCTATTTCTGAAATCAAAGTTTACGGTATGGTGGAAGAAAAGATTGTTTGCACATATACAGTATCTGCATCAGGTGGAGATGTAATCGTAAACTTTTCAAGCAATGCGTCTGAGGGGACAGAAACTGCAAAAGTTTTAATTGCAAGCTATGATACAAACGGCGTACTTATTAAGTTAGTCAATGAGGACCTCGACATCACTTGGAACGATGGTGGTTTTGCATCAGAAACTTATATAGACGCTATTGCAGAGGGTGCGGTAACAAAAAAGGTATTTATTTTAGATAAATTAGATACCTTAACACCTCTTTCTAACTGCACCACACTTTAATTTATTACAAATTTCCGCTTAAGGAAGGGTGAAAATCACCCTTCCTTAAGGTGTTTGTATTGAGAGATATAATTATTGCATTAATTTTATCCTAAAGTAAACTTGGGTATTATGTGAGACCTAATATTTTTTATATTAGAAAGGACATTTATTATGAAAAAAGCAATTACAATTGGAACAATGGGCCCTTTTGGAAGAGATATAAAGGGTGCGTTTGAACTTGCAAAAAAAGCAGGCTTTGATGGTGTAGAGTTATCAATGGATGCAGGAGATAGTGGATGCATAACCCTTGATACAACAGAAGCCAAGCTTATGGAAATGAAGAAGTTAGCAGAAGAAACAGGAATTGAAATTCCAAGTGTTACAGGTAGCTCGTTCTTTGTATATTCACTTGCATCAGATGAAGAAGAAAACAGAGAAATGGCTATGAAGCTTTTAAAGAAGCAGATAGACGCTGCTAAAATTGTCGGTGCAGATACAATCCTCTTTGTGCCAGGTTTAGTTGATAATTCAATTGCAAGTAGAGATGATGTTATCAGTTATGATGTAGCATACAATAGAACAGTAGAAGGTGTTAAGGAGATTGTTCCTTATGCAAAGGCTGCAGGCATAAATTTAGGTATTGAAAACGTTTGGAATAAGTTCTTAATATCTCCTCTTGATATGAAAAATATTATTGATGACATAGGTGATGATATTGTTGGTTGTTACTTAGATGTAGGTAATGTTATGTACACAGCATATCCTGAACAGTGGATCAAGATTTTAGACAATAGAGTTAAGAGAATACATGTTAAAGACTTTAAGACTCCTGTTGGAAACATTATGGGCTTTGTTCCTCTTCTAGCAGGTAATGTAAATTATCCGAAGGTTATGGAAGCATTAAAGGAAATCGGGTACGATAAGTGGATAACATCAGAGATTTCACCATCTATGTACTATCCTGAATATACTATCTACGCTACAGCTATGGCGATGGATTATATTATAGGCAATAGATAAAAATAGAATATGTTCGAAATTCGGGAGGGGGTGGAACCCCTCCCCTACATATATATTTACCTGTTTCGTGTAGGGGAGGGCCTCTGTGCCCTCCTGAACATATGAAATCATTTTAAAAATTTATATCAATTCACATTCGTATGGGCGGATAGCATTGTATCCGCCCATACAATAAGAAGAAATTTACATTATGAATAAAGGTAAAAACATCATGCAAGTGTATAGAACAGTTCTAAATGCTCTGTTTTTGTTTTGGAGTGGTTGGAGAAATAATTGCAAGTAATGCAGGGAGGGAGTGTTCTTCCCGTTGATTGTTTGCAAACAGCAAATTTAATTTGATGTTAAATATTTAACTAATTTAATATTGTGCAAAATATTTTAAGATATGATAAATACTTTTTAATTTTGTTTCAGTATAATATTAACAGAATAGTAAAAAAGAGGTGTTTTAAATGTGCAATTATGCCATAATCGGTTTTGGCGGACTTGGCAGAGTTCACCTTGTAAACCTTTTGAAGCTCCAGAAGAAGCGTGGAGATATTTGCTTAAAGGCAATCTGTGGCACAACCCCTGATAAGGTTAATGAAAATATTAAAATCAATATTGGTACAGCGGATATTTCAAGAATAGATTTTACTGATGTAAACTTCTACGATGACTATAAGGATATGGTTGCAGAAGGCGGCATTGATTTTGTAATATCTGTTTTGCCTACATACCTTCACGAAGAGGTTGCTGTTTACTGTCTGGAACACGGTATCCACGTTTTTGCTGAAAAGCCTATGGCTCTTACATTAGAGGGCTGTGATAATATGATTAAAGCTGCAGAAGAAAATAATGTTAAGCTTATGGTAGGACAATGTCTCCGTTTTGAGTCTGCTTATCACACTCTTAAGAGATATGTATATAATGAAAGATTCGGTGCAGTAAGAAGTGCCCGTTTTACAAGATTCTCACAGACACCAATGTGGACATGGAAGAACTGGATTCTTGACCCTGAAAAGAGTGGTGGAGCACCTCTTGATTTGCATATCCATGATGTTGACTTTATTAACTGGTGCTTTGGTATGCCAAAGAAGATAAGAAGCTTTATGACAGCCAAAAAGGTTGGGGCAGAGAGTATCTTCACAAGATATTTTTATGACGGTTTTTCTGTAAACGCAGAGGCTGATTGGTCAATGACATCAGAATTCCCATTTGAATCTCGTTGTATTGTGAACTTTGAAGAAGCAACTGCTGTTATCGAAAAGGATATCCTCACTATTTATACTGATGAAGATGTTATCATTCCAGAAAGAAACACAAAGGATCACTTCTTAAAGGAGATGGAAGCTTTCTTAAAATACATCATTGATGACATTCCTTGTGATATCACATCAGCAGAGTCTGTTCGTGAGTCTACACGACTTGCTCTACTTGAAGTTGAGTCTGCAAAGAACGATATCGAAATTGAACTTTAAAATAATGTTAAAAAAGGGGAAGTTTTTAAACATCCCTTTTTTTGTTGTTGCTATGTGTAAATTTAATTTGCATATGTAATTCGGGTCATTCACGAATGACCCGAATTACATATTTGCGGATAAAAAACGGGCGATTCGTGAATCGCCCCTACAATGACACATCTACGGTATCAAAAACAAATAATTTACTTCTTCGTTGAAGCCACATATTCAGACGGTGACTTATGTTCATAAACCTTAAATAGTCTGCTCAAATAATGAACAGAGGAAGCACCAACAATAGATGCAATTTCAGTAAGGCTTAATTCTCCCTCACGCAAGAGCTTTTTTGTTTCCTGGATTTTAAGACGGTTTATGTACTTTATAATAGTTTCACCATAGGCGTTTTTGAAGCTGCTGCAAAGGGTTGTCTTGTTTGTTCTGTACATAAAGCAAAGCTCGGATAAGTTAATTCGCTCCCTGAAGTTTTCGGTTACATAAATATAAATATCGTTTATTTTTGTGTCAGATAAATCGTTTTCCGTAGAACTTTCCAATGGGTCAGCTGAACGGATAAGCTCAATGAAAAATGTTTCAAGCTTAAGCTTTAAAAGCTGGTCTGCCCCGAAAGGACAATCCTTTCTCTTTTTCATATCCTTCACATTAGGCACATCGTAAGGTGGAAGAAATACGTTTCTGCCCTCTTTGATTATTTCTGTCAAAAGCTTTATACATACCTTTGAAAGAGTGGTCGGCTTAACTGAAAACGGGTCTAAAATATCAGATTTACATTCAAAGCCGATAATAATAACATTAGGTGATTGAGAGGAGGAGCAACGAAGAGAGTGGGACTCACCCGCCTTATGGATGATAAGCTGATTGTCATAAAGCTTGCCTGAATAGTTTTCAGCTTCAACAATAATTTCACCACTGTCAACATAAACAAGCTCACAAAAGCTATGGGTATCCTTGTAGGTGTGATATTGTTCAGTAAATTCAAAGTAGTGAATATTAGCGATTTTACTGATGTTTATAACATTTTTAAAGGATTTCAGTTTAAAATTCATATGCTTCACCTCAACTAAACTATAGCATAATTTTCAGATTTAGTCAATATTTAAAATATTTAATATTGTGCAAAAGATTTTTAAAAAAAGATAAATACATTTTAATTTATTTTATATATAATAAAATTACTAAACTAATATCCATTAGGAGGAATTGAAAATGGGAAGAATTTGTATACCAGATTATGAGTACAAAGAAAGAATACAGAGAGCTGCAAAGCTCGTACAGGAAAAGGGCCTTGATGTAATGATCGTATCAAGCACAGAGTCAGACTATGCTAATGCAAGATACTTCAGCGGCTTCTGGCCACTTTTTGAACGCGCAGGTGTTGCTATTTCTGCAACAGGCGAACCTGCATTAATGGTAGGTCCTGAATCTGCAATTTTTGCTGCCGACTTTGGTAAGATTGATAACATCTTCGTTATGAGAGAGTTCAGAGAATCAGCTGACCCTGCATATCCTGAGCTTACTGCTGATACATTCGCTGATGTATTTAAGAGCATTGGTGTTACAGGCGAAAACATCAAGATTGGTCTTGGTAGCTACGTTGAGTGTACACTCCCTATCTATGAGGGCTTAAAGGATAGCTTCCCTAAGGCTGAAATCGTAAAGTGCAACGACATTATGGTTGAACTCAGAAAGATCAAGAGTGTTAACGAGCTCGCTTGTATCCAGGAAGGTTTCAGAATTGTTGACCTTGCTACAGATGAAGTTATCCGTAACTTAAAGCCAGGCGTAACTGAACTTCAGATGGTTGGTATCGCACAGAAGGTTATCTATGAAGAAGGCGCAGAATACGAAGGTCTTCCAATGTACGTATTCAGCGAAAAGTCAACAAGCCACGCTATCAGCCGTAGCAGCTACAAGACAATCGGTAAGAACGATATCGTTCAGCTTAACCTCTCTGCAAAGATTGACGGTTACTCACCTGCTGTTGGTTTACCTGTTGTTATGGGTAAGTTAGAAGGCGAAAGAAGAGAAGTTGTTGAATTCTGTAAGCAGGCTCACGACTGGACGATCGAACAGTTAAAGGCAGGCGTTATTGCAAGTGATGTTGCAAAGGGTTACTACAATATGTTCGTTGAAAACGGCTACAAGGATAACTTTGTTTACGGTCCTTGTCACGGTACAGGTATGATCGAAGTTGAAGCTCCTTGGATGGAAACAACAAGTGATTATAAGCTCGAAGAAAATATGACATTCCAGGTTGACTCATTCATCATGGGTAAGGGCTTCGGCTGCAGATGGGAAATCGGTGCTTCTATCACAAAGGATGGTTGCCACAAGATGACAGATTACTTAAACAAGGGTATTATCGAACTCGGTTTCTAATTTAAAATTTAACATAAGACTTTGGCAGGGGAAACTCTGCCAAAGTTATAGTTATTCTATTTGATAGGAGAGATAAAAATGGCTATAGGTAAGAAAGTATGGATTATCCCTGACTGTGAGCTTCCACCTGCAGGTGAAGGTGTTGCAAAGGGTCACGAATCCGTTATTATTGTAAATGACACAGATACAGATGCAACAATTGATGTAAAGATTTTCTATACAGATAAAGATGCATACGAAGATATCAAGTGGACAGTTAAGGCAGGCAGAGTTCGTTGCTTCCGTACAAACAACATAGACGATATGTGTGGTTACGAAGTTCCTCTTGAAACACAGTATGCAATGAAGCTGACATCAAACTGTGAGATCGTTGTTCAGTATGGCAGACTTGACAATACACAGCCAAATCTTGCCTTCTATACAACCCTTGCATATACAGAATAAGAGGTGTGAATTATGGAATATAATATGAGCTTTCCAAAAGAACTTAATAACGTAAAGGAAAACAGAATTCCTTTCGTTATGTGTGCAGGTACATGTGAATATCACGGTCCACACTGTTCATACGGTTGTGACACATTGGTTGCTGAAGGCTTAATCAAAAAGCTTGCAGAGAAGAAGGAGATTATGATTGCTCCTACTATCTACTACAGCCCATCAAGCTATGCAGTTGCTGACGAAACAAGCGGTACAGTTCACATTGATGAAGATGTTTTTGAAGCATACCTCTTCCAGATTTTCACAAATATGTTGGACGCAGGTCTTCGTAACATCTATGTTGTTATCCATCATCAGTTTGAACAGGAAAACTTAAAGCCAATGACACTTTCTTATATGAAGGCGTCACAGAGAGCTATTATGAGATACCTTGAAAAGACTCAGGGCCGCGGCTGGTGGGGTAGCGAAAACTACGCTAACTACTATGACGATTTAGGCGGTGGAGATGACCCATTCAGCTGGATTAAGGTTATCCCAACAATGAGCACAGAAGTTCAGAACGCAACAGGTTATGACCACGCAGGTAAGTACGAATGTTCTATCCTTATGTCTTTATATCCTGAAGCAGTTAAGTTAGAACGTCTTGGTGACATTAACCATTGGTTTACAAAGAGTGCAGCTGAAGCAAGCACAGAAATCGGTGACGAAATGGTTGCTAAATCACTTGAGTATCTTGAAAAAGCTATTGTTTAATATTGTTATGCCGCATTGATATACTCAATGCGGCAACTTTGTAAAAAAGGAGTGACAAAAGTGATTATAAATCTTAAAAAAGAGATGTTTTCAGACCGTGAGTTTGTCTTAGCTACGCATAAGGATATGAAAGCTATTGCTTTTAAGTACAGCACAGGGGTTGAGGCCCTTAAGATAGAAAATAATAAGGGATACTTTATTATTCTTCCATATCAGGGTCAGCAAATCTGGAGAGCAGTTTTCTGTGGGAAAGAACTTCATATGCAGACAACCTTTGATGAGCCAATGCCAAACAGAACATATCTTGAAACCTATGGTGGATTTTTGCTCCATTGCGGTATAAATGCCTTTGGGGGAAGTCCTGAGGACACTCACCCTCAGCATGGAGAAGTGCCAAATGCTTACTATGACAGTGCATACCTAGAATGTGGCGAAGACGAAAACGGCGTATTTATGACCGTTGGCGGAAGTCTGTTGTTTAAAAAGTCTTTTGTAAAGAGCTATACATTCTCACCAAGCTGTAAGTTGTATGCAGATGGAACATACTTAAATATAGGTATCGACCTCCAGAATATGAGGGATTATCCTATGGAATATATGTACCTTTGTCATATTAACTTCAGACCAATTGACGGAGCAAAACTTGTGTATACTGCGCCTTGCAAAAAGGGTGATGTAAAGGTTTATAAGGCTGTGAACGAGGACTTCCCTGAACCAAAGCGTACACAGGTTTTAAATTATATGGATGAGGTAGAAGAAAATCCTGAAATTATGAATGTTGTTGGAGCAGAAGGTCAGTTCTATGACCCAGAAATCTGCTTCGGTATGAAGTATGTGGGAGACGAAAATAATATGGCTCACACAATGCAGTACACCGAAGACGGTGCTTGCTATGTTGAACACCCTGTTGATGTTCTGCCTTATGCAGTTCGCTGGATATCACGCACTGCCCACGAAAATTCAATGGGTATGGTTCTGCCTTGTACAGCGGAGCATTTAGGATATCTCCACGCAAAGAGAAACGGACAGGTTAAGATTTTAGAGCCACTTGGCAAGCTTCATTTTGAAATGAAAGCTGGCTATTTAGAAAAGCCTGATGCGGACAAAATGAAGGATAAAATTGAAAAAATAATGAAGTAAATCAGAAACCCCGAAAACGATTTTGTTTTCGGGGTTTTAATCTTCATAAAAACAATCATTTTCCCATCTGATTACATTGGTGTCGATATATTCCCATATCTTTTTATAGTTATTTTCGTTTCGTATAATATGGTCGTGGTATAATCGTTGCCAGATGGAATGACCGATTTCTTTTGTAACCATTGTTTTAAAAGAACGAATAATGGTTTCAATATTTTTTGTAGGGGACGATGCCCTCATCGTCCCGTGAAGAAATATTATCATATGAATATGGTTTGGCATAATCACATATTTATCAATGGTTACATTTTTATATTTAATAGTAATATTATTGATATATTTGTCGCAGATAACGCCAATTTTGGATAAATTGTTTTGCGGGACGATGAGGGCATCGTTCCCTACGATATTTGATAACAGGCTTTTTCTGCCTTTCACACATAATGTCAAAAAATACATCCCCGGTGATGAATAATCATACCCTTTTAATCTTGTTGGTTTTCGTTTTGGTAACATAATGATTTACACAAGTGAATATTTTTTATCTTCCATTTTAAGGTGAGTGTCGCATATTGAAAGTGCGGCATTTTTGTGTGAAATAAAGAAAATGGTCTTTGTGCCAAGCTTCTCGATATTCTTAAGCATTTCTTCTTCGGTAACAGGGTCTAAAGCGGATGTGCATTCATCAAGTAAAAGAATAGGCGCTCCGCAACATAATGCTCTTGCAACTGCAATTCTCTGCACCTGTCCTTCTGAAAGACCCGCTCCGTGTTCGCCGATTTCGCTGTCAAAACCGTCAGGTAATTCCTTTATAAAGTCGTAAATGCAAGCTGTCTTTGCGGCGGCAATCATTTCTTCGTCAGAGGCATTGAGGTTTGCGAACTTTATGTTCTCTGCAATGGTACCTGAAATTAAAAGGTTCCCTTGTGGTACATATGCAAATAGCGGTCTTGTTGACGGAGATAATGAAACCTTTCCGTCTTTTGTCTGTGCATAAAGGTTGCCGCTGTTTTGCTCATAAAGACCAAGCATAAGCTTAAATAATGTAGACTTACCTGCACCCGACGGACCTGTTATAGCAACACAGCTACCCTTTTTAACGGTAAAGCTACTATCTTCTATAATATCGTCAATATCATACTTAAAGTTTATATTCTCTGCACAGATATACTCCATATTCTCATACAGACTGTCAAAATCAATTGTTTCATCGATTATCTCATCTTCGATGGCTTCAAGCTCGCATAGTCGTTCAGCCGATGCAAGTGTGCTGTAAAAATGAGTAATAAGATTTGAAGCACCAAAAAATGGTGATGCAATCTGTGATACTATCTGCATAAACGCCATCAATGTACCATAATCCATTGTCTTATTGGCTATCATAAATGCACCCCAGCAAAGAGTTGCGTAGTAGCCAATCTTGTATAAGAAAGTGGCACCGCCACCTGCTACGTTTCCTATGTGGTTTCTGAAGATTTTAAGCTTGTAAATCTTTTTCATATAATTATCAAGCTTGTTTAAAAGAGGAATGCGATTTGAAAAAGTCTTTACCACAACAATGTTTTCAATACATTCCTGTGTAAATCCTCGCATAGCCCCTGATGATTCCTGAATCTGCTTATGTGTCTTTTTAAATATAGGTTTAAATAAAAGAGCACATATTATAATAAGGATACCAACACCAACTATTGTTGCGGCATAGCCCTTGCTGAAGGTTATAATAACAACAAAGCCTGCAACTGCTTTTGAGAAAAGAGAGAGAGTTTCAGGGATAAAGTTTGTTATGCCTGAAACAACAATGTCTATATCGCTTGTGAATCTGTTTAAGATTTCCCCTGAATGAAGTGATGCGATTTTTGCACACTTCTTTTTTGTTATTGATTCAAAGAAGCTGTGACGGAGTTGAAGCTCAAGGCGTCCGCTTATAACAGCGCAAAGATGTGAGTTGAAAATGAGGATAGCAATTGTCAGTACAACAAACCCCATAAGATAAAGAGTGTATTTTATTATATCCCCTGTGGAGGTGCCTGATGTTGCCGCAGAAACTGCCGCATTTATTATCTGTCTTGAAAAAAGAGCAGGGATAACATAACTTGCAGACGTGAGCATACTTGAAAGAGAGTAAATTACTATTAGCCACATCTGTGGTTTTGTTGTCTTCCACAGCCATGATATTGAACTTTTTTGTTTCATATTTAAACCACCTATCGTGTCATATTAGACTGCGTATATTATAACATTATATAGAAATATCGTCAAGAATTGAATTTTGCAGGTGGTTCTATTTTTGGACAAAGTGTCATATCAATATAGAGATAAATGATATACGAAAGGATGAGGCTTTTGAAAAAACAAAGGATTGGTGAAGTTCTTCCTTATCTCCCTGATAACATAAGGAAAATGCTTGATAAAATCCTCTTTGATGAGTGGATAGATGTGGAGGAAATAAGGCTCCGATGTAATGCACCTTTGACGGTAAGTGTATGGGGAGAAAGTTGTTTTATTACAAAATCAGGAGGAATGACGAATTATGAAAGTGATGCTTATAAGGTTACGCAAGAAGAAGTCGGTACGGCATTCAGAAAGGTCTGCGAAAACTCTGTTTACGCACATCTTGAAGAAATCCGAAGAGGTTATATCACGGTTAAAGGCGGTCACCGAGTGGGTGTTTGCGGCAGGGCAGTCACAGAAAGAGGAGAAATAAATTCATTTAAAGAGATAAGCTCTTTAAATTTCAGGATTGCTCATGAGATTATTGGCATCGCAGATGGCGTTATTGACAGAATTATAAGGGGGACAGAGATAAAGAGTACCCTTATAATCTCACCACCACAAATGGGAAAGACAACACTCCTTCGTGATATATTAAGACAGGTTTCAAACAGAGGATTTAAGTGCGGAGTAGCAGATGACAGGGGAGAAATAGCGGCAATGTATCAGGGTGTGCCTACAAATGACATTGGGGCACAGACAGATGTTTTGGATTCTGCACCAAAAGCACTTTCTATAGAGATTCTTGTCCGTACAATGTCACCTAAAGTAATCATAAGTGATGAAATCGGTTCATATGAAGATGCAACTGCGATATTAAGGGCATCAGGGACAGGGGTGAATGTTATTGCATCTTGTCATGGGGATAATCTTGAAGATGTTATGTCGAGAAGAAGCTTAAAACCTCTTTTTGAAGACAGAGTTTTTAAGCAGGCGATAATTTTAAAAAGAGATTTTTTAGATAATGAGTCTGTTACATACACAGAGGTAGTAGAACTTTGAAAGAGACTTTAAGAATTATATCATTCGGCGCAATTGTTTTGGGTGGAGGATATTTAAGCACTGTTTTGTCATCTGTTTTTTCTGTAAGGATAAAGCAGTTAAATCAACTTATATCTGTTATAAATCAAATGTGGTTTAACATGGGTTTTCTTAAAATGACTGTGTCTGATGCAATGTCAGAGGCGGCAAAATTAAGCAGGGGCACAATAAAAAACATTTTCAACGACAGCGCACTTATTATAAAAGAAAGCGGACAGAAACCGTCAGCAGCATTAGAGAGAAGTTTTACAAAATATAAAGATGACGTATGTCTTTCAAAGGAAGATAAGGATATAGTTATGGAGTTTGCTCATCTTTTGGGTACAGGGGATAAGGAAAACGAAGAAAACAACGTAAAAGCAGTAATAGCAAAGCTTACGATTTCGTTAGAAGAGGCAGAAAATCTATGGAAGAGTAAGGGCAAGCTCTGGAGAGGGCTTGGCTACCTTGGAGGCTTACTTTTAGCTATAATTTTGTTTTGATATAGGAGAAAAATATGGATGGAGTAGATTTGGTTTTTAAGGTTGCGGCAGTAGGGATTTTGGTCGCGGTTTTAAATATACTTTTAGTCAGGGCAGGTAGAGAAGAACAAGCTCTTATGACAACAATCGCAGGTCTTGTTGCGGTTCTTTTAGTTGTAATCAAAGAGATAAGCGGTTTGTTTGAAACTATAAAGTCGCTCTTTGGGTTTTAGCTATGATTATATATAAGATAATAGGAATAGGGATTACAGGGGCTATACTTTCGGTTCTTGTAAAGCAATACAGACCTGATTTTGCAATTGCTGTACCTATCTTAGTTTCGGTAGCAATTTTTGCTTTCTGTGTGCCTTATATAGAAAGTGCACTTGATATGCTGTCTGATATAACAGATAAAGCAGGAATAGATATGGGCAAGGCTGGGATAGTTGTTAAAATAATAGGAGTTGCCTATGTTTGTCAGTTTGCCTCGGATATATGCGCAGATGCGGGAGAGAGGTCCATTGCAAGCAAGATAGAGCTTGGGGGCAAGCTTGTAATAGTTGCTATGTCTATGCCGATTATATATAGCCTTTTGGATGTTGTGAAAGAGATAATAAACTTTTAAAACGGAGAGAAAAATGAAGAAGACACTTCTGATAATTATTTTTTCAATTGCCATAATTCTTTCTCTTGAGAACAATGTTTACAGTGAAGACGAAAAACAAATTCTTCTTGATGAATATGCCGAAACCTTTGGAGAAGTTTTTGAGGAAGGTCAAAATCTTTTCCTTAACCTCATTCCTGATTTTTCAATGACAGAGATGCTTAAAAGTCTTAATAAAGGTGAACTGTCCGTTTCTCCTGTTGAAATATTGAAAGGAATATGGAAACTTATTTTAGGAGAGGTTTACTCCGGGACAAATCTCATGGCTATTGTTCTTGTTATGTCGGTTTTGTCCTCTTATTTAACAGGCCTTAAATCAAGCTTTGGTGAAAGCTCTGTGACTATTGCCGCATTTTATGCCTGCTATATTATGACAGCGGGAACGGCTGCAACAGCTTTTTATGAAACTGCACGTTGTGCAGGGGATGCAGTTTATAATGTTTCTTTGTTTATGAAGATAATTGTACCGTCTATAGTGACGATGCTTTATACAAGCGGTGCCATAATTTCTGCATCAACTCTTCAGCCTGTAATACTTTTGATGGTAGAAATAATTGTTCCTGTTGTTCAGGCTGTGCTTATTCCTGCGGTTATGGTGGTGGCGGCGCTTAATATAGTAAATGGCATATCTGAAAGGTTTAAAACGGATAAGATGGTGAAGCTTTTAAACAATGGAGTAAGATGGGGCCTTACGGTTATGCTCATGGTTTTTGTAAGCCTTACAGGGCTTAAAAGCCTTGTGTCAGGAGGGGCAGATGGATTGGCTGTAAAACTTTCCAAGTTTGCAACTTCAAATCTTGTGCCTCTTGTAGGAGGGATTCTTGCAGAATCTGTAGAAACGGTTATGGGATGCAGTGTGGTTATAAAAAATTCTGTAGGAGTGCTTGGAATAATCTGTCTTATTTTGGCTTCCGCTATGCCTGTTATAAAGCTTGGGGCAATGATAATAATTTTCCGCATAACAGCGGCAATTGCCGAACCTGTTTCCGAGCCTAAAATAATAGCTTGTATATCA
>JAZLCI010000014.1:0-6079 GCA_045614085.1 Clostridia bacterium
TGCAAACATAAGAGAACAATGCTCGTGGGTTCACAAGGATATCCCCACGGGAACAGAAAAGGCAATCATCCTGGGTAAAGCAGCAATCGCAAAGGTTAACCTTAATGCACCTCTTACCCCGGGTGAATCACCTGTTACAAAGAGAGCCTTGGTTATCGGTGGTGGTATTGCAGGTATCCAGACTGCTCTTGATATCGCTGATGCAGGTTTTCCTGTTGATATCGTTGAAAAGAAGCCTACCATTGGTGGAAAGATGGCACAGCTTGATAAAACATTCCCTACACTTGACTGTGCGGCTTGTATCTTAACACCAAAAATGGTTGATGTGGCACAGAACGAAAAAATCAGAATCTTCTCATATAGCGAAGTATCAGAAATAAAGGGCTTTGTAGGTAACTTTGATGTAACTATTAAAAAGAATGCCCGTTTCGTAAAAGAGGATATCTGTACAGGCTGTGGTGCATGTCTGGAAAAATGTCCTATGAAGAAGGTTCCTAATGAATTTAATTTAGGAATGGATAACAGAAGTGCAATATATATTCCTTTTGCACAGGCAGTTCCAAAGGTTGCAACTATTGACCCAAATGCTTGTAATATGATTAAGAACGGCAAGTGCGGTCTTTGTGCAAAGGTTTGTGCCGCAGGCGCTATTGATTATACTCAGAAGGATGAATATATCGAAGAAAAGTACGGTGCAATCGTTGTTGCAACAGGCTTTAATCCTATCAGTATGGATAAGTTCGATGAGTTTGCTTATAACCAGTCTAAAGACGTTATTACATCACTTGAGTTTGAACGTCTTACAAATGCCGCAGGTCCTACTGCAGGTCATTTGGAAAGACCATCAGATGGTAAGTCACCAAAGACTATTGTATTTGTTCAGTGTGTAGGCTCCAGATGCGATGCCTGTGCAGAAAAGGGTAAGGAGTATTGCTCAAAGATTTGTTGTATGTATACTGCAAAGCACGCAATGTTAACCCGAGATAAGTACCCTGACACAGAAGTTTATGTATTCTATATAGATGTAAGAACTCCTGGTAAGAACTTTGACGAATTCTATCGCCGTGCAGTAGAAGAGTATGGCGTAAAGTACGTTAAGGGTATGGTCGGAAAGGTTACACCTGAAGGTGATAAGCTTAAGGTTCAGGCATCTGACTTAATCGAAAATAAACAGCTTCACATTGATGCTGATTTGGTTGTTTTGGCGGCGGCTATTGAACCTGATAAGTCTGCCCGTCCTCTTGCTACAATGCTTACTGCAAGTATGGATACAAATGACTTCTTTACAGAAGCACATCCAAAGCTTCGTCCTGTTGAAAGTCCGACAGCAGGTGTATTCTTATCAGGTGCTTGTCAGGGACCGAAGGATATTCCTGAAACAGTTTCACAGGCAGGTGCGGCAGCATCAAAGGTTATCGGACTTTTAGCAAAGGATAAGCTTACAGGAAACCCTTGTGTTGCTCACTCAAATGAGCTTATGTGTAACGGTTGTTCAACTTGTGAAAGAGTTTGTCCTTATGGCGCTATTACATATGAAGATAAAGAGTTCCGTATGCCTGACAGAACAACCAAGGTAAGACGTGTTGCATCAGTTAATCCTGCAGTTTGTCAGGGTTGTGGTGCTTGTACAGTTGCTTGTCCGTCAGGTGCTATGGACTTAAACGGATTTGCAAATAATCAGATTATGGCGGAGGTGGACGCAATATGCAAGTAAATGAACATAAACCTTTAATCGTTGCTTTTTGTTGTAACTGGTGTTCATATGCCGGTGCTGACCTTGCGGGAAACAACCGTCTTAACTACCCCGCAGATGTAAAGATTATAAGAGTGCCTTGTTCTTGTCGAGTTAATCCTATGTTTGTTCTTCGTGCTTTCCAGAGAGGTGCAGACGGAGTTATTCTCTGTGGTTGTCACCCAGGGGATTGTCACTACACATCAGGTAACTACTACACAAGAAGAAGAATGGCGGCGCTTTTCTCTATGCTCGACTACCTCGGTATAGAAAGAGAACGTACCCGTGTTGAATGGGTTTCTGCGGCAGAGGGTGCAAAGTTTGCCGCTACTATGAATGATTTTGTTGAAAAGGTAACTGCCCTTGGCGAAAACAAGAGATTGGAGGATCTGCGATGCAAAAGATAACACAAACTCAGTTAATTGAAAAAGCAGTTTCTCTGCTTGCAAATGGTACTGTTAATGCAGTTCTCGGTTGGGGCAAGGGTGAATTCGATTACGATATCACACCAAAGATGTTTAAAACCGAAGAAGAGCTTAAGCAGAATTTCGTATGGAGCGACTTCTGCGGAGCTAACCTTTCAAAATATCTTGTTTCAAAGACAGACAGATATGAAGGTAAAATTCTCGTTTTCTTAAAGCCTTGTGATACATATAGCTTTAATCAGCTTTTAACAGAGCATCGCTTTGACCGTGAGAAAGTTTACGTTGTTGGTATTTCTTGTGAAGGTATGGCTGATATCTCAAAGGTAAAAGCTATAACAGGCGAGGGTATCAGCAAGATAGAAGAAGATGGCGAAAATCTTCTTGTTACAACAATTTATGAAGATAAGCCTGTTAAGGTGGCAGCTCAGGATGTTCTTTTGGAACGTTGTATAAACTGTAAGAGCAAAAAGCACATGGCTTATGACGAGCTTTTAGGTGACGAAGGCGAAGTTATTGAATCAGGCAGATTTGACGAGGTTGCTAAAATCGAAGCAATGACTCCTGATGAAAGATTTGCTTTCTGGCAGAATGAACTTTCACGTTGTATCCGTTGTAACGCATGCCGTGATGCTTGTCCTGCTTGTACTTGTGAAAAGTGCGTATTTGATAACCCTGCATCAGGGGTTGAAAATAAAGCACCTGCTAACAGCTTTGAAGAAAAAATGTTCCATATTATAAGAGCGTATCACGTAGCAGGCCGTTGTACTGACTGTGGAGAATGTTCAAGAGTTTGCCCACAGAATATTCCGCTTCATCTCTTAAACCGTAAGTTCATAAAGGATATTAATGAATTTTACGGTGAATATCAGGCAGGAGAAGAGGTTGGCTCAAGAGCTCCTCTTGTAGACTACACTACCGAAGATTTAGAGCCTGGTGAAGTTTTTGACAGGGGGGATATAGATGCGTAAATGTTCTCTTGATAAAATAAATTCAGTATTTGAAGAAATCACAAAGAGTGCAAAGCTCTATCTTCCAGCTGATGATAAGGACGGCAGTGCCGTATATAAGCAGTGGGAAAATGGAACTATGTGGAGCGATAACTTAAATACTGTAAGAAGTCCAAAGGATTTCTTCTTCCCTCAGATGGAAAACTTAATGGAATTTAAGACCGAGGGTAAAAACATTGAGGTTATCGACACAAGATGCGAAACAGAAGATTTTGTTATCTTCGGAATCCGCGCATGTGATGTAAAGAGCTTTGAAGTTTTAGACAGAGTGTTCCTCGATGAACCTGTTGACAGTTACTACGCTTCAAGACGTGAAAAGGGTATCATAGTGTCAACTGCTTGTACAAAGCCTGCAGAAACTTGTTTCTGTAAGACTTTCGGTATCTCACCTGAAGAACCTGACGGTGATATCACAACATGGAAGACAGAGGATGAAATCTTCTTTAAGGCAAACACTAAAAAGGGCGAAGACCTTTTAGAAAAGCTCTCAAGCATCACAGAAGAATGTGATGAAACAAAGGTTCAAGAAATAAAAGAAAAGATTTCTTCTATTATGAATAAGCTTCCGCTTAAAGACCTTAACACAGATGCTTTCGGCGGAGGAAAAACAGATGAATTCTTTAATAACCCTGCATGGAGCGAACTTTCGGAAAGCTGTCTTGGTTGCGGAACCTGTACCTTTGTATGTCCTACCTGTCAGTGTTATGACATTAAAGACTTTAACACAGGTAACGGTGTTATAAGATTCAGATGTTGGGATTCATGTATGTATTCTGACTTTACAAAGATGGCTCACGGAAATAACAGACTTACACAGAAGGAACGCTTCCGTCAGAGATTTATGCACAAGCTTGTTTACTATCCTGAAAATAATGAGGGATTATTCAGCTGTGTAGGTTGCGGAAGATGTCTTTCAAAGTGTCCTATTTCTATGAATATCGTTAAAGTAATGAAAAAGTTAGGAGGGGAAAACAAGTGAGCAACAGAGAAGAAACTTTAATCCCTAAGGTTGGTGTTATAACAGATGTCCGCATCGATACACCTGATATTAAGACATTCAGGGTTGTAACACCTGACGGCAAAAAGGCTTTTGACCACAGACCCGGACAGTGTGCTATGCTTTCTATTCCAGGCGTTGGCGAAGCGATGTTTTCTATTACATCTTCTCCTACAAATGAAGAGTATATGGAATTCTCTATTAAAAAGTGCGGATGCGTAACCGAATGGTTACATCAGGCAGAGGTTGGTCAGCAGATAACAATAAGAGGACCATACGGAAATCCTTTCCCTGTTGATGATGTGTTCGCAGGTAAGAACCTTTTGTTTATTGCCGGCGGTGTTGGTCTTGCACCTCTTCGTTCGGTTATCAACTACTGCAGACATTATCGTGACCGTTACGGCGACATTGATATCGTTTATGGTTCAAGAAGCAAGGATGATTTGCTTGACTATCAGGAAATCATCGACGAATGGTCAAAGGATGCAGGAGTAAATGTTCATCTTACAATAGACAATCCTCAGGAGGGTTGGGATGGTCACGTTGGATTCGTTCCAAACTATGTAAAAGAGCTTGGTTTTGACACAAATAAAACTGCTGTTCTTTGCGGACCTCCTATTATGATTAAATTCACCCTTGAAGGACTTTGTGAGATAGGATTTGATAAAACCCAGATATACACAACACTTGAACTTAGAATGAAGTGTGGAGTTGGCAAGTGCGGAAGATGTAATGTTGGCTCCAAGTATGTGTGCAAAGATGGTCCGGTGTTCAGATGCGATGAGCTTGATGAACTTCCGGATGAATATTAAAGGAGAGGTACCATGGAAAAATTAGTTAATATTTATCTTTTCGGCAAGAAGTATGAAGTGCCTGAAAATTTAACAATTATGACCGCTATGGAATATGCAGGCTATCAGTTGGTTCGCGGATGCGGTTGCCGTAACGGTTTTTGCGGTGCTTGTGCAACAATCTACCGCATAAAGGGTGACAAGGAGCTCAAGGCTTGTCTTGCTTGTCAGACAAAGGTTGAGGATAATATGTATATCGCAACATTGCCTTTCTTCCCACTTGTTAAGGAAGGCTACGATATCGAAAATATTCCTGTAAATGAATCAGTTATGATGCAGCTCTACCCTGAAATTTATGCTTGTATCGGTTGTAATGCCTGCACAAAGAGCTGTACACAGGGTCTTAATGTTATGCAGTACATAGCATATGCACAGCGTGGTGATTTTGAACAGTGTGCGGAAGAATCATTTGACTGTGTAATGTGTGGTGTATGTTCTTCAAGATGTCCTGCAGGTATTTCACATCCACAGGTTGCAATGCTTGCAAGAAGAATTAACGGTAAGTATTTAGCTCCTGGATGCGGTCACTTGGAAGACAGAGTTAAGGAAATCAACAATGGCGACTTTAAAGAACTTATCGAAGCTCTTATGGATAAGCCACTTGAAGAAATGAAAGAACTTTATAACACACGTGAAATCGAGAAGTAAGGAGGAAAAGAAATATGTATTCGGAAAAATTTCAAAAATCAATTGCTGCAGTTGAAGCGGCAAGAGAAAAAAATATTGCTTTAGAGCCGGATCGTATGACTGCAAAGCAGAAGGAAGATTTGCTTGCGGCTTTTCATCCGGACTACAGACAGGACCAGTTTGATGTATTAAAAATCGGTCCTAACAAGGGTGAAAAGGTTCCAACAGAGCTTGCTGAAATTCTTCAGGCTCACAGCCGTATAACTGCTGATTCAGTTGACCTTGAAAACCCTGATTACGAAACAGATGTTTTGATTATCGGTGGTGGCGGTGCGGGTACATCTGCAGCTATCGAAGCTCACGAAGCAGGTGCAAATGTTATGATTGTTACAAAGCTTCGTATGGGCGATGCAAACACAATGATGGCAGAAGGTGGTATT
>JAZLCI010000015.1:0-24522 GCA_045614085.1 Clostridia bacterium
AAGCAATATTGATATTAAAAGAATGAGAGCAAGTATTTTTCTCATATAAATCATTCCTTTCGCATAAGTATCTTATTATATATAATATCACAAAAAATAATAAATTTCTACATATTATTAAAAATTTAAAAAACGATTTGGTTAAATTTCAATTACAATTTTTTGCTTTTGGTTAATCTATCCAAAATATGAGAGAAATTTCCCCCAATTCCACCAAAATAACATTTGACAACAAGGGGTACTTTGCATATAATATAAGATGTATGAATGTGTATATTGTTCTGCGTGAAAAATGGCAGAATAAAGATTAGATACGATATAGGAGGAATTGTTGTGAAACAGTATAATGTAGGTGTAATCGGAGCTACAGGTATGGTAGGACAGAGATTTATCACTCTTCTTGAAAACCATCCTTGGTTTAATTTGAAGTTGCTTGCTGCATCACCAAGAAGTGCAGGCAAAAAGTATTCTGAAGCGGTTGGAAACCGTTGGGCTATGAAAACACCTTTATCTGATAAGGTTGCTGATATGATTGTATATGATGCAACAGCAGATATTGATAAGATTTCTAAAGAGGTTGACTTTGTTTTATGTGCAGTTGATATGAAGAAGGACGAAATCCGTGCTTTAGAAGAAGCATATGCAAAGGCAGAATGTCCTGTTGTATCAAACAACTCTGCTCACAGACACACAGATGACGTTCCTATGATTGTTCCTGAAATCAACCCTGAACATATGGAAATCATCGAAGCACAGAAAAAGAGATTAGGCACAAAGAGGGGCTTTATTGCAGTTAAGTCAAACTGTTCTCTTCAGAGTTATGTGCCAGCCCTTCACCCACTTATGAAGTATGGTGTAGATAAGGTTTTAGCTTGTACATATCAGGCAATTTCAGGCGCAGGTAAGACTTTTGAAACATGGCCTGAAATGGTTGATAACGTAATCCCATATATCGGTGGCGAAGAGGAAAAGAGTGAAATCGAACCTCTCAAGATCTGGGGTAAAGTTGAAGGCGACAAGATTGTTGACGCAACAACACCTGACATTACTGCACAGTGCTTACGTGTTCCTGCATCAGACGGACATATGGCTGCAGTGTTTGTAAAGTTTAAGAACAAGCCATCTATTGAAGAAATCAAAAAGGAATGGAAGGACTTCAGCGGTGTTCCACAGGAGCTTGAGCTTCCATCAGCACCAAAGCAGTTCCTTAACTACTTTGAAGAACCTGACCGTCCACAGACAAGACTTGACCGTGATTTAGAAGGCGGAATGGCTGTTTCTATGGGGCGTTTGCGTGAAGATTCACAGTATGACTACAAGTTTGTATGTCTTTCTCACAACACACTTCGCGGCGCTGCCGGCGGTGCAGTTCTTATGGCAGAACTTCTTGCTGCAAAGGGTTATTTTGACTAAAAACTGACTTGCACAGTTAAATTTTATATTAAGCCTCTTTCTGAGGCAGACAGGAGAGTGTAAATTATGAAGACACCTATTTTTACAGGTTCAGCTGTTGCTATTATAACACCTTTTACTGAAACCGGAGTTGACTTCCCTAAACTCGCTGAATTAATTGAGTTTCATATAGAAAATAAGACAGATGCCATTGTTATCTGCGGTACTACAGGTGAAGCTTCAACTATGCCTGATGCAGAGCATTTGGAGGCTATACGTTTTACTGTCGAAAAGGTTAACAAGAGAATACCTGTTATTGCAGGTACAGGCAGTAACGATACAGCTCACGCTATTGAACTCAGCAAAGGTGCAGAAGAAAGAGGCGCAGACGGTCTTTTGATTGTTACCCCATACTACAACAAGGGTACACAGAGAGGTCTTTGCTTACACATTAAGGAAATTGCAGACAGTGTTAATATTCCAATTATCTTGTATAACGTTCCAAGTCGTACAGGTATCGGTTTCTCTTTAGAAACAGTTAAAGAGCTTGCTAAAATTCCTAACGTTGTTGCTATCAAGGAAGCGTCAGGTCAGATAGACTATATGGCACAGATAGCAGCAGAAACAGATCTTGCTATATATTCAGGTAATGACGATATGATAGTTCCTTGTATGTCCCTTGGTGGATTAGGCGTTATATCCGTTCTTGCAAATGTTGTGCCAAAGGAAACACATGATATCTGTCAGCTTTATTTAGACGGCAAGACAGAAGAATCAAAAGACTTGTTCCTTAAGTATTTAGAACTTGCAAAGACATTGTTTATTGAGGTAAATCCTATTCCTGTTAAAACCGCATTGAATCATATGGGCTTTAACGTAGGAAAGTTCAGAATGCCTCTTTGCGATATGTTGCCTGAAAACGCTGAAAAGCTTGACAAGGTGCTCAAAAAATATGGCTTAATGAAATAATAAGGTATGGTGATACAGATGACAAAAGTTTTGCTTTGCGGTGCTTGCGGAAAAATGGGATATACTGTTGCTAAAACAGTTGAAAATACTGACAATGTTCAGGTTGTTGCAGGTTTTGATATAAAACCTGCGGATTTAAGCTTCCCTGTATATACAAGCCTTGATGACATAAAAGAAGAAGTTGATGCAATAATCGACTTTTCTCACCCTGCTTTGACTGATGCAATACTTGACTATTCAGTGAAGAATAAGGTGCCTTATGTACTTTGTACAACAGGTTTGTCAGGGGAACAGATTCAAAGGGTTAAAAGAGAATCAGAAAAAACAGCTATATTCTATTCTGCAAATATGTCCCTTGGCATAAATCTTTTAATTGATTTGGTAAAGCGCGCGGCAAAGGTTTTGGAAGATAACTTTGATATTGAAATAATAGAAAAACATCATAACTTAAAGTTAGATGCTCCAAGCGGAACAGCACTTGCTATTGCTGATGCTTTATCTGATGCTGTTTCTTATGAGCCTGAATATACCTATGACAGACACAGTGTTCGCAAAAAGAGAGATAAGGCTGAAATTGGTATCCACTCATTGAGAGGTGGCACGATTGTAGGCGAACATTCTGTTATTTTTGCAGGCTGTGATGAAACTATCGAGGTTAAGCATACTGCCACATCAAAAGAAGTTTTTGCAGTTGGTGCTGTTAAGGCGGCACAGTTTATGCATGGTGCTAAACCTGGTCTTTATTCAATGTCAGACTTAATTAAATAGGAGTCAGTAATATGATTAAAACTATTACATCTGTTTCTTATCTTGAAGATGTTGCTTTGGTTACTGTAAATCACATTCCAAACAGCACAAAGAACATAGCTTTTATCCTAAATGAAATCGCATCCCGCGGTATCACAGTGGATATGATTTGTCAAACCGCACCATATAAGGAAAAGATTAATTTATCTTTTACAGTGCCACAGGACAGTTTATCAGACCTTGTTTCTGCTACAACGGCGTTTCGTTCAGTCAGCCCTGAAATCTCAACTGACTTAAACGGAAACAATATAAAGATTATTTTAATCGGTGAGGGGATGAGAAATACTTCAGGTGTTGCGGCAGAGCTTTTTGAATTATTTGCCCAAAACGATATTCCTGTTAAGTTAATCACAACGGGAGAAACTGAAATTTCATGTCTTCTTGATATTAAGGATATAGAAAAAGCAAAAGAATTACTTAAATAAGTTAATACTATAAGGCTTTCCTTGAAAAGGGAAAGCCTTTTTTGATGTCTTTAATTAATTCGGTTTGTAACAGTTAAAAATTTACATTTGTAGGGTTCGGCAATTTTTGACGAACCGACTTCGGTGCATTATTGGCGTATTTTTCGCGGTGCGACGGCATATATTTAATTGATACAACAAGATAAGACGGAGGACAGAGAAATGAAAAAATATAAAACCATGATAGTCAGCGGAAACCTTGTTTTAAAGGGATTAGGAATAATAGTATTAAGCATATTTGTAACGTTAACATCTTTTAAACTGACAGAAAAAAGATTTTCAGGTGATGATGCTTATATAAAAATTTTAAGCGAAAACATATCTGCCATAGATACATATAAGAGAAACGTATCCGTCAGGAATATAAAGAACGGCATTGAGAAAATACTTCTGGGATATATTGCAACCGATAGTATGTCCGTTTTAAAGGGAACGATTCCTGTGTATAGAGATTCAGAACATCAAGGCGAAACCATAGAATATGAAAATGTTAAAAACATACCTTTTGAGGATAAGTATGAAGAAATGAATAAAAAGGGTGATGATTATATAATCCCCATTGAAAATCAGGCGCCTATAAAAGCGGTTGATTTAAGGCAAAAAGTGGCGGACGGCTTAGCTGTAGTAGTTGGAAACGAAACCTCATACAGTATAGATATAAACAGTATGCTAGGTAAAAAGCCAAAGATAGATATGTCGGTTATGGGGCCAAAGGTTCTAATAACCCACACCCACGCAACAGAATGTTATGCAAGAGAGGGAATGGCTGTGTACGACGTTACTGAAAGTGACAGGAGTGAAGATATATCCAAAAATGTTGTTGCAGTAGGGAATAAACTTTATGAAATACTTAACAGCAAAGGAATAGATACTCTTCACGATACAACCTTACACGATAAGCCTTCTTTTAACGGGTCATATGCCCACTCCTTAAACACCGTTTTGGAATATTTTAAAAAATATCCCACCATTCAGGTGGTTTTTGATATTCACAGGGACTCAATAGTCTATGATGACAAGACAAAGGCAAAAGCGGTAACGCAGATAAACGACAAAGATGCGGCACAGCTTATGTTTGTTGTAGGCACAGATGAAAAGGGTCTTTATAACCCTGAATGGAGAGAAAATCTAACCTCGGCAATTCACTTTCAAAAGGAGATAACAAAAGAATATCCAAGCCTGATGCGACACATAAACTTAAGAAAGGAAAGGTTTAACGGACATACAAGTTGCGCGTCGGTTATTGTTGAGGTTGGGACAAGCGGAAACAGTCTGGAAGAGGCGCTGTATGGTATAGAGTTGATGGGTGAATGCATTGGCGATTATTTAAAAAGTCTGTAACAAATTTTTGATAAAATGTTATTGTAATTTCTTCTTATAAGTGGTAAAATATAATGGGTTATAATGTAAAGAAGAATAAGCTGAAAGGAAGATTACCAATGAGAAAATTACTTGCCATATGGGCTGCAAAGCTTTTAGTGCTTGCAGGGGTGATATTAAGAAAGAAAGCATCTTCTGCACCGGGAAAGATAGCTCTTAAGATTTGCCCTGATATAATAAAAAGATTGTCTTCAGGAATGGAAAAGGGGATAATTGTTGTTTGTGGAACAAACGGAAAAACAACAACAAACAATCTTTTAAACACTGCTCTTATAAAGTGCGGTTATAAAACAGTATGCAACAATTTAGGGGCAAATATGTTAAGTGGTGTTGCAAGTGCCCTCGTAGCAGCTTGTGATTTTAAGGGTAAGCTTTCAGTTGACTACGGTGTATTTGAGGTTGATGAAGCTTATGCAAGACATCTGTTTAATTATTTAAAGCCTACCTGTATGGTTGTAACCAATCTTTTCAGAGACCAGCTTGACAGATATGGTGAGGTTGAAGCAACTTTAGGCCTTATAGATGAGGCAGTCGAAAAAGCAGAGGGCGTTACCCTTGTTTTAAACGGTGATGACCCTGTTACAGTTCAGCTTGGTGAAAACAGAAATGCTGTTTATTATGGTGTATCAGAACAGGTTTTACCACAGACTGAAAAGGGCGCAGAGGGTAAGTTCTGTGCAAAGTGCGGCGGCGAACAGAAATATAACTTCTATCACTACAGTCAGCTTGGTGATTACTATTGTGAAAGCTGTGGTTATAAAAGACCTCATATTGATTTTGATGCAACAGAAATTGACCTTTCAGGCTCAATGAAGTTTGCTGTAAACAAGGATGTTAAAATAGATGTAAATTACAGAGGATTTTATAATATCTATAACATTCTCGCAGTATATTCGGCTATGTCTGCCCTTGGTATAAAGGATTTTGATTTTAATAAAATTCTTGCAGACTACAAGCCACAAATCGGCAGAATGGAGCTTATGGATTTAGGCAAGCCTGTTATCTTAAACCTTGCAAAAAATCCTGCAGGCTTTAATCAGGCGATTCAGACAGTTATGCTTGACAAACGCAAGAAAGACGTTATTGTTGCCATAAATGATGGCGAAACAGACGGAAGAGATATAACATGGCTTTGGGATGTTGAGTTTGAAAATCTGGCAGACGAAAACTTAAATACTTTAACCATAGCAGGCAGACGTAAATATGATTTGGCTCTTCGCTTTAAGTATAACGGCATAAACCCCGACAGCATCACAGGAAATATGAAGAGTGCAATCGAAAGATGCTTAAAAACAGATGCAGAGGTTTGCTATGTGCTTGTAAATTATACAGTATTGTTTTCAACACAGGAAACTATGCTTGAAATCAAGAAGGAACAGGGAGGAGCTAAATAATGAAAAAGATAAATATACTTCACTTATATCCTGACCTTCTTAATATGTATGGTGACAAGGGAAATGTTTCTGCTCTGTCAAGCCGACTTAAGTGGCGCAATATAGATGCAGAGGTTATCACAAAAAATGTGGGCGAAGATATAAGCCTTGATGACATTGATATTATTCTTTTAGGCGGAGGTGCCGACAAGGAAGAAGAGATAGTCAGAAATGAACTTTTTAAAATCAAGGACAAGTTATCTGAATATATTGAAAACGACGGCGTTTTACTTGCCCTCTGCGGTGGACTTTCTCACCTTGGGAAGTATATAGAAGCCCCAAAAGGCAAGATAGAATGTTTAGGTCTTCTTGATATTTATACCAAGATAGAGGAAAAGCGTGCTATAGGAAATGTTGTTCTTGAAACAGAACTTTTTGAACAGAAAATAGTTGGCTTTGAAAATCATAACGGAATAGTAGATATCGGCAGTTATAAGCCTTTAGGCAGAAGAGAAAACGGAGAAGCCGAGGGATTTGTGTATAAGAATGTGTTAGGCACATATCTGCACGGGCCTCTTCTTCCAAAAAATCCTATGCTTTGTGATTATATTTTGGAAAAGGCGTTGATAAAAAAATATCCTGATTTTGACGGATTAGAGATATTGAATGACGAACTTGAGAATATGGCTAATGACTATATTGTAAAGAATTATACTAAGTAACAGCAGGTGCGAAAGATGAAAAAGGATAAGACGTTATTTTATTCTATGCTTGTGATAATAGCGGGTATATTCTGGGGGGTAATGGGTGTTTTTGTCAGAATGCTTAATGAGTATGGCATTTCGTCCATTCAGGTTACAACTATACGTTTTAGCGTTGGTGTAGGGTTCCTTGCACTTTATATTCTGATATATGACAAAAGCTTGTTTAAAATTTCTTTAAAAGGTTTTGGTATCTGTGCGGCAACAGGGGTTTTCAGTTGTTTGCTTATGAGCACATTGTATTTTGTGTCAATAGAAAATACTTCTATGTCTGTGGCGGCAATACTCTTATATACTGCACCAATATGGGTTATTCTTGCATCTGTTTTGCTGTATGGCGAAACCTTTAATTTAAAGCTTGGCATCGCGTTGGCACTTGCTTTTGCAGGATGTGTCCTTGTGTCAGGGTTTTCATCAGGACCTATATCAATAACAGGAGTATTAAGCGGTCTTGCGGCGGGGTTTGCATATGCTTTATATAGTATTCTTGGAAAGTATACACTTAAGATATGTTCTCCATATACAGTAACGTTTTATTCTTTTTTAGTTGCGGCAATATGTGCTATATTCATATGTGATATAGAAAAGCTTTCAGGCATTATACACACAAATTTTGATGTGCCTATGGCACTTAAAATGCTTGGCACAGGCTTTGTGTCTATGTTTGTACCATTCCTTTTATATACGATAGGCTTAAGCAAAATCCCTGCAGGAAGAGCATCTATCCTTGCAACAATTGAGCCTATGACAGCCACAGTTTTTGGCATAATAGTGTATCACGAAAACCCTGGGCTTCTTGGCTTTATAGGGATTGCCTGCATTTTAGCGGCAGTAGTAATGGTAAGTAATAAGGAATAGTAGTATGACGAAAAGGCAAATAGGTACAATAATTATTTTATGGGTTGTTGCCATAATATTATCCTGCGTTGCAATCTATGTTACATTTATAAACAGAGGCTATACAGAGGTTGCCTTTATAGACGTAGGGCAAGGAGACGCATGCTTTATACAAACAGACAAGCTGTCAACTGTATTAATAGACGGCGGAGATAAGGGTGAGGGCAAATATACCTTAAAATCTTTTCTTGATATAAAGTCAGAAAGATGTGTTGACGTAGTATTCTTATCACATATGCATGCTGACCATATAAACGGAATAGTAGAGCTTTTGGATACTGAAACAGAAATTAAGCAGATATATGTATCTGAATATGCAAAAGATGAAGAGGGATATGACAAGCTATTAACTGCTGCGGAAAATAAAAATGCCCCAATAAAAGAGTTGCATGGCGGAGATGTAGTGAAGATAGATAATGTAACCTTTAAGGTTATAGGCGAGAGGCAAAACTACACTGATCAGAATGATATGTCTATGGTTCTTCGCTTTGAATGTGGCGAAAACTCTATATTATTTACAGGGGATGCAACCGCCAAAGCAGAGGACAATATTTTAGATGAGGATATTGATACTGATATATTAAAGGTTGCTCATCATGGGTCATCAGGCTCTACGGATATCGACTTTTTAGAAAGAGTTACGGCAGAGCTTTTTGTGATAAGCGTAGGCGAGGATAACAGATATAAGCATCCGTCGGGAAAGACCCTTGGCAGACTTAAGGCTTTTGATGCGCCCATTGTCAGGACAGACTATGACGGTACAATATCAATTATTATGACAGATGATGATATAAAGGATATAAATTTAAGCAGAGAAAGGGAGATGTAGAAGATGACTTTAACAGAGCTTAACAATTCAATAAAGTCGGGAAAGCTTTCAGGAGCCTACTTTTTCTACGGTGAAGAACAGTTTCTGCTTGAGGATAAGATAAAGGCTATTGCCAAAAAAATTATAACCCCGGGGACAGAGGTTTTTAACTATATTAAATTTGATGGCAAAAAAGCAGCTGTAGCTGACATAATCGCGGCAATAGATCAGTTTCCGCAAATGTCGGAAATGAAGCTTATCACTGTTAAGAACACAGGGGTTTTAGGAAATGCAACTTTAACAAACTTTAAGCTTATAAAAGAAGCGGTCAAGACAATCCCTTCAGATACCTGTCTTATATTTATAGAGGAAACATTTGATAAAAAGAAGCTTAAAAATGTAAGCTTTATAGAGGAAAGCGGTGGAGTTGTTGCTTTTGAATATATGCCTGCAAATAAGCTGTCATCATGGATAGAGGGAGTCTTTAATAAACATAATAAAAAGATAGACGACAGAGATGTAAGATACATCATTGAGCTTTGCGGACAAGCACTCAGCAAATTAAGTGCTGAATGTGACAAGCTTATAAATTACACAGGTGACAGAGAGTATATAAACCGAGAGGATATAGACGCAGTTGTTGACAGAACAGTTGAGTACCGAAGCTATGATATGCTTGACAATATGATTTCAGGTAACAGCAAAAAAGCCTATGAACAGCTTGAATATCTCTTTAACGCAAAGGAAGACCCATTCTATATTTTAGGGCTTATGATGTCGAGATTATCTGAAATTTTAATGTGCAAAAGACTTAAATCAGAGGGTCTTTCAGCAGATGAAATCGGAAACTATTTTGACTTTAAAAGACCTGCATTTGTAGTAACCAAAACAATAAACGAAAGCAAAAATTTCAGTGATGAATACCTTGAAAGAATGATAAAAAAGGGTCTTAATTATGATATGGACTGCAAGCTTGGAAAGTTAAATCCACATTCAGCAGTGGAAATGTATTTAGCAGAGCTTACAGTATAATCTATATAAACAGAGGTAATGTAAATGGAAAGAATTATAGAAGCAGAAAGAATAGAACTTGTAATAAACCTTTTTGGAAGCTTTGATGAAAATGTAAGGCTTATTGAAAAGGAGCTTGATGTTGCAGTAATAAACCGCGGCTCTGAAATTAAAATAGGAGGCGAGCCTGAGAACGTAGACAAGGCAATCACTGCAGTTAATGCCCTTTTGGCTATGGCAAGCAGAGGTGAGCAGATAGGGGAACAGGAAGTTCGCTATGTTATGTCACAGGTAGAAACAGGCAACGAAGAAGAGCTTGAGGAGCTTGGAAAAGATGTTATATGCATTAACTCCCATGGGGTTCCTATCAAGGCTAAAACATTAGGACAAAAAGGCTATCTTCAAAAGATAAAGGAAAATTCAATTGTCTTTGGTATCGGTCCTGCAGGTACAGGTAAAACATATTTAGCCGTTGCGGCGGCAGTAAACGCCTTTAAAAACAAGGAAGTAAGCAGAATTATTTTAACAAGACCTGCCATAGAAGCAGGGGAAAGTTTAGGCTTTCTCCCCGGGGATATGCAGGAAAAGGTTGACCCATATTTAAGACCTTTGTTTGATGCCTTGGGTGAAATGCTCGGCTTTGAAAACTTTCATAAAAATTTAGAGCGTGGAACCATTGAGGTAGCGCCCCTTGCCTATATGCGAGGCAGAACCCTCGATGATGCGTTTATCATCCTTGACGAAGCACAGAACACAACTGCAGAGCAGATGAAGATGTTTTTAACACGTATGGGATTTTCTTCCCACATAGTTGTAACAGGTGACGTAACCCAGATAGACTTGCCAAGGGATAAAAAGTCAGGTCTTCACGATGCTGAAATTGTTCTTAAAAATATCGAAGGTATCGAATTTGTGTACCTTGATGAACGTGACGTTGTCCGTCATCCCCTTGTGCAGAGAATTGTTAAGGCATACGAGAGAAAGACGTTGGAACGTGAAAAGGTTCAGAAAAACAGAAACCGTGACAGAGGAAACAAAGAATGAAGATAAGTTATTTAAACCAACAGGATAAGTTTAAGGTTAATTTAAGCCTTAAAAGTTTAATAAAAAAGTGCGCCATTGCGGCACTTAAATATATGGACTTTCGCACAGATGTGGAGATAAGCCTTGTCCTCACCGACAACGAGGGGATAAGAGTTTTAAATAAGCTCCACCGCGATATTGACAGAGCAACAGATGTACTGTCATTCCCTATGTTTGAGTATGATGAAGACGGAGATATAGTGGAAGAGTATGCGGAGTTTAATAATAAGGGCGAAATTCTTTTAGGTGATATAGTAATCTCTCTTGAAAGAGCAGATGAGCAGTCTAAAGAATATGGACATTCTTTTCAGAGAGAGGTTGGCTTTTTGACTGTACATTCAATGCTTCATTTGCTTGGATATGACCATATGACCCCTGATGACGAAAAGGAAATGTTTGGATATCAGGAAGAAATTTTAAATGAGATAGGATTGGAGAGATAATATGAAATCGGGATTTATTGCTATATGCGGAAGACCTAATGCAGGCAAGTCCACTTTGATGAACAGATTAATCGGTGAAAAGGTTGCTATTGTTTCTTCAAAGCCACAGACTACAAGAACAAAGATTTTAGGAGTCAAAACAGGTGAGGATTATCAGCTTGTGTTAATCGACACACCTGGGATTCACAAGCCTCACAACAAGTTAAGTCAGAGAATGGAAAAGTATATCTATACTGCAACACAGGATATAGATGCACTTTTGTATGTGGTTGACTGTAACATAAAAGACGAGGAATTAGAGGCAGAAAAGGAAGCTTTGACAGGTCTTAAAACCTCTGATGTGCCTGTTATTCTTGCGATTAATAAGATAGACACAAAGGACAGACTTCAGCTTTTGCCTGTTATTGACAAGCTTCAGGGAATATATGACTTTAAGGATATTGTTCCGATTTCAGCACAGAATGATGAAAATATTGAAGAGCTTTTGAATAGACTTAAGGAAGTCCTTCCTGAAGGACCAAAGTTCTTCCCTGATGATACATTAACTGACCAGCCTGAAAGACAGATTGTAGCAGAGTATATCAGAGAAAAGGCCCTTCGCCTTTTAAACCGCGAGATACCTCACGGGGTTGCTGTCGAGATTGAGAAAATGACCGAGAGAGATGACGGTTCATATAAAATTCTTGCGGCAATATACTGTGAAAAGCAGAGCCATAAGGGAATCATCATCGGTAAGGGCGGCGAAAAGCTTAAGAAAATCGGTACCTTTGCAAGATATGATATCGAAAAGTTTTTAGATGCAAAAGTTTATTTAGAGCTTTGGGTAAGAGTTAAGGAAGACTGGCGTAACAGAGAAAACTTTATTACAGATATCGGCTTTGAATAAGAAAATCTTAACAGTATATTAGTTTCTGCGTATCATATACTAAAGATATCATTACGTGGAGGCATAATATATGACAGACTTTTGGGATGAATTTGAAAAATCAGGAAAGATAGAAGACTATCTTAAGTACAAAGATATAAGCAAAGAAGATTTCGCAGACAGGGAGAGTGAGCCTATTGGCAATCCTTGATGTAGAAGGAATTGTAACAAAGGAAACTAAATATGGCGAAACATCAAGAATTCTTACCGTGATTACTAAAAGTCACGGTAAGATTTCTGTGCTTGCAGGCAATGTGCGAAAAGGAAAGACGGGGCTTTTGATGGCAACGGCTCTTTTTAGTCATAGCCGTTTTACCTTGTTCAAAAGTGGCTCATCAAATCTCTATAAGCTCAACGAGGGTGAGCTTTTGACATCTTTTTCTGCCCTTAAGGAATCCCTTGATAAAATGGCGTTTGCATCATACTTTTGCGATATAACAAACTCTGTTATTCAGGAAGGTTCACCTGATGTGCTTCAGGTGGACTTGCTTTTACGCTCCCTTTATATGCTTTCAAAAGATGATAAAGACCCTGAAAAAATAAAGGCAGTTTTTGAGTTTCGTACCCTTAAAACAGCAGGGCTTTTGCCTGACCTGTCAGGCTGCGGAGGGTGCGGAAGAGCAGACGGTCTTTACTATCTCTGCCCTGAAAGCGGAGGGATATATTGTGAAAGCTGTGTGGAGTTACACCCAAATGCCATGATGATAAACGAAAGCTTGCTTGCGGCAATTTCATACATAGCCATTGCTGAAGATAAAAAGATATTTTCCTTTAATATGTCCGAGGCGGCAACCCATTACTTAAGTCAGGTAGGGGAAAGATGTATAGAAATCCTTTTTGACAAAAGGTTTAAAACTTTGGATTACTTAAGAAAAGTAACTGCGTTATCGTAAAGGAGCTGATAAAATTGCAGAAGAAAATAGAAGAACTTTTAAAATCAGAGGGTGCATTGGAGGTTGGCTTTTGCAAGGCAGGGGAAAATCCATTTTCTCTTCCCTATGCAATATCCTTTGATGTGCCATTATCTGATACAATAATTGACCAGATTGAAACTGCACCTACTCATACATATTTTCACCATTACAGAACGGTTAATGCTTTTATTGACAGAATAGCGCTAAAATGCGGACTTTTTCTTGAAAGTCAGGGATATAAGTATGTTCCCATTCCTGCCTCACAGTCAGTTGAGGGGACACAGGGGATATATTCCCATAAGTATGCGGCGGTTATGTCAGGTCTTGGGACCATAGGAAAGAGCGGACTTTTCTTGTCAGAAAGAAAGGGGCCGAGAGTAAGGCTTGGAACAATACTCACAAATTGCGAGTTTGAGGTTTGCGATATAACTCCAAAAGGAAAATGCGGAGAATGTAATATCTGCAAAAATGCTTGCCCTGCCCTTGCTATCTGCGGAAATGAATGGAGCGAAGATGCAAGCAGAGAGGATATAATAGATGCAAAAGCCTGTAGCGATTATATGAAAAAGGCCTTTCAGAAAATCGGCAGAGGTGCAGTCTGCGGAATTTGTATAAAGGTCTGCCCTTACGGAAATAAGAGATAAAAATAACCCACCGTTATGGTGGGTTTTTGTTATTTTATAAGCCTCCCTTGCCTAAAGGGAGGTGGTTTTGCGTAGCAAAATCGGAGGGATTCAGATTTACAACAATTCTTCAAAATCTTTTATATATCTGTATGAATTTTTAATAAGGTATTCCTTATCAGGGGCAGAACTTTCGTCTTCTACGATTACAGTCTTTAAGCCAATACTGTTCGCTGTAACTAATGCCGTCTTTATATCCTCAAAGAGCATTGCTTTTTCAGGGGCAGAACCGAGATTTTCAAGAACAGTTATAAAGAAATCAGGGTCGCCTTTATTCGTTCCCATTTTTTCTGTGTAGGCAAAAAAGTCTATCATATCATAAATGCCGTTGCTCTTCATACAGGCAGAGGCTAACTCTTCAGGGCATGATGTACCGATAGCAATTTTAACGTTGTTTTCTTTAAGCTTTTTCAAAAAAGCATAGGCACCGCTTTTAAGTTTTATATTGTTTTCATACTGAAAAAGGGCTGTGTCTATCCAGTTCTGTCTGACTTCAGTTGGAGTCATATTAAGTTCAGGGAAAAGCTTACACACATATTGAGAGGATTGTGTAACATTCATATATGAAATTTCATTTACTAAATTTGGGTCTGCGACCAGACCTGTTTCATTCATAAAATCGGACAAAATATTTTCCCATACCCACATAGAGTTTATAAGGGTTCCGTCTAAATCGAATATTGCACCGTTAAAGTTTCCGTTAAAAATTTCAAAGCTCATCTATATCTCCTTTATTTATAAGGCTCATTGGCAATAGGAGTATCGTCAAACATAAGTTCTTCCATGTCATTATTTTAAGGTAACCCTATAAGCATATTTTGCTTCTTATCGTATGTTTATTATGCTGGTTGAAGCACCAGTTAATTGTAGCACAAACAAAAAAATATTTCAACTGGGTTAAAGGTTAATAATTGTTGCAAAAGATAACAAAGTATGTTATGATAATTTCATCATAGATGAAATTAGGGAATAGTGAAAAATGAATAGTGAATAATTAAGGAACAAATGCTTGCGCATTTGAATTGTATAAAAATCGCCATAGCGGTTTTTAACTATAATTATTTATCATTCATTATTAATTATTCATTCTGTATGCTATGTTATGGAGGTAGTCGATATGGAAAGAAAAGTTATAAATATTCTTGGTGTAAATATTGATAAGGTCACAGAAATAGAAGCTCTTGACAGAGCAGTTTCTTATGTTTCAAGTGATGGCGTTTCGGTTATATATACTCCAAATCCTGAAATTGTTATGGCGGCATATGAGGATAAGGAATTTTTAAATGTTCTAAATTCTTCAGATATGTGCGTGCCTGATGGAATAGGGGTTGTTTACGGCGCAAAGATTATCGGCGAGCCTCTTCCTGAAAGAGTTCCCGGATTTGATTTATCATGCAGACTTATGAAGAAAATGGGGGAGATGGGTAAGAGTGTATTTCTCTTTGGCTCAAAGCCCGGAGTTGCCGAAAAGGCGGCGGCAACTTTAGAAAAGACCTGTCCCGGGCTTAAAATTGCAGGATGCCGTGACGGATATTTTAAAGATGAAGACACAGATGATATAATAAAGCAGATTAATAGTTCAAATGCTGACTTGCTTATGGTTTGTCTTGGCGCACCAAAACAGGAAAAATGGATTTACAACAACAGAGAAAAGCTGAATGTAAAGCTTTGTATCGGTGCAGGGGGAAGCCTTGATGTTCTCGCAGGGGAAGTTAAGAGAGCGCCTAAGATTTTTATAAAGCTTAATCTTGAATGGTTCTACCGTTTTTGCAAACAGCCAAGCCGTATAGGAAGATTTGTAGCTTTGCCTAAATTTATTTTAACGGTTATGAAAGGTTCGCGACGCGAACCTAATGAAAAGTGAAAAATGAATAGTGAAGAGTTAAGGAACAAATGCGTACGCATTTGAATTATATAAAAATCGCCATAGCGATTTTCAACCATAATTATTCATCATTCATTATTAGTTATTCATTTGTATTTGTAGGAGGAAACACTTATGATATATGTTTTATTGGCAGAGGGCTTTGAAGAGGTTGAGGCTTTAGCCCCTGTAGATATTTTAAGAAGAGGAAATATAGAAGTTAAAACTGCGGGTATAGGCGAGGATATGGTTTGCGGTGCTCATAATATATGGGTTAAGGCAGATATGAAGATAGAAGATATAGATGTTACAACTGTGGATGGTATAGTTTTGCCCGGTGGTATGCCAGGTACATTGAATCTTCAAAAAGATGATACAGTAAACAAGCTTATAAAGCATTGTAATGATAAGGACCTTTTGATATGTGCTATTTGTGCAGCCCCTATGATATTAGGAGAACTTGGCTTGCTTGATGGAAAGACCGCTACCTGTTATCCAGGATTTGAAGAACATTTAAAGGGCGCAACTTTAGGAGAAAATCCTGTTGAGGTTGCAGGCAACTTCATTACAGGAAAGGGCCCCGGTGCATCCTTTGAATTTGGTAAGGCTATTGTGAATTATATTAAAGGGAATGGGATAGGAGAAAATATTCTTTCCCAGATGCAGTATAAAATATGATTAGTGAAAAAAAGGATTTCAGGAAAAAGTATAGAGAAATCCGCAGAAATATAGACCATAAAAAAAGACAGAAAGAAAATCAGGAAATTTATTCTGATTTTTTAGCTCTTGATGAATACAAAAAGGCAAAGTCTGTTTTTGTATATGTGTCCTGTGGTGATGAGGTAGAAACCCTTTCTTTGATTGAAAGAATGATAGCAGACGGAAAGATGGTTTCCGTTCCACTTTGCCACAAGGAAAGCCACCATATGAGCGCAGTTTTAACAGACAGTTTAAGCTGTCTTAAAAAAGGCGCATATGGGATTTTGGAGCCTGATGAAAATGGGAATACAATTAAAAAAGATGAAATTGACATTATAGTTGTACCCGGTCTATGCTTTTCAGAGGATGGCTATCGCATAGGTTATGGCGGTGGATATTATGACAGATTTTTAGATGGGTATAATGGATTTTCCGTTGGATTTGCATTTTCAGAGTGTATAGCAGAAAAAGTTCCAACAGAGGAAACCGACAAAAAAGTAGATATAGTTATAACGGGAAAGAAGAGGTGATAAAATGGCAACTGAATATATAAAGGACAAACACAGACTTGTGGGAATACGATATATGCTTTTTATAATCGCGGCAGTCAATGCGGTGATTTCAGTTGTTATGAGTATTACCTCAAGTTTTATGGAAAGCACCTTTCCTATATATCTTCAAAGCCTTATATCAGGGCTTTTGGCATACATTATTCCTATAACAATATATGCGAAAACAACAAAAGTTACGGCAGAGACTGCTAAAGACAGATTTTATATGAGGGGTTGCAGAGTATCACTTCTTGTTCTTGCATTCGTTATGGGGGCTGCATTTCAGTTTGTTATGGTTGTTGCAAATTTGCCTGTAAACATTTTGTTTAACAATTCAACACCATATCTTCCTGAAACGATTTTTGAACTTGTTGCATCAATGATTATTGTTGCGGTTTTACCTGCCATATTTGAAGAGTTCTTGTTCAGAGGGATTGTGGTTGGCTCTATGGTGGAATTCAATACTACCGCGGCGGCAGTTTTTTCATCTGTGATGTTTGCTGTTTTGCACGCGGATATGTATGGAATGCTTGGCTATCTGCTTATGGGATTTGTTCTTACATCTGTTGTAAGACGTTCAGGCTCTTTATATCCTGCAATGATATTCCATTTTGCAAATAATATGACGGCACTTCTTTTGGGATACTTCAACGAAGAGCTTGTATATGCACCGATGACTACTATTGTGCTGTTTGTCACAGGGGTTATTGTCTTTGTTGTTACATATTTGATTTTTGAGATGATGAATAAAAGACCTGAAAAAACAAGCGCAATGAAGACAGGGCAGTTGTTGGGACAAAGCTTTGTAAGTCTGCCTATTATTCTGTCAATTATTATGGTGGCTATTACTGCTGTTTTAGCGAGAAATATGTAAGGGGTTTTTATATGAAGAAGTTAAATTTTAAAAAAATCTGCATAATAATTGCTGTGGTTTTGTTGTTTTTGATTTTGTTTTCTGACCTTTTAGGTATAGGGGGAAGCAAAAATCCAATAGAAATCAGGGTGGAAAAAGGCACAGGCTTGTCAGCAGTAACGGAAACCCTTAAGGACACAGGAATAATCAACAATAAGTTTATGTTTAAGGCGTATGCAACTGTTACGGGAAAGCATATATATCAGGCAGGGGTTCACAGACTTAATCCGTCTATGAGTTACGGTAAGATAATAAAGACCCTTGAAACCCCTCCTGTAAACGAAGATATTCAGGTGACAATTCCAGAGGGATATGAAATTTACAAAATAGCGGATACCCTTTATGAAAAAGGACTTATCAATAAAGAAATCTTTATGCGTGAAGTCGAAAGCGGAGATTTTGACTATGATTTTGTAGACAAAATTCCTGAAAGAGAAAACAGACTTGAGGGATATCTCTTCCCTGACACCTATAACTTTTCTAAAAACGAAACAGAATATGATATAATAGATAAGATGCTTAAAAACTTTGAAAAGAATGTTTTGCCTTTGTATAATGAGTCAGGGACAGACAACTCTTTAGATTATATTGTAAACCTTGCATCAATTATCGAAAGAGAAGCGGCAAATGACGATGAGAGAAAGACAGTTTCATCTGTTTTTGTTAACCGCTTAAACAAGGGAAACAGGCTTGAATCCTGTGCAACAGTTCAGTATATCTTAAAAGAAAGAAAAAGTGTTTTAAGCAACGAGGACACACGTATAGATTCCCCATATAATACATATATGAACAGCGGACTTCCAATAGGACCTATTGCTGCACCGGGAATTAAGTCTATCGAAGCGGCTCTTTATCCTGCGGATACAAATTATATGTTCTTTATTGCGGTTAATGACGGAAGCTACAGCTTGTTTTCAGAAACCCTTGAAGAACATCTTAGTAAGCAGAGAGAAATTCAGAATTAACAGGGATTAACGGTGAGATTAACGCGAAAGTTCCTTTCTCGTTAATGCCTCCGGCGGATTTAATTGCCCGTGCGAAATTTTTTTCGCTTTCGCTCAAAAACGCACATGGGCATAAAATCTCTTATCATTTCTTGCCATACGGATAAGAGAATCTTAAATTACTATTTGTGCCGGCGTATGGCGGCGAAATGGAGATTTTATGACAGAGGATTTTATAAATTTTGATTATATAACAAGATATATCAGAAGGACCTTAAAAAAGTCAGAGGGACTTCTTCTTGAAATGGAAGAGTTTGCCAAAGAAAATGAGGTGCCTATATCACAGCCTGAATCCATAAAGTTTAACGAACTTCTGATTAAAATAGGAAACGTTAAAAAGGTTTTGGAGGTAGGGACGGCTATCGGCTATTCAGCTATAAGAATGGCTCTTTCAGGGGCTGAATGTGTACATACAATAGAGATACACGAGCCTGCCGCAAAAAAAGCAAGAGAATATATAGAAAGAGCAGGGCTTTCAGATAAAATAACTGTGTATGAGGGGGACGCAAAGGATATTTTGCCAACCTTGAATGATGAATATGACCTTGTGTTTATTGACGCTGCAAAGGGACAATACAATGAATTTTTTAAGCAGGGAATGAGACTTTTAAAAAAAGGCGGAATACTAGTATCGGATAATATCCTGTACAAAGGTATGACTGCAACAGATGAACTTGTTCAGCACAGAAAGATAACCATTGTAAAAAGATTAAGAGAATATGTGGATATGCTTTGCAATCATCCAAAGCTTGATACAGATATATTGCCCTTGGGCGATGGTGTTGCCATAAGTGTAAAATGTGAAGAAGGTGAATGATAAATGCGTAGAACGGGAATGCGTGGCTTTATAAAGAATATTGATTTCTGGCTTTCGGGTCTTGTTCTGGTTGCGGCTGTTTTTGGAATTGTCATGATTTCAAGCGCAGGGGGCGAAAGCGCTTTAAGATATGTTATTGTTCAGTCGGCAGGACTTTTGCTTGGCATATTGGGGGTATGTGCCCTTATGATTTTAGACTATGAATATCTTGCAGGGATTTCAAGATATTTAATGATAGCGGGATTAGTATTGCTTATTCTTGTGTTAATCCCGGGGATAGGAAGTGTGGAAAACGGAGCACGAAGCTGGTTTAACATCGGCCCTGTAAATCTTCAGCCGGGAGAAGTCGTAAAAATAATTTTTATAATTGTTTTTGCAAAGGCTCTGTCTGACAATGACGGACATATAGATGATTTTAAAACTGTGCTTAAGCTTTTGGCTTATGGTGCAGTGCCGATTGTTTTGATAATCGTTCAGCCTGACTTTGGTACAGCAATGGTATATGCGGCAATGTTTATCGCTATGCTTTTTGCCGCAGGAATAGGAAAGAGATATATCATAGGCGGTGCGGCTGCAGCGGCAATTATGTGCCCTGTTATGTGGTTTGTTGTTCTTCAGGACTATCAGAAACAAAGGCTTATAACTGTATTTAATCCAGAAAGCGACCCAACAGGTGCAGGCTATCATGTTATTCAGTCAAAGCTTGCTGTAGGTTCGGGCAGATTTTTCGGTTCAGGTCTTTATAAAGGCTCAAGTCAGCTTAACAATGCACTTCCTGAAAGACATACTGACTTTATATATTCAGTTGTATGTGAAGAACTTGGAATGATTGGCGGCATACTTGTTATAATATTAATAAGTGCTATTATAATCAGATGCATATATATAGGAATGAATGCAAGAAACCGTCTTGGAACATATATGTGTATAGGCGTTGCGGCAATGCTTTTGTTTCAGGCTTTTGAAAATATTGGTATGTGCATCGGGGTTTTTCCTGTCACAGGTGTAACGTTACCGTTTTTCAGTTATGGAGGCTCGTCTATACTCACAACAATACTTTCGGTGGGACTTGTCCTTAACGTAAAGTATCGGAGCCGAATGATTAATTTTTAAAGAAGGTATAATATGATAAGGTTATTGGTAAGGCACTTTGTTACAAACAGTGATGATACCTCAAGCTTTGCTGTAAGGCAAAGATATGGGGTTTTGTGTGGCGCCCTTGGGGTAATATTAAATGCCATTTTATTTCTGGTAAAGGTGAGTGCAGGCTTTATGTCAGGAAGTATGGCGATTATCACAGATGCCTTTAACAACCTTTCAGATATGGGGTCCTCTGTTGTTATGATGATAGGGTCAAAATTAAGCGGAAAGACCGCCGACAGAGAGCACCCATACGGTCACGGCAGAGGTGAATATATTTCTGCTCTTATAATTTCATTTTTGATTATTTATTGCGGAGCGGAGCTTTTAAAAAGCTCTGCCACCAAGGTTTTTAACTACGAAGTAACAGAATTTAGTTTGATTCCTGCCATTTTACTCCTTATAACATTTCCTGTAAAGCTTTGGATGTGGCACTATAATAAAGAGATTGGGAAGAAGATAAAGTCATCTGTTTTGCTTGCGGCAGCAAAGGATAGCATAAACGATACCTTTGTCACAGGATTAGTTGTGATTTCTATGTTTGTATCGCCTCTTGCGAAGTTCCCTCTTGATGCCATTGTGGGTATTGTACTGTCAGGGATGATAATAAAAACAGGTATAGATGTGGCAAGGGAAACAACTGACAGACTTATAGGAACGGCTCCTGATGATGAACTTTCAGAGTGTATAGAAAGTTATATTGTAGACGGAGAGAAGATTTTAGGGATGCATGGACTTATGATTCATGATTATGGACCCGGATGCAAGTTTGCATCTGTGCATGCAGAAGTCCCTCACAATATGTCTTTTGTAGAAGTTCACGATATGATAGACGAGATTGAATATAAAATACTGAAAGAGCTTTCGGTAGACATTGTTATTCACACAGACCCTGTACGGGTCAGTAAAAATCAGACACAACAGGAAGAGGATGCTTATGATGGACAATATAAAAAAATGTAGAAAGCCGGCAATAACAGTTGGTGTGACAGTTTTAATAATCGTTTTGGTTATAAGTCTTTTTGGGTGCAGTAAAGGCGAGGATAAGGCTTCTGATGTTTCAAGCGAAAAGATATATAATTTTCCGTCTGCAAGTGAAGAAAACGATATGATGAAAATGGTCAGATCCATAGAAGCAGAGGGAAAGGTGTGTTATCTTACCTTTGATGATGGTCCTACCAATGAAGTGACACCTGCTGTTTTAGATGTTTTAAAGGATAAGAATGTCAAGGCAACATTTTTCTGTCTTGGAAAGATGCTTGCCGCTAACCCTGAAATAGCAAAGCGTGCTTTTGATGAGGGGCATCTTATTGCAAATCATTCATATAACCATAGCTATAACGAGCTTTATGCAACAGCAGAAAGCTTTATGCAGGAGATAATTGATACAGAAAATAAGATAAGAGAGATAACAGGGGAAGACCCATTCAGGCTTTTCAGATTTCCGGGGGGAGGTCAGGATGCAGGTGACCATGCTGCAGAAAAGCAGATTTATAAGGAAGTATTAAAGAAAAACGGATATTATTTTGCAGATTGGAACTGTTTAAACGGTGATGCAGAGGGGCACAACGTAAGCCCTGACGAGCTTTTAAACAAGATTAAAGGAACAGCAATTGAAAAGCATATTGTTGTTTTAATGCATGATGCGGCAACAAAGAAAACAACGCCGCAAGCTCTTGGTTCTATCATTGATTATTTGAAAGAAAAAGGGTATGAGTTTAAACGTCTTGATGAAATTGACTACTATGACACAGGGCTTAAAAAGGTTGTCGAGAGTGATATGATATTATAGCAGAAGTTGATACAGGTGAAAAATATGGAGAAAAAAACGCTTAAAACACTTGAATTTAATAAAATGGTTGAAAGGCTTTCTGAATTTGCCGTAAATGATTCGGCAAAGGAGAAGGCTTTAAAACTCGTGCCTGTATCAAACAGCAGGGCAGTTGCTGAAATGCTTGATGAAACAGATGCAGCTGTTACCCTTATCTTAAAGTATGGTTCTCCTGAAATTGTATTTATAAGGGATATAGACGAGGCAGAAAAACGTCTTGTTGCAGGAGCGGGTCTTTCTATGGCAGAGCTTTTGAATATTTCAAAGGTGTTAAAGGGCGCAAGAGTATGGAAACAGTATACAAAAGAGCAGATGGGGGTTCTTTATCCTCATATAGACGAGCTTGTTTCAAACAAGGCTTTTGAGGAAAAGATAAAAACATCTATTATCTCTGAAGATGAGATGGCAGACGGTGCAAGTCCTGAACTTGCAGGGATAAGAAGAAAGATAAAGAATAATTCAGCCAAGGTAAGAGATACCCTTGACAATATGATACGTTCACAGCATTACAGAAAGTTTTTGCAGGACCCTATTGTTACCGTAAGAAACAATCGTTATGTTGTTCCTGTAAAGGCGGAGTGCAGAGGGGATATAAAGGGTATCGTTCACGATATGTCGGCATCAGGGTCGACTATATTCGTAGAGCCTGAAACAGTTGTTAATGCAAACAATGAATTAAACGAGCTTTCTATAAAAGAAAAGGCAGAGATAGACAGAATTTTACTTGAGCTGTCAATGGAGGCTTCAGAGATTGTTGAGGAAATTCGTCTTGACTTTGATATACTTACTCACCTTGATTTTGTTTTTGCAAAGGCAAAGCTCTCCCTCGATATGAAGGGCGTTACTCCAAAGCTTACAAATGACGGAAGCATACTTATCAAAAAGGGAAGGCATCCTCTTATTGACAAAAACAAGGTTGTGCCTATTGATGCAGAACTTGGTAAAAATTTTGATACATTAATTGTAACAGGTCCGAACACGGGTGGTAAGACGGTTGTCTTAAAGACCCTTGGCTTGTTCTGCCTTATGACACAGGCAGGTCTTAATATTCCTGCGGCGGATGAGTCAGAAATCCCTGTGTATAATGATATTTTTGCAGATATTGGTGACGAACAGAGTATTGAACAGAGCTTGTCAACCTTTTCATCTCATATGAAGAACATTGTTTCTATATCTGAAAAGCTGACTGATAACTGCCTTGTTCTCTTTGATGAATTAGGAGCGGGCACTGACCCAACAGAGGGAGCAGCCCTTGCTACATCTATAATCGAAAGCTTCAGAGGTCGCGGCGCTAAAATTGCGGCAACAACCCATTACAGCGAGCTTAAGCTTTATGCCTTATCTACAAATGGTGTAGAGAATGCATCCTGTGAATTTGATGTTGAAACCTTAAGTCCTACTTACAGGCTTTTAATCGGTGTTCCGGGGCGCAGTAACGCTTTTGCTATTTCGGAAAAGTTAGGACTGCCACAGAGTATCATCGAAAAGTCAAAGGAGCTTTTATCAAAAGAGAATATTAAGTTTGAAGACGTTCTTTCTAAAATTGAGGATAACAGAGTTTCTGCTGAAAGAAACTTTGAAGAAACCGAAAGACTCCGCAGAGAAACCGAAAGGCTTCAGGCAGAACTTTCAGCCGAGAGAGAAAAGATTGAAAAGCAGAAAGATAAGATATATGACCGTGCAAGACAGAACGCGGAAAAGATATTGCTTCGCGCACAGGAAGACGTAGAAGAAATGCTTAACGCCTTTAAAGAGGCGCAGAAGCAAAAGGAAGAAAAGGATGCTCTTCGTCA
>JAZLCI010000016.1:0-30839 GCA_045614085.1 Clostridia bacterium
AGAAATTTATTATTTTTTGTGATATTATATATAATAATATACTTATGCGAAAGGAATGATTTACATGAGAAAAATACTTGCTCTCATTCTTTCTGTCACAATATTACTTACGATAATTTTACCTGTTACGGCTTTTGCCGACTACAGCATACCATCATATGTAAGAATAGGTCTATTTTATGGCGGAACTGCCAAAAACAGTCTTACCGTTTCATCCGACAATGGTTTTCATTTAGGATATTATGAGGGAACCGAGTTTAATAAAAAAGAAAGCTTTAAGGTAACAGAGCTTAATATAGAAATAACCGAAAATTCAATTACTGCTTCAAACAACGGCAGAACCCTTTACGAAACTACTTCTTTGAAAACAGGCCTTGGCATCTTCCCTACAAAGGGCGGACTTAACCGCGTTCTTTCCATCAACGGCGAAGAATACAGGGGTGGTCTTGATATCAAGCTTGTAAACGGAAAGTCTGTTATCACCAATGTTGTTTTTATGGACAACTATCTCTACGGTGTTATTTCCCGCGAGATGAGTCCTTCATGGCATCAGGAGGCGCTTAAGGTTCAGGCTGTCTGCGCAAGAAACTATGCCGCAAACAACTTAAACAAGCATTCAGAATACGGTTTTGACTTATGCAGTACAGTGTGCTGTCAAGCATATTCAGGCACAAGATACGAAACCGAAAACTCATATGATCCCGTTGACGAAACATCAAATCAGGTATTGACCTACGACGGAAAGCTTGCACAGCTTTACTACAGCTCATCAATGGGACCTAAAACCGAAGACGTTAAAAACGTATGGGGAAGTTCCGTTCCCTATCTTGCAAGTGTTGACAACAGCTATGAAGACACTGCTAACATCCCTAACGGCATATGGACAGGCTCTTTAACCGCAGATGAAGCAACAACCATTATGCGAAACAAAGGCTATGACGTAGGTCAGGTAACAAACATTGTTGCCACCGAATACACAGAAAGTGGCAGAGTTTTAAAGCTTGAGGTTACGGGCACTCTTGGCACAAAAACATTTGAAAGAGAGGCTTGCCGTACAATATTCAACACAGTAACAAAGAGTCAGTTGTTTACTGTTTCAGGTAACGGAGCAGGTTTTAAAAACATTCCTGAAATCCGCGCTACCGACGGAAGCAACGTTTCTAAAAAGATGATAAACGACATTGTCATTCTTACATCATCAGGCAGAGTTACATTAGATGCCACAAAGCTTTTTGTTACAGATGGAACAGAACAGAAAGCTTACGAAATAACAAATTCAACCCAGTCAGGAAACACCATCTTTACCTTTGAAGGTTCAGGATGGGGACATTCAGTTGGTATGAGCCAATACGGTGCAAAGGGTATGGCAGAAGCAGGATTTAAATATGTTGACATTCTTCTTCACTACTTCCCCGGCACAAATTTAGAAAACGCATATTAATCATTAATTATTAGGAGAATTTAAATGACCACAAAGGATTTTTACTATAACTTGCCTGAAGAGTTAATCGCACAGACGCCACTTGATGACAGAACAGCATCACGGCTTATGGTTCTTGACAAAGAAGATGGCGACATAACACATAAGCATTTTTATGATATTGTTGATTACTTAAAAGAGGGCGACTGTCTTGTTATGAACAACACCCGCGTTATCCCTGCAAGACTTTATGGCGTAAAAGAAGGTTCAGGGGGAAAAATCGAGTTTCTTCTTCTCAAACGTCTTGAGCTTGACAAGTGGGAGGTTATTCTAAAGCCCGGAAAGAAAGCAAAGCCCGGAAGCCGTTTTGAATTTGGCGGTGGACTTTTAAAGGCAGAAATTCTTGAGGTTATAGAAGACGGAAACCGAATTGTAAAATTTGAATATGACGGGGTATGGGAAGAGATTTTAGACAAACTCGGTGAAATGCCTCTTCCTCCATATATCAAGGAAAAGCTTTCTGACAGAGAAAGATACCAGACAGTTTATTCCAAAATAGAAGGTTCTGCCGCTGCGCCTACTGCGGGGCTTCACTTTACACAGGACCTTATCAAAAAAATAGAAGGGATGGGCGTAAAGATTGCCTATCTCACATTACACGTTGGTCTTGGCACATTCAGGCCTGTGTCTGTTGACAATGTGGAAGATCATCTTATGCACAGCGAATATTACAGCGTAAGTAAAGAGAGTGCTGATATAATAAACGAAACAAGGAAAAACGGCGGCAGAGTTATTGCTGTTGGCACAACATCTGTCAGAACGTTGGAAACCTCATCAAAAGATGATGGAACCGTTATACCTGCATCAGGAGATACACAGATATTTATTTATCCGGGGTACAAATTCAAGGCAGTAGATGCTCTTATCACAAACTTCCATCTGCCTGAATCTACTCTGCTTATGCTTGTTTCCGCCCTTGCGGGAAAGGATAATATTATGAAGGCATACGAAACTGCTGTTGCTGAAAAATATAGATTTTTCAGTTTTGGCGACGCCATGTTCATTTGTTAGCAAATGAACAAATGAATATTTAATAATTAATAATGAATAATTGTTGTTGAAATCCGTCCGCGGATTTCTTCATTAATTTTTCACTATTCATCATTCATTATTCATTTTACGGCATTCATATGCCGTAAACTTTTAAAAGGAGAGAAAAATGTTTAAGCTTATAAAAACACAAGGCAATGCAAGACGTGGTGAGTTTAAAACTGTCCACGGCACAATTCAGACACCTGTCTTTATGAATGTAGGTACTGCTGCAGCTATCAAAGGTGCAGTTTCTGCCCCGGAGCTTAATGATTTAGGCTGTCAGGTGGAACTTTCAAACACCTATCATCTTCATTTAAGACCGGGAGATAAGGTTGTTCACGATATGGGTGGTCTTCACAAGTTTATGAACTGGCAAAAGCCTATTTTAACTGACAGTGGCGGATTTCAGGTGTTTTCACTTGCAAAGCTTCGAAACATAAAAGAAGAAGGTGTTTACTTTTCTTCTCACATTGACGGACGAAAAATCTTTATGGGTCCTGAAGAGAGTATGCAGATTCAGTCAAACCTTGCCTCAACAATTGCTATGGCATTTGACGAATGTATTGAAAACCCCTGCGAAAAGACCTATGCAAAGGAATCATCCGAGCGTACAACACGCTGGCTTGTACGTTGTATAAACGAAATGAAGAGGCTTAACTCTTTAGATACTACCATAAACAAAAATCAGCTTCTTTTTGGTATAAATCAGGGGGGCACCTATGACGATATCAGAATCGAGCATATGAAGAGAATAGCCGAGCTTAACACTGACGGCTATGCTATAGGAGGACTTGCTGTAGGTGAAAGCACCGAGGAAATGTATCGCGTTATAGAAGCAGTTGAACCTTTTATGCCAAAGGATAAGCCGAGATATCTTATGGGAGTTGGTACCCCTCTTAATATTTTAGAGGCCGTTGACCGTGGAGTTGACTTCTTTGACTGTGTTATGCCAAGCAGAAACGCAAGACACGGCACCATCTTTACATCAGAGGGAATACTAAATATTATGAATGCTAAATATGAACGTGACGAAAGCCCTCTGGACAAAAACTGTAACTGTCCTACTTGCAGAAATTATTCAAGGTCATATATCCGTCATCTCTTCAAGGCAAAAGAGATGCTTGCAATGCGACTTGCAGTAATGCACAATCTTTACTTTTACAACAACCTTATGGCAGAGATACGCGATGCCTTGGACAATGACTGCTTTGACACATACAAAAAAGACCGCATAAATATTTTAGGAGAACGAATTTAAGTATTGCATTAAAAATGAAAATGTGGTATTATTTTCATAAGTTTACATTTATATAATAATTGAAAGGATTTTTAACATGTCTTTTTTATCAGGTTGGTGGGCTGAATTTTCAGCAACCTTTTATAAGTGCTTTATCAGGGATGACAGATATACTCTTTTATTAAATGGTATAGGCGTTACCATAAAGGTATCTCTCCTTGCTGTTTTATTAGGTATTATTATCGGTCTTATAATTGCACTTTGCAATCTCTCAAAAAACAAGTTTTTAAGAGGCATAGGCAAGGTTTATACTGATGTTATCAGAGGAACTCCTTCTGTTACACAGCTTATGATTATCTACTTTGTAATATTTGCATCAGTTGACTGGGAAAAGTGGATTATCGCAGCCATTGCCTTTGGTATTAACTCAGGTGCTTACGTGTCTGAAATAATAAGAGCAGGTATCTTATCCATTGATATTGGTCAGACAGAAGCAGGTCGCTCCCTTGGCTTAAACGGTTTTCAGACAATGTCAAGAATCGTTGTTCCTCAGGCGGCGAAGAATATCTTCCCTGCATTTTGTAACGAGTTTATTGTTTTAATCAAGGAAACAGCTATTGTAGGTTACGTTGGTCTTATGGATATCCAGAAAGCCGGCGACTTTATAAAAAGCTCTACCTTTGAAGCATTTATGCCTCTTATCGGTACCGCTATAATCTATTTTGTACTTATTAAGCTTCTTACTCTGTTGCTTGGTCTTATCGAAAAACAGTTAAGAAAGTCAGATATTAGATAGGAGGGATATGCTTGATTAAGGTTAAAAATCTTCGTAAAAGTTTTGGAAAGTTAGAAGTTTTAAAAGGCATAGACGAACATATCTCCAAAGGAGAAGTTGTTGTTGTTATCGGTCCTTCCGGTTCAGGTAAGAGTACATTCCTTCGTTGTCTTAACTTACTGGAAAAGCCAACTGATGGCGACATATATATTGCCGATGAGCTTATTACATCACCTAAAAGCAATGTAAATAAGATAAGAGAAAAGATGGGTATGGTGTTTCAGCACTTTAACCTCTTCCCTCATCTTACTATAATGAAGAACATCACTTTAGCTCCTGTTCTCTTAAAGAAAATGACAAAGGAGCAGGCTACCAAAAAAGGTGAAGAGCTTCTTAAAAAAGTTGGTCTTTCTGATAAGGCAGATGCTTTCCCTGCACAGTTGTCAGGCGGGCAGAAGCAGAGGGTTGCCATAGCAAGAGCACTGGCTATGGAGCCTGATATAATGCTTTTTGACGAGCCTACTTCTGCTCTTGACCCTGAAATGGTCGGAGAAGTTTTAGATGTTATGAAGGAACTTGCAAATTCAGGTATGACAATGGTTGTTGTTACTCACGAAATGGGCTTTGCCCGTGAGGTTGGTACAAGAATTCTGTTTATGGATGAGGGTGTTATTGCAGAAAGCGGAACCCCTGAACAAATATTTGACTCACCACAGAACGAGAGAACAAAATCGTTCCTCAGCAAGGTTTTATAAATTATGAAATTACAGGGACATCCCTTGTAATAATATATTTTAAAAAGGAGTATATGTAAAATGAAAAAACTCACAAAAGTAATGGCACTTGTTGTAGCCCTCGTATTAGCTGCTATGGCATTTGCAGGCTGCGGCGCAGCACCAACAACAGAAACTAGCGAAGCTGCTAAAACAATCACATTCGGTACAAACGCTGAATTCCCACCATTTGAATTTATTTCAACAAGCGGCGGCGTTATCGGCGAATTCGATGGTATTGATATGGCTATCGCAAAGCAGATTGCTGAAGACAATGGTATGGAAGCAAAAATCAACAACATGGAATTTGACTCACTTTTAGTTGCTCTCCAGAACAAGCAGTTAGACGCTGTTATCGCTGGTATGACTGTTACAGAAGAAAGAAAAGAAACAGTTGACTTTTCAACTCCATACTACACAGCTACACAGGTTATGATCGTTAAGGATGGTTCTGCTATCAAGACAGCTAAAGATATGGCTGACAAGAAGATTGCAGTTATCCAGGGTTACACAGGTGAAACATGTGTTCAGGAAATGGGTTACACATTTGAATCATTCAAAAAGGGTACAGATGCTATAATGGAACTCGTTAACGGCAAGTGTGACGTTGTTGTTATCGACAGCGCTACTGCTCAGAAGTATGTTGCTGACAACGAAGGTTTAGTTATCGTTGAAGATAGTGAAGCTTTCGCAGGCGAAGAATATGCTATTGCAGTTGCAAAGGGCAACACAGAGCTTCTCGACAAGATCAATGCATCTATCGAAAAGATGCTCGCAGACGGTACAGTTTCAGAACTCGCTGCAAAGTACGCTGTAGCTGAATAATTAAATTTATTACACAACAAAAAGTCGCAGGGTTACCCTGCGACTTTTTTAATTTAATATTGCTATTCCGATATTTAAATAAAGGGCAAATGTGCACCACAAAAGATAAGGAATTAAAAGATATGCTGCCCACTTATCCACCTTATAAAAATAAATTATATTCGCAATAATCAATACTATTAATGCCACGAGCCATATGGCAGAAAATGTATAGGCTCTTAGATTAAAGAAAACAATGCTCCACAAAAAATTAAATATGAGCTGTAGAGTAAACACCCTATAACCTTTTTCTTTATCCGCCTGACTTTTCTTTGCCATTCTTACTCTGTATAAAGAAATACCCATAAGGGTAAATAAAATCGTCCACACAATTGGGAAAACTACTCCGGGCGGAGATAAGGGCGGAGAGTTTATTTCCCCATATATATCCATAGACCCTCTGGTAAAAATGGCCGATAATATTCCGACTCCCAAAGGCAATATAAGACTTGTTATAAGCTTTTTTAAATTTATTGTTCCAATCATAAAAAACCACCTCTCTGTATCTTATGCAGAAGGTGGCCTTATTATTCAGTTTATGTTAAAGAGCGAACAGCGTTACTCATATCCGCAAAGAGAGCACCCAAAAATACATCTGCCTCTCCGCCTAAAACCCATTCATCTCCTGATTTTACCATCATAACCTCAACAGTTTTTGTAACGGTGGTACCAGAGCTTTCATTTATGGCATCAACCATTTTTTCAGCCATCTTTGTTTTATATTCCTCGACTGTCATCGACTTTACTTTAAGCTGATATTCCTTACTCTCAACGGTTTCTATAATCTCTTCCAAATAACTATTTATTATCTCCGAAAAGTCAATGGTTGTTATATCCGCATTTATAATAACCGTAGCATCGTTTACTGTTCTTGCAGAGTTAATCTTATAATCCATCTTGTTCAAAGTCGAAAGAACTGCCTCTCTGTATTCTTCTCCGCTGACCTCATCAATGTAATTTGTGACAGCATTAAAACTGTAATAGTTTTCTATCTCTTCACTATTACACTCCTTAAAGGCATCCATCATACCCGCAAAGGCATCCTTTGCCCCCATTTCAGAAGCAATGCATCCGCTCATCAGCACTGTCATCACAAGAATAACCGCTACCACAGCATATTTAAACTGCTTCATACCACATATCTCCTTATATTTACTCAACATCGTTACACAGCATAACCAAAAGTATGCCATCTTTAAAGCTAACCTCTGCATGTGAATTTATAAATTCATTACTTACAGTTAAGGTAGAGTCTGCCATAAGGGTCATATTTTCCCCCTCATATTTAAGACCCTTAACAGAAAAATCTTTAACCTCTCCCCCATATGGAAAGAACGAAACATACTTCTTATCTCCCTTTTCTATTTTAAGAGGCTTATCTTCCATCCATATTTCGTTGTGCTTATTTATAAGCTTAACTTTTACTCCTTTTTCCAGGGCATATGCCAAAAGGCAATAGTTTGAATATTCGTGGTCAAGTCTTCCGCCAAGACCTCCGTATATATCTATTTTCGTATAGCCTTTTTCAATTGCATAGTCTATACACCTTTCTGTATCGGTGTAATCCTTTTTTGAAGGACAACTTATTACCTCAATTCCATCAGGATAACCTTTCCCCCAGGAATCATTGTCGCCTATTATAATATCAGGGGTTATCTTCATCACTTCTGCGTGACGAAATCCACCGTCTGCACATATTATAAAATCATCTTTTTCTATGTCTATGTAAGAATAATCCTCTATTCTTCCTCCGCAAAATATTATGGCTTTCATCTTTTGTCAAAAGCCTCTTTTGCTAAAGTGCGAATTGTCTTGATTTCATCTTCTGCATCCTCTGCATTAAAAACAGCTGAACCTGCAACCAAAATATTAGCACCACAACCCGCCGCATGGGAAACAGTCTTTCTGCTTATTCCACCATCAACCTGAATATCAAGATTTGGATACTTTTCGTCTGCAAGACGAGATGCAAGCTTTATCTTATCTTCCATATCAGCCATATATGACTGACCGCCAAAACCAGGCTCAACTGTCATAATTAGAAGCATATCAAAATATTCTAAAACAGGAATTGTTTCCTCAACAGGTGTTTTTGGCTTTACTGAAATTCCTGCTTTTATGCCCTTACTATGCAGATAATCTGCTATTTCCTTAAGCTTTTCTATATCCTTTACTGCTTCTATATGAACAGTTATCATATCAGCCCCTGCGTCAATATAATCATCAATATATTTAACAGGGTCCTCTATCATAAGGTGAACATCAAAAAATATATCGCTGAGTGGTCGAAGTGCCTTTGCAATCTGTGCTGAATAACTTAAGTTTGGTACGAAATGAGCATCCATAATGTCTATATGAAGCCAGTCTGCCCCTCCATCTTCAACTCTTTTAAGCTCTTCTCCAAGCTTTGCGCAATTTGCCGCCAAAAGAGACGGTGCAATTAAAATCTCTCTGCTCATATGCCCCTCCGTTAATATACTTTTCTGTCTGCTACTTCCTCAATTAATTTTAAATAGCTCTCATGTCTTGATGGTGAAATCTTTCCCTCTTTCAAGGCATCAAGAACTGCACATCCAGGCTCTACTCTGTGACTGCAGTCTAAAAACTTACACTTGCCTAAATACTCCTCAAATTCAGGGAATAAATCAGCACAATTTTCAGGGTTTAAAAGGGACATATCAAGATTACCAAATCCAGGTGTATCTATTATATACGTTCCCTCGTCAATCTTTACAAGCTCGCTGTGTCTTGTTGTATGCTTACCGCGTTCAACCCTTTCACTTACCTCGCCTGTTTCAAAGACTTCCTCACCCATTATTCTGTTTAATATACTTGACTTTCCTACCCCTGAATTCCCTGCAAAAACAGTGACATTATCTTTAAGGCATTCTTTAAGCTCATCTATATTGTCGTTTTCTTTTGCACTCATCAGAATGACTGAAAATCCTGCCTTTTTATATATTTCCGCAATCTCGTCTGCACCTTCAAGGTCCGTCTTGTTAATACAGATTATAGCCTTTACATCTGCAAGGCAGGCAGATGCCGTAACCTTATCCGTTAAATAAAGATTCGGTTTTGGATTTGCAGCAGAGATAACTATTGCCATCTGGGTAACATTTGCAACAGGCGGTCTTAAAAAAACGTTTCTTCTGTCTAGAATTTTATCAACCGCCCCTGTGCCTGTTACTGTATCAACAGATATTTCTACTCTGTCACCTACAAGGGGTTTCATATTCTCGTGTCTAAAGCTTCCCCTTGCTCTGCATTCAAATCTTCCGTCTTCCGTATCGACATAATAAAATCCGCCGATACCCTTTACGATTACACCTGTGTATTCCTTTATTTCTGCCATGCCGATTAGTTGCTTATACTTGGTGCAGCAGGCGCCTGTGTATTTCCTGTCTGTGTATTTTCTTCCTGTGCAGGAGGAGGTGTCTGTGTGTTTCCTGTTGTGCCTTGGTTGTTATTTTCACCTGTTGTACCGCCTGAAGGAGTACTGTGATTACTTGTTTCATTTGAAGGCTTGTCGTCTTCTTTTTCTGTATTATTGTTCTTTGGCTCACCCTTGCTTACATAAATAGTAATAAGGGCACCCTCTGTAGCAGAACTCCCCTCTGCAGGAATCTGGCTTATAACAATATCCTTTTCAACTGAACTGCTGTCCTGTTCAACTACGTTTACCTTAAAGCCATCCTGTTCTATCTTCTTTTTAGCATCAGCTACCTTCATATCAGCATACTTTGGAACAACCTTGTTCTGTGTTCCTGCGCTGACTACAACATTGATGATTATATCATCTCTCTTTGTTACCTTGCTGTCTGCCGCCGGATCCTGTTCAAGGATAACCCCTGCTTCTTTATCGCTGACTCTTTCTTCCTTCTTAACAATGCTGAAGCCATCTGCCTTGTACTGTCTCTGTGCGTCTACAAGCTTCATATCAATAAGGTTAGGAACCTCTACCTTTTCGCTTCCCATAAAGATGGTCATCACATTTCCACCTGACATAGCAGAAAACGCAAATCCCAAGCCTACAATAACAAGGATAGCCGCAAGAATTGCCGCAATGGTAATTCTTCTTTCCTTTTTCTTTTGTTCTCTTATTGCTCTTTTTCTATCAAGACTTCTCAGCTTACTCTCCTCCATTTCCTTATCAACACGGTCAGAATAATCATCATAATCCTTCTTTTCTGACTTGTGCTTTCTCTCGTACTCTTTTATCTCTTCATCACTTATTGCATCTCTTTTTCTTGTCATTTCAAGGTCTTCGTTTTCAAGCTCTGCGTATGGGTTGGCAATAACCTTGCGCAAATCAGCAAGGAAGCTTGATGCACTCAAGTATCTTAAATCCTGTTCCTTGTTCATAGCCTTCATAACGATATATTCCATAGCCTCAGGAATGTCATTGTTTAAAATTCTTGGTAAAACAGGCTTTTCCTGAATATGCTTTATTGCAATAGCCACTGCTGTGCTGTCATCAAAAGGAAGTCTGCCTGTAAGCATTTCATATAAAACAACACCCAATGAATATATGTCTGTTCTCTCATTTGTAAAACCGCCTCTTGCCTGTTCAGGTGAGAGGTAATGAACTGTACCTATTGTAGAATTTGCATTTGTTGTTGTAGCCTGTGATGTCGCTCTTGCAATACCAAAATCAGTAACCTTTAAGATGTTATCCTGGGTCATAATGATATTGTGAGGCTTAATATCCCTATGTATAACAGACTGCTGATGAGCGGCATCCAAGCCCTCGCATATTTGTGCCGCAAACTCTGCTGCCTGTTTCCAGCCTAAAACTCTTTTTTCTGATATGTATTCCTTAAGGGTAATCCCCTCAATATATTCCATAACAATGTAGTATAAACCATTTTCAAAACCTACGTCATATATTGATACAACGTGTGGGTTTGAAATTCTTGCTGCAGCCTGTGCCTCAGTATTAAAGCGAGTAACAAACTCTTTATCATCGCTGAGTTCCTCTTTTAAAACCTTAACTGCAACATATCTGTTTAAAAAGTGGTCCTGGGCCTTATAAACAAGGGCCATTCCGCCTTTTCCTATTTCTTCAAGCATTTCATAACGCCCTGCAAGCATTTTTCCTGTTAAATCCATTAACCTTTCCCCCTATCAAAATCGGATACAAATCGCCGTAATATTATCTATTCCGCCTTTTTCCTTTGCGGCATCTATAAGCTTATTAACAGTTTCTTCAGCTGTTTCGTTTTCTGTCACAATGTCTAGTATTTCATTATCGTCAAGCATTGTACTCAAGCCATCGCTGCACATTAAAAGAATATCTCCCTCTGAAAAATTATATTCAAACACATCTACCTTAACGTCCTCTTCCGTGCCAACAGCTCTTGTAATAATGTTTCTCTGGGGATGCTTTCTTGCCTCTTCCGCCGTTATCATACCACTAATCAAAAGCTCTGACACAACAGAATGGTCTGTTGTTATCTGAAGAATTTCATCTCCTCGTATTGCATATGCCCGACTGTCACCTACATTGGCAATATACGCATTTCCATCTGCTACATATGTAGCGACCACTGTTGTCCCCATACCGCTGTGAATACTGTTCTCGCAGGACATTTTATATATCCTTTTATTTGCTGACACTATTGCCTCATTAAGCTTTTTGGGAATTTCATCCTCAGCAGAAAGCTTTTGCAAATCCTCTGCAATCAGCTTTACTGCATTCTGACTGGCGACTTCGCCGGCGTTGTGACCACCCATTCCGTCAGCTAAAACGCAAAAGCCTTTCTCGTCAGCCTCATTAAAGCCGTAAACACAAAAGCTGTCCTCGTTAAGCTCTCTTACGCAGCCAACATCACTTAATCCAAATGTATCTGCCAAGCATACCACCTCCTTAATTTTCACTATGTCTTGCCCGAAGCTGACCGCAAGCGGCACTTATGTCCGAGCCCATCTCTCTTCTTACTGTAGCGGAAACTCCGCCCTTTTCAAGTATCTGTCGAAACTTTTCAACCGATACCTTGTCAGTTGGAGAAAAACCGCTTTCTTCTACCTTGTTTACAGGTATTAAGTTCACATGGCAAAGCATTCCTTTTACTAACTTCAAAAGAGCCTCTGCCTCTTCCTTTGTATCATTGACCCCTTTTATAAGGGTATATTCAAAGGATATTCTTCTGCCTGTTTCTTTTATGTAATACTTGCAGGCAGTGAGTAATTTTTCAATATTATATTTTCGGTTTACAGGCATAATCTGTGACCTTTTTTCGTCATTGGTTGCGTGAAGGGATATTGAAAGAGTAATCTGCAGTTTCATATCCGCAAGCTCATAAATCCTGTCAACCAAACCACAGGTAGATAAGGTTATATGCCTGTGCCCTATATTTAATCCTAACGGATTATTTACATTTTCTAAAAATCTTAAAACGTTATCGAAATTATCAAGAGGCTCTCCCATACCCATCATTACAATGTTGGAAATCCTCTCTCCCAAGTCCTTTTGCACCGTCATAACCTGACCCATTATTTCGCCGGCAGTTAATGACCTTTCCTTTCCCTTTACAGTAGATGCACAAAAGGCACATCCCATAGCACATCCAACCTGAGAGGACACGCAAATTGTGTATCCATGGTGATACTTCATAAGTACCGATTCTACAAAATTCCCATCATCTAATTTTAACAGATAACGCCTTGTTTCGTCAATACGTGAAATAAACTTTTGTTCTATTTTAAGATTACTTGCTGAATATTCACCCTCAAGCTTTTCAATAAGGCTTTTCGGAATATTCTTCATATCCTCAAAGGCTTCTGCTCCGTCATAGAGCCATTTGAAAATCTGCTTTGCCCGAAACTTTGGTTCTGACAAAGAAACCATCAAATCCTCAAGCTCTTTTAAGGTATAGTCCTTTAAATTTTTCTTCATTTTACTTTCTTTCCATTCTGCAAATATAGAAACCGCTTCCGCCGGTTTCGTGAGCGAGGTAAAGCTTTTCAAAAGTTTTCTCGAAATCTTTATTCTCTTTTATGAATTCCTCTGTTATATCCTGATTTTCTTCTTTAAGTATTGTACAGGTGGAATATACCAACGTTCCGCCTGTTTTCACATATTCAGAGGCATTTTTTAATATATTTTTCTGTATCTCACAGAGGGCAGTTATATCTTCTTCCTGTCTGTTGTATTTTATATCGGGTTTTCTGTGTATAACACCAATACCGGAGCATGGCACATCAGCCAATACTCTGTCAGCCATTCCCTTAAGGTCTTCAATAGCCTCTTCTGAATTATGACACCTTGCTTCTATTGAGTCAAGGCCTAACCTCTCTGCCGTTTTTTCTATAAGCTCAATTTTGTGTGGGTGTATGTCAAAGGCGATAACTCTGCCCTTATTCTCCATAAGCTCTGCTATATGGGTTGTCTTTCCTCCCGGAGCGGCACACATATCAATAACTGTTTCATCCGCCTTTGGCTCAAGTATAACTGTCGCCATCTGGGAATTTACATTTTGCAGAGTATATAACCCCTCTTTGTATGCACCCGATACATTTATATTTATTGCCCCTTTTATAGTAAGGCAATTTTTAAGGTCGCTCTTTTCGGCTTCTATTCCCTCTGCCTTTAACTTTTCTATAAGGGCATCCTCATCTGTCTTTAAAGCATTAACTCTTATAAACGTAGGGTGTGGCTTTAAGCTATCCTTTAAAATATCTTCTGTTTTATCTCCAAACTGACTGAAGAGTTTTTCTGCAAGCCATAATGGACAGGAATATTTCACAGACAGCTTTTCGATTTCATTCCCTTTAATTTCAGGCAGGTTATCAAGATTTCTTGAAATACTTCTTAAAACTCCGTTTACAAAGCCTTTTGCCGCCCTTGCTCTCTTTTCCGCAAGCTTAACTGCTTCATTACAAGCGGCTGATACAGGAACCTTGTCGATACATATCATCTGATACGCACCTACACGAAGTATCTGCAAAACGTAAGGGTTTAACTTTTTAAGTTTTGTTTTGGAAAAGCTTTGTATCACAAAATCAAGATAGATTTTGTTACGGAGCACCCCAAGAATAAGCTCGTTTGCAAATGCCTTGTCTCTCGGTTCAAGATTTTTAATAGCATCTGTAACAGCTTTTGTGGAATATTCGCCCTTTTTCTCTATATCAAAAAGCGCATCCGTTGCCCCTTGTCTTGCACTAACTCCCAAGTTAATCGTCCCTTCTTCCGCCAAATATCAAAATAAGTCTGAGTAAACTCATTATAGAGCTTACTGCCGCCGCAACATAGGTAAGAGCCGCAGCCTTTAAAACCTTTTTAGCGCCTAAAACCTCATCCCCTGATAAAAGGTTCTGATTTTCAAGAGTTGCTACTGCGCGGTTGCTTGCATTAAACTCTACAGGAAGAGTTACAAGCTGAAATAAAACTGTTGCAGAGAATAAGATAATTCCCACATCAACAAGGGTATATGACAAGAACAATCCCAAAAGTATAATCGGCATAGATAACATATTGCAGATGTTTACTGCAGGCACAATTGCGTTTCTGAACTTTATAGGTCCGTATGCTGTTGCATGCTGAACTGCGTGGCCTACCTCGTGGGCGGCAACACCTATTGCACCAACTGATGTGCTGTCATATGTTGCATCTGATAAACGCACCACATTTGTTTTTGGGTCAAAATGGTCAGTTAAGTTTCCGGCAATTCTCTCTATCCTTACGTTATAAAGACCGTTCATATCAAGAATGCGTCTTGCAACTTCTGCACCTGTATATCCCGCTCTGTTATAAACTGTTGAATATTTTCTGAATGTTGAATTAACATTTGACTGCGCCCACAAGCTTAATATAATTGCAGGCAACAATATAATCCATGTTGGATCATAAAATGGAAAAAACATATATAAATTCTCCTTTAACCTAATATAATACTTTCATCTATAGAATGTCCGTTTAAGTAACTTTCAACCGTCATTCTCTTTCCGCCCTTGAATTGTATCTCATCAACAATAATATACTTATTATCACCGCATACAATTTCAAGCTTTTTGTTGTTTAACTTTATGGATCCACTCTTACCTGTTCTGTCACCGCCAAAGAATGCGTGAATAATCTTTAAGGTTTCATCACCATATGAAGTGTAGCTCATAGGATATGGGTTCATTCCTCGTATAAGATTAAGCACTTCTTTTGCAGGCTTGCTCCAGTCAATCTGTGCAGTTTCTTTATTAATCATTGGTGCATAGTTTGAAAGAGCATCATCCTGTTTTTCTCTTGTAACAGTGCCGTCTTCAACCGCCTTTAAGGTTTTTATCAAAAGGTCTGCTCCCATAGGTGATAACTTATCGTGTAACTCACCGTAGGTTTCTTCTGCGCCGATTTCACAAATGGCTTTTTGAATCATATCCCCAGTGTCTAAACCCTTTTCCATATACATTGTAGTAACGCCTGTTTCCTTTTCACCATCAATGATAACCCATTGGATAGGTGCAGCACCTCTGTATTTAGGGAGAAGTGACGCATGTACATTTATACATCCATACTTTGGAAAGTTTAATATATATTCAGGCAAAATCTTCCCGTAAGCCACAACAATAATAACGTCAGGGTTAAGTTCTTCTAAAACAGGCAAAAGTGCCTTATCTCTTAATGTTTCAGGCTGATACACAGGAATGTTATTTTCCATTGCACATTCCTTAACAGGAGGAGGCGCAAGCTTATGCCCTCTTCCCTTTGGTTTATCAGGTTGTGTAACAACCCCTGAAACGTCATATTTATCATCTAAAAGTGCTTTTAAACAAGGAACCGCAAAATCAGGCGTTCCCATAAACAAAACATTCATTTTATTCCCTCGTAATTATATATTTTATCATTATATATTGTATCGCATAATTACAAAATTTACAAGCCTTATTTATAATAATTCATAAATTGGTAACGTATATTTCTTTATTTGTTAATATACAAAGGTGATTACTAACTCGTACACCTTGCCGATTACTTTTTTGAAAAAAAGTAATAGGGGTACAACTAGGGATATAACTAGGGATACAACTATGGGTACAACTATGGGTACAACTACATTATATAAACAAAACAAAACTAAACAAAACAAAATATATTATATATAATAAAAATTTAAAATTTTTTCTTCTAACACTTATCTTGACAGTTCTCTTTTTCGCTTATATAATTATATTATTCATATTACTCTTTTGTAAACTATAGGAGCAAAAATTATGATAATTTTAAAGAAAATCAAAAAGGCAATTAAATATATCATAATAGGTTTATTATGCTTGTTTTTAATAAACTGGACATCTGCCTTAATAAAATGTGAGCTTTTGACCATCGCCCATTATGATGAATTTAAAGATGCATATAAAGAAAATACCATGCTTGGGGATATGGAATATTTTAAAGTATTAAGCTATTCTCCTTACAGAACACATTGGCTTGCACAAGTATATTATGTGGGCAAAGAACACTCCCATGGAAGCGTTCTGACTTTTAAGTACAATATCGAAACAGATAAATGGGAAGAAATCATATGGGAGTGCATCTGGTCTGACAGCGGAAGTGCTTCCGAGGTTATATGGCCTTACTTGTGGCACTTTATATATGGTGGACTTTAACAGAAAAAGGATATCTCTTGGGAGATATCCTTTTTCTTATATACGTGGCACGCTATGTCACTTTTTCCTGTGTTATTATTATAAAAATTTCAGAAAGGAGTGATATATATGAACAACGAAAACATTTTTGATGGACAAAACCGTTGCAAAAGATGCAACCGCCCACTTAGTGACCCAACAGCTAACTATGGATGGAGGTGTGCTCAACTTTTAGGTTTAGCAACTCCTTCACTATTTTACAAAACTCTTGACAATAAATCATCGTCATTATATAATGATGACAAAATGAATTACGAAAAGGCTTCATTTGTTTCTGCGCTTAAGGATAAGCTTTCTTCTGCAATTGATGCAGTCCTTCCAACCACAAGCCGGGAAGATGCTTCCGCTATTATAACCAGAAACAAGGATGCAATAAAAAATGCAGGTGCATATTATGGTGTTAACCCCGCCATTATTGCTGCATGCACCTTTACTGAACAGATAACAAATGTAAACGCTTTTGATTCAATGACCGATGTTCCTCTCTATTCTGCCGACACATCCATAGGAATAGGGCAGGTTAAAGTGTCAACCGCAAAAATGCTTGAAGATAACGGATATATACAAAAGACCGAGTATTCTCATAGTTTTTCTGCGGTTAGCGGGCATATACCATATGAGGTTCAGGTTTGGTATGCACCGGCATATGGATATGTCACAGGCTCAAGAGAAAAAGCGATAGCACATAGATTAACAGTTGAATCAGAAAACATCAACTATGTCGCAGCTTATTTGAGATACTTTCAGGACAGGTGGAAAGATGTTTATCCTGAAATAGATGGAAGAACTGCTATTTTGGCTACGCTATACAATCAAGACGAGCTTTTTCTTCCTCACAACAACCCTCAACCAAACGACTTTGGAATAGATGCGAAAAATGAATATTACTATATGCGCCAGCTTTTAGAATCAGATAAGGAGTAATTATATGAAAATACTGCGGAAAATCAAAAAAGCAATTAAATATATCATAATAGGTTTATTATGCTTGTTTTTAATAAACTGGACATCTGCCTTAATAAAGTGTGAGCTTTTAACCATCGCCCATTATGATGAATTTAAAGATGCATATAAAGAAAACACCATGCTTGGGGATATGGAATATTTTAAGGTATTAAGCTATAAGCCTTACAGATCTTCTGTTGCCCAGGTATATTATGTTAGAAAAGACAATTCCGGCGGAGATGTCCTGACCTTTATATATAATTACGAAACTGACAAATGGGATGAGATTTCATGGTCAACAATCTGGTCAGGCATTGGCGGAAGTGCCTCCGAGGTTATATGGCCTTACTGGTGGCACTTTATATATGGTGGACTTTAACAGAAAAAGGATATCTCTTGGGAGATATCCTTTTCTTTTATATAACCTCATACATATTTCTTGCGTCGTCTTTAAAGGCAGTTTCCTTAACCTCCAAAACTCTCACTGACAATGGCTTTGCGCCAAAGCTGATGGTTATTTCGTCCCCAACCTTTATATCATATGATGCACGGGCAATTTTACCGTTTACTGTAACTCTTCCTGCATCGCAGGCTTCGTTTGCAACGGTACGCCTTTTTATAATACGGGAAATTTTTAAATACTTATCAAGTCGCATATTACTTACCCTTTTCAAACCTTTCAAATTCGTCGATAAACTTTCCTATCTGCTTAGAAAGTGCAACCTCAGGGTCAACACCATTTTCCCCTGCTGAAACTGCTATATCAAAAAGAAGCTTTCCAAACTCTTCTTCTGTTTTAGCAGAGATTTCCTGTCCTTTATAATCATAGCCTGCCTTTTTTGCCTTTTTGGCAATCTTTTTCGCCCTCATCAGTGTTGGAACGTATGCAGATACCCCTTTAAGTTCATCTGTTATACTTTTTTGTTCTCTGTCTTCTCGCTTTATAGCATCCCAGTTCTTTAAAACTTCTTCGCTGTTTTCAACTGATACATCACCAAAAACGTGAGGATGTCTTTGTATCATTTTTCGGCTTATCATATCGGTAACATCGTTTATGTCGTATTCACCATCATCCTTGCCGATTTGTGCGTGAAGCATTACCTGAAGAAGAACATCACCGCTTTCGTCTGCAATCTTTTCAGGGTTTCCTTTTTCAATAGCCTCAACAAGCTCATAAGCCTCTTCTATCATATTTGCTCTGATACTTTGGTGTGTCTGCTCTCTGTCCCATGGGCAACCCTCGGGAGAACGTAGCTTTTCAATTATCTTTACCAAATCATCAAATGTATATTTATCTTTCTTTAGTTCCATTTTAATCTCCTACTTAAAAACCTTAATCTTTTCTAAAACAGCCACAAGCTTTTCGCCCTTTGGAAGATTTAAAACGTCTTCCTTTTTAAGAGCCTTTACTAAAATAATACTTGCAAAATAAACAATTCCGCAAATTCCAATTTCAATTATACACAAAGCCTTGCTTATTGGAATAAACGTACTTAAAACAAACCCAACTGCACCCATTATTAATGCCGCAAATATCGGCTTTATTAAAAAGTCGTTCCAGTTTATCTTAATCCCTGATGCTTTTATTATGGCCCTGATGTTAAGAACAGCTATAATAGTGTAGCATACTCCTGTGCCGACAGGCGCACCGTCTATTCCTAAATATGGAATACAGAAATAGTTCACCAATACTTTAACTATTCCACCTATTACCATATGTACAACAGGGATATAGACCTTTCCATATGCCTGAAGCATTGAGTTTGTAACCTGAACCACAGCAACAGGAATAATGGCAAATGCGAGGATAGCTAAAACAGTGTATGCGTTATATGTTCCAAAGAGAAGATTTAAAATCTCTCTTGAAAGTGCCGCCATACCAAATGCACAAGGTGCCGCAAAAAGCATTGATATACGAAGTGTGCTTTCTGTTATGGTTTTTGCCTCGTGACCTTCCTTTCGTGCAACTGCAGCAGAGATAGCAGGCACAACCGATGTACCAAGAGCCACAACCAACGTAAGGGGAAGATTAAACATAGTAAGGGCCTTACCTGTGTACATTCCGTAAAGAGTTGTTGCCTTTTGTGTTAAAATTGTTGCATTATCCCAACCTGCTTCTATTGCCTTTGAGAAGAACTCCGTTCCCTCTTTAAACATAAAAGCATATCTTTCAAAAACTTCAGGTCTTACAACAAGACGATGGCTTATTGTACCCATATCAATAAGGGTGGTAAGACTTGACACCGATGCACCTATTGTAATAGGCACAGCAATCATAATAAGCTTTTTTAAGATTTCTCCATTTCCTCTTGCCTTTTCTATACCCTTTTCCTTTTTCTTTTTAGAAAAAACATATATCAAAGTCAAAAGCACGCAAGCTAAAAACGTACCTGCGGTTACACCGAAAATTGCACCTGTTGATGCAAATATGGTCTGTGTATGCTGGTCAAGGATTTTTCCTGCCGCAAAGTCAACAGCCTTTCCTATAGAGCCATCAACTGTCATACCCATAAAGAGTGCCGCACAAACAAGACCGATTATAAGCTTGCCTGATGACTCAATAACCTCACTGAATGCAGTTGGGTACATATTCTGTCTTCCCTGAAAGTATCCTCTGTATGCAGATGACATAGCAACAAAGAAAACTGCAGGAGCGATAACCGATATTCCCATAGATGCCCCGGGGATACCAACAAATATAGCTAACTTATCTGCAAAGACAAGCATAATAAGAGTGCCTAAAAGTCCGATTACAAACAAAAATCCAAAGGCAACGTTGAAAATTTTTCTTGCCTCACCCTCGTTATCCTTTGCCATACTTTCTGACACCATTTTGGATATTGCAACAGGAAAGCCTGCCGTTGCCACAATAAACATAAAGGTATAAATCTGATACGCAACGTTAAAGTAGCCGCTTCCCTCATCACCGATTAAGCCGATAAGAGGAATTTTAAAACCCGCTCCTATAAGCTTTACAACAAAGTTAGCAATAGCAAGAATCAAAGCGCCTTTTATAAAATTGCTTGAATTTTTCGTGGTCTTTTCCGCCATTTTATCACTCCTAAAACTAAATCATTACCTTCTCCATATAGTCTATTCCGTCTTCACCTTTTTTAAGCCTTAAAACAAAGTCAAACTCATCAACCTTTGTACACATATGAAAATCTTCTTCAGGGAAGACATCATTCTGCGTCTTATCAAAGAACTTCGCCCCTGAAGTAAACTTACGGCTTTTTATCCCCTCTTCTATATCAAAAGGTTCACCTTCTAAAATGCTTTTTATATATTCTGCGCAAATGGTGTCCTCTTCGTCTCCTCTTTAGCCGCAAGCCCAATACAAACAAGAGAAACTGTCTTGGACTTTTTACTCTTTATATACTCCGCTGTTGCTTTTGTATTTATCTCGTTGGTATTGTAAAGTATAAAGTAATCCATATCACATTCTAAATATATCTTACTTAAGCTTTTTATTCACATAAGCTGCGGAAATATTATTCTTTTCTGCACTGCACTTTGGAGCTTCTACCCCCCTTGCATATGCAAGAGATGCACATATCGTGTCAAGTGATGCTTTGTTGTACTCAATAAAGCATTACCTCTTTTCCAAATATATGCGGTATTATACCATATATTTTATTACAATTCAACTGCTTTTCCCTTTAATTCGCCTTACATAATTTTGAATATTATTTAATATATAACAAAAATGGCGGTTTTAAATAAAACCGCCATTTTGCACATATTAAATAACTTATTTTGCTCTAACTGCTTCAAAATCTTCTTCAATTTCCTTTGATGGCTTTGGTGTAACCAAAGATACTATAACGATAAAGATAGATGAAACGATAAACGCAGGAAGAAGTTCATATATAGCGAACACTCCGCCTAATGTACTTATACAGAGCTTCCAGATAAATACCATAGCCGCACCACTTACCATACCTGCTATAGCACCTGCTCTTGTGGTTCTCTTCCAAAAAAGTGAGAAGAGCATAAGTGGGCCAAATGTAGCACCGAAGCCTGCCCATGCAAATGATACTATCTTGAAGATAACGCTGTTTTCATCAAGAGCTATAACAATTGCGATTAAAGCAATAGCTAAAAGTGTTATTCTTGTAACGAGCATAACGTGCTTGTCTGTAGCCTTCTTGCTACAAACACCCTGATATATGTTCTTTGCAAAAGCAGATGCCGCAATCAAAAGATAAGAGTCAGATGAGCTGATAGTAGCGGCTAAAATTCCTGCCATAACAAAACCGGCAAGTATTGCAGGAAGTGAGCTTGTTGACAGTGTAATAAAGATGTTTTCAGCAGATGAAGCTGTCAAGTGTTCTACAGGGAACAAGTGTCTTCCGAGAATACCAATAAACACTGCCACTGCAAGAGAAATAACAACCCAGGTCATAGCTATTCTTCTTGACATCTTAAGTTCTTTTTCTTCGCGGATAGCCATAAATCTTAAGAGTACCTGTGGCATACCAAAGTATCCCAAGCCCCACGCAAACATAGAACTTACGCTTAAAACGCCATATTCCTTTGCCTGACCGAATACAGGCTTGCCTGCTTCAACAAGCTGTCTTCCGTCTTCACCTAATGTAGGTGATGCAAGACCGAAGAATTCTAAAAATCCCGGGATTTCCTTTACGTTCTGAATAACTGCACTAAAACCGCCTGCGCTAACAACACCAACTGCAACTATTACAACAAGGGCAATAATCATAACAATACCCTGCATAAAGTCAGACGCACTTTCTGCCAAAAACCCACCAAGTATTGTGTAAATCAATACAAACGCAGCGCCAATTAACATCATAGGAACATATGGTAAACCAAATAATGTAGAGAAGAGCTTACCACAGGTTACAAAACAGCTTGACGCATATACCGTGAAGAATACAAGTATAAATAAGGCCGCAATTGTAAGAATAACCTTTTTGTTTTCACGGAATCTGTTTGAGAAGAACTCCGGCAAGGTAATAGAGTTATTAGCTCTGATACTGTATCTGCGAAGTCTTTTTGATACTAATAGCCAGTTAAAGTATGTACCAACAGCTAAACCAATAGCTGTCCATGCAGCATCTGCTAAACCACACCAATATGCAACACCCGGAAGACCCATCAAAAGCCATCCGCTCATATCTGATGCTTCTGCACTCATAGCTGTTATCCATGGGCCTAATGAACGTCCGCCAAGGTAATAATTTTCTGAACTTGCATTTGCTTTTTTAGCATATACAATACCGATTACGATAACTACTGCCATATATATAATCATAGCAATAAGTATCTGAAGTGTTTCACTGCTCATAATTTTTCCTCCTAAAATATATAACTATGAAACATTATACCACACAAAATATTACAATTCAACTCTTTTTTAACCATTCTGCAGACAATACTTCTTGAAAATTATCTTTGCTTGTTATATAATATAAAAAAGTTAACAGGAGAGGAATGACATATATGGTATTACCAATTCTTTTAAGCAAAACAAAGCTTTTACCCATATATATTGTCCGTATGAACAACACCAAAGACCAGGGCAAGATTTTCAGAAAAGAAGGCTTTCACACATATCAGATTTTTTATTGCACCGAGGGCAGCGGAATTTTTCGTGCCGAGGGCAGGGAATATAAAATAGGTGCAGGAGATGCGTTTTTCTTCCGTCCTGATATTCCTCACGAGTATTTTCCCGTTAAAAAACCCTGGAAGGCAACCTGGATTACCTACGAGGGAAGCAGTGCTGGACAGATTGCGGACTATTTAGGTCTTGGAAACACCGCAGCCTTTTCCTTAAAAAACACAAAGGAGTTTGAAACACAAACAAGCGCCCTTTATGATATGTTTGAAAGCGACCACCCTGATAAGGATATAAAAATTTCCTGTATGCTTTATAAGATGCTTATTAAAATAGGAGAGTGTCACAACAATCTCCCTCAAAGCGGAGGCATGACACAAAACGAAAAGTACAGAAAACTTATTCCCGTTATTGATATGATGCGAGAAAAGTACAGCAAGGATTTAAGCCTTGAGCTTATGGCAAAGGAAATAGCTATTACCCCAAATCACCTATGCAGACTTTTTAATCAGGTTTATGGCACAACCCCTCTTAAATATCTGACACAAATACGATTAAATGCCGCAAAAGAGCTTTTGTGTTCATACGATGATATAAAAATTAAAAAAATTGCTGAAGAAACAGGCTTTAGTAATCCAAGTTATTTTTGCGCAGTGTTTAAAAAATCAGAAAATATGACCCCTGAAGATTACAGAAGACTGAACCGGTTTTAAAAAAGAGAGTTGGAAAAATCCAACTCTCTTTTAGTTTGTCTTATTTTTCTGTCTGCGAGAATGTAAATAAACCTGATCCCGCATAAACGGCGAAATATCCGTCTCCTTTTAGGTAACCTTCCTTTGTATCAAGATAGTCATAAATATTTTTTCCGTCAACCGTCAAAATAACCCTTACACCGTTTTCTTCCTCAATTGTTCCTGCTGTAATGTGATGAACTTTGCCGAACTCAAATATCTGTCCGTAGTTAGGGATATCTGTTCCTGTGCTTGGGTTAAGAGATTCAACCCCGATAAAGTAATTTCTGCCACCGTTGTTAAATCTTTGAAGTTCCAAATAATCAGGACAGATACCTATAAAGTAGCTATCACTGTTTACATATCTCTTTGTTACATCAGGAGCCTTAAAAGCAAGAGTCGGCCAACCGTTTGGTTTCTCAATCTTTAAATCAAAGGAATATAGTCCATCTTTTAACATTTCTTTCTTATAATAGCTTGCCTCACCTGTTACAGCGATACTCTTGCCATCTTCCGAAAGTGTCGCGACAGACACATCTGGAGTTCTTGCCGACTCCCAATTTTCAACCTTAAAGAAGTCTGCGGGGAGAGGCATTCCTTCAAGCTTTGCTGTGTCAGAATTTGAGAAATCGTAAACCTTTACAGGAATTTCTTTTGTAATAGAGTGCCCGTCAGTCATAAATGTGGCGTTAAGTAATGTCTCACCTACACTTACACCGTAAATTTTTCCGTCTTCCCCTACCTTTGCTATATTTTCATCTGCTGATACATATGTTGCTTCATCAATTTCCAGAGCTTTACCGAAAAGAGAAGTCCCTTTTGGATTAACAGGTTTAAAATACCCCTTAACAAGAGTTAATTCATCAGGTGTAACCCAATTTAACTGGTCATCGCACATTACATCTATCTCTTTTGTTTTAATAATATCACCTATTAAAAGATTAACATAGATTCTTGCACGACCTTGAGAATTAGCTGTTATAACACCATTTTCATCAACAGACGCTATAGCCGGATTTGAACTTGTGTAATAGAGGATATACTCATCTTCCTTTGGAACAGAATTTAAGCGACCAAAAACTTCAGAAGTTATCTGAACTGTCTCACCGCTCTTTAATTCGACCTTTTTGATATCCACCTTTAATCTCTGTGCGGGTGCAGGGAACTTTTCAAGATACTTATCTTCAAGACCTGCGTTATCTATAATAGACTGTGCCTCTGAAGGCAAGTTATTCATTTCAATAATTTCAGGCTCTTCCACATAGCTGTATTTTTTAGATACTCTCTGGTCTTTAGTTGTTGCATAACTGTCCTTTATAACAAGATAACGTGCTGTATCATTTGTTATCTGCAACCACTTTGCAACCTGTGTAGACTTCTTTCCATTAAACGGATATTCCTTTACCTCACTACTGTCCATCAAGTTGTTTTCTGCTCTCCAGTATGTTGCTCCCGAATCAAAATATAAAAGCGCATGGGCATTTCTGGAATTTGAAAGGTAGTTGTTGTTGAAGACACTTGGGTTTTCGTAAGTTCCACCAGTTACACCCATAAGATAAACTGCACCACCATCATAAGCCGGGCTGTCCATTGTATCATGGATATAATTGTTATTAACCTCTACCTTGTAAAGACCTGTACCCTTTTTATTAGCTTCTTCGGAATAATTTTCCCAAGCCCAGCCAATATGAACACCTGAATATGAAGAATTAGAAATCTCGTTATGATTAAATTGAGTATTCTTTGGATATGTGGCAGATACAGCCGCCGCAGATGCAAACTCCACCGCTACATCGTGAACATAGTTATTATTGAACTTATTGTTAATTGTATAATATTTATATTCGGTAGGTTTAATCTCTTTTTCATATGTTTCACCGTTACGTCCATCACCTAAAGAAAAAGCAGAACCTGAAATATCAGAAAATTCATTACCAATTACATTACATTCCTGAATGGAATACATCATATGAAGGCCTGATGCGCCAAGCTTTTCAAATTTACTATTGATAAAATCCACATATCTTGCACAGCCTACATAAACAGCAGGATTTGCAAGTTTACCATTTACACCATTATTCTGCCAGTCATTATGTCCCATTTCAGTACTTGGCTGCATCCATGTTGTATACGCAAATTCAAGCCCATCAAACACAAGGTTATGAATAGGTTCTTCTGCAGTACCTTGAGCTGTAAGTAATCTCTCCCCTACAGGTATGGTAGCAACCATCTCTGCAGGATTTTCAAACGGTCTTGGAATATAGTAGAGATATCCGTCAGTAGAGTCAATATACCATTCCCCTGCGGTATCTAAAAGTTCATAAGCATTCTCATACCAATGAGGTAACTCCCAAGGAGTGTTATCAACTAATCCTTCCTTCCATACCTTTTCATCTATAATTATTTTTGCCTTGCCGTCTTCTACGACAATTTCAGAAACACCGCAACGTGGCTGTGTCCAGATAGCATATACAACCATCTCCAAGTCCTTAATGTTCTTGTAGTCAGCAAGGAAAGTATCATCGCAAAGATATCCGTAATCTTTTACTATCTCTGCATTCGTAAGTTCTTTGTCGCTTCTTGCACGAACACCGCGAACGCCGTCAACATATACCTGTCTTGACATTGTATCACCAACATAGGTCTTGTAGATGTTTAAGTTCTCGTCGTGGAGTTCAAAACCTGTATAATGCTTACCTGACATAAACTGTGCTGTGCCTTCGTATGAAGTAAACACAATGTTATATCCGTTTGAACCTGAAATAGCAGTATCAAGCTCAAGAGCTGCATCTAAATAATATTCTCCGCCCTTGATAAATACAAACATATGGTTCTTCATATCATCATTGTTTGCCTTTGCCATTTCGAACGCGGCTTCAACAGAAGCTAAAGGATATGCTCTGGTACCTTTGTTATCTGCACTTCCATTTTCAGGGTCAACATAGATAGCAAGACGTGACACAAGCTCAATTGTCTTTGTTAAAAGCTCTGATGCTTCTGCACGTGTAAGGGTATCGAGTGGTCTGATTCTGCCATCAGGGTCACCCTGCATAATTCCGTAAGCTATTGCCTTTGCAACACCTTCTTTTGCATATTCTGATGGTTCGTCTTCACCAAAGAGGCCGATAGCTGACACTTCACTTTCTGCACCTAACTTTTCAGCAACAGCTGAAATAATTAATGCCGCATCTTCTCTTGTGATAGCTTCTTCAGGCTTTATATTGTTATTTACAACAAAGTCTTCTGCCAAAAGACCTTCTGCCTTTGCAGCCTCTAAAGTATTTGCATACCATGCATCAGCTGATACGTCATTAAAGCATCCGTCATATTCTTTAACTTCAGATGCAAGAGCGTTTACAGCCATCTGTATGAACTCTGCTCTTGTAACATTGTTTTCAGGAGCGAATGTTCCGTCACCGTTACCCTGAACATACATATTAGCAGATAAAACTTTGATAACAGTTTCTGCCCAATGTCCTGAAACATCGTTAAAGTTAATTTCTCCCATTTCTTTTTCTGCAGGAATTAAGTTATCTGCAGGTGCAAGTGGCTCTGTTGTAGTCAGATGCATATTAGGTGACTCAACGAGCTCAGGTTCGTCTGCACCGAATACTGTAATGCCTGATAAAATCATTGACATTGCAAGTATAAGTGCTAAAATCTTTGTGGTTTTCTTCATTTTCCTTTTCTCCTTTTCTTTATTATATATACCACTTTTATTTTCTTTGTATGTAATTTAAAATATTTTTCCAAGCCACACTATATAATGTGGCTTGGAATACTCTTAATTATTATACTCGTAAGCTATTGCCGCTATGGGGGCACCACTTCTACAAAGGAAAAGGATTAAATATCTATCATCCTTGCAATTGATAAGCTCATCTATCGACTCAAGCCTTAGTGCTTTCCCGTCACCAGAGCAAATTAAAGCTTTTCCAAAGTTTGCTTTTTTGTACACCTCCGGTGGATTTGTGCCTTGTATTGGTGCAAGCTTTATCAGAAGCGCATCTATATCCGCTACAGTTGCAAACTGAAATCTGTTACGCACAAACTGATACTTTGGATAATTAGAATCAGATGTTTTCCATGTATCACTTAACTGAACCGGTCTTTCGTTCGGTTCGTAATCATATACACGCTCTATTTTTTTAATATAGCTACCCTCTAGCTCATACCTGATTACATCGCCTCTATTAATGGATTTAACTTTGCCTATATAGTTTACTCGGTCATCTGAAGACATCATCTTCTGAAGATCAATCTCACAGTACTCAGTATGCCAGTTATCCCCGCTTCCAATACCGTGATCCTGATAAATCTTGCCACTCTCAGCTATAACCTCTACATTCTCATCAATAATATACTCAACTGTAGATTTTGTAGATAAATTATATCCAATCAATTTATAACATTCGGTATCATTTTGATAAACTTCAGCAAGTCTATCAACTACCATATAAGGTGCATCATCAGCTGTAATGACATCGACCGAATCTCCTGATGCTACAGAATAATTCTTATCCAATACCAAAAATCCTGCAACACCATATTCATTTGCCATATAAATCTTAACCGTAGCTGTAAAGGAACTTTTGTCCGGAACAGCACTGGTAACACCACCTACTTTATAATAATTATTATATTTTTCTGAAGTCGTATACTCATCGTTAATTGTTGGAATAGTGAATGTAGTTGTTGCTGGCGGTACCATAAAAAGAAATTCATTTTGATTATAAAAAGCTTCAGCTGCAGCTACATATCGTACACCCGTGGAAGATGTGCTTTCAACAACGTTTTCACTCTTAAATGTAAGGGTTGAATACTCATCTTCTTTATCACTTACATATATTGTATCGATTTCAAATAACTTACCATCACCGTCAAGTTTATATCTGATAAACTCATTTCTTATTTTTCTTGTTGGATCGTTTTCAGAAGCATTCAGATAATCATCAAATTCTTCAAGAATCATAGGAGTTCCATCCAAACGGATTTTGTCGGCTAAATCATAGGTCACGAATTCACCCTTTGAATTGTATAGTTTAGCTCTGTAATCATGTGTAAAGCTATCCCTTTGCCGTATGTCAATTACAAACGCAATAGTCCATCCTGTGCTGACTTTTGCATTTTTAACAAAAATCACCTTGTCCCATTCATCAAAATACAACTCAACAATTTCACCAACGCCTATTATACCGCTTTCGCCATAATTAGTAGCATAGTCATAATATGTGCCTCCGACTATAATGGAATCATCATTTAGTCCGCTGATGTCACCTGATGCTTTGGACTCCAACACCTCTATTTTAGTATGGGCATCAATATTGTAGATAGTTGTATTTTCAGCCCTAAGAGCGTTAATATCACCTACATAAATTTTAATTATTGAACCACTAGGAATATCACTGAATTCAATATTAGCACCATCCGCACCAATTGCCGTCAGTTTTTCAGCACTAACCTTATAAGAATTACCTTTCTTATCTCTAATTTCAGTAATTTCGTCTGAACCTGCAATAACCTCTAACTCAACGGCTTTATATTCATTTATGGTAACTACATCATAAGTACCGTCTCCGTCATTATCAAGAAGTGTAATTCCTCCGGTGGTTGGCTCTAATGATTCGGTTGTGAAATTAAACACACTCGTCCCATTATATACCACACGGAAACCATCTTTGAGCTTATATTTTACGATTTTGTCCTTTTCATTATAAACCTCGTACGCAAGATTTCCTACATCAGGGAATGAAGCCACATCAGACACTGAGAATGTATAGCTTTTATTATCAACCGCCCATGCTGTAATTACTTTTTTGTCTTCACCATAACAAACTCGAATATTATATCCAATGTAATCATTAAGGCTTCCCTGCTCGTCTATCAATATTACATCATCAATCCTGACAGTTGTGTCCTTCTTCTCTTTTCTGCCGTCGAGAGAGGTCAGATTTGTTTCACGGACAACCCCTTCTATTACAGTCATTTTATATCTTTTTTCAATAATTGGCGTTTCGCCGCCTGTAAGTCCGCTTCCAAATTTATTAAACTGCGGTACAGCAATCGCATTTAACAATAGCTGTGCTGCTACTCCGTATGAAATATAGTTGGATTTATCGGCATCAATTCCCTCAAAAAGCTCTATTGTCTTTCCAATTCTGGAAACGCCAACTTCCCATGAATCATAAGATTCTATTGGTTCAGTATATCCCAGTGCCCTAAGAAGCATAGCTGCCATTTCGTTTACTGTAACGAGCAAATCAGGGTTGAAATTATTATTTAAATCTCCCTTGACAATTCCGGCATTATAAGCTGCGAGAACACTTTCATAAAAGCTCATACTACTGTTTATGTCCTCAAATGGCATATCGCCATAAGCGAGCATTTTAGGCTCCTCATAGAATAACTTTACAATTGTTTCAACAGCAACACTTCTTGTCATAAGCAAATTAACGCCGTACTCATCCTTCATTGCCGCATAATTTATACCAAGCTTTCGTAAAATCTCGATTGCCCCTTCGTAATCCGAGCCCTTAACATCCTTATAAACAACAGTATTAGGGTCATAAATTATATCGTCAGCATAAACCTCAACCTCTGTAAAGCATACATATGCAGCCTGATTTCTGCCCACGCGTACATATCTCCAACTGTCTTCCGGATCATACTCAACAAACCAAGTTTTAGTTGTCTCTGTCGGATCTCCTTTTTTTAGATTTATCTGCCTTCCCGTGTTTGTTTTAAATTCAGGGTCATTGGAAACCCAAGCCGTCAAAAATCCAGAATATG
>JAZLCI010000017.1:0-40901 GCA_045614085.1 Clostridia bacterium
CAAAAGTAGCTTCTACCTTTGTAATCTTTTCGTGTTCAGCAAGCTTAATCCATACTTTGTTTGAAGATGAAGTGCTAAGCTGTGCACCTTCTGCGTCTGTAACCTTACCTGCCATATAATATGTATTTAAATCACCATCAAACATATTAGCGACATCATTATCTAAATATCCTGCTGTAGAAACTTCTACTGCACTTTCAGAAGCAATGTCTCTGTTTTCTGTTTCAGCAAAAACTGTAACAGCTGCGAATGTACTAAAAACCATACATACGCAAATTAATAATGCTAAATACTTTTTCATAATTTAACCTCCTATTAACTAAAACTGCTTTATAAAGCAAGATTACGGCATCCTAACAAATATGCCTTTTCCCTGCCCTTTATAAAAAGGGCAGGGAATCATATTTAAAGGTGTCGTTTAATACCTTGAAAAATCAGGGTCAATTATTTATTTTTAACCCACTCGTCAATCTGTCTCTGGAGCTCTCCAATAATCTTGTCAACACCTGCAAGCTTAAGCTTTTCGAGCATTTCGTTATTTGTAGCAATAGGATCAACAAGACCTTCGTTCATCTTATCCATGTACTCAGTAACAATTGAGTTACAGTTGTTCATTTCTGTCTTGATTGGTTCCATATCAGCTGAGAAACCGAGAATAGGTGACTTTTTAGCACCATCATTCACAGCCTTTGTCTGTACCCAGATATCATCAGAATTGCCTTCTACAGCATAACCGTTGAATACATTACCAAATATCCAAGCTTCAACCCCGTAACCTGATGTACCCTTTGCTTCATGCTCTGCTTTTGAGAATTTGTGAATGGTGTTTTCAGTAAGCTTTTCGTAGTGAACACCTTCAATACCAAAGGATAGGAGGTTGATGAGTGTAGAATCTGTGTTAACAAGTTCTAAAAGCTTAATAGCATTTTCAGCGTTCTGTGAATTTACATTGATAGCCTGAAGTGTTGATGTAACACCACCTGTTGTAAGATATGCATCTGACAACTGTCTTGAAGAAAAGTCAAACTTCATCGCCCTTGTTTTATCGGCAGCTCCGTTTGGTGTCCATGTTGAAATTGCTAGAGGAATATCCTTTGGAAGGTACGTTGCCTTTGTCTGATTTGTCTTACCCTGAAGAGTAGCACCTGATTCATACCACTTTCTCACTGTCGTAATACAATCAAGCCATTCTTCTGTTTCAAACTGGTTGAACACCTTGATTTCACCATCATTTTCTAAACGAACAGCACCAGGAACCTTTACACCGAGAACAGGATCAATATTGTACATATAAGCATTGTCCTGCCACCAGAGATGCACCTGAGCTGCTCCAGGATTCTGGGTTCCTAACCATTCAATGTATGGTGTAATCTGTGAAAATTTTGTAAGCTTTTCTGTGCCAACGAGTTCATCAAACTTATCTATATATTCTGTAGGAATATAAGCACCTGTTGAACGAGCCATAATCTGCTGACAAGGTACGCCGTAGATTTTACCGTTAACCTTTGTAGCTTCCCAGATACCTTCGTTCATTGACTCAACAAGCTTAGGTGTCTTCTTGAGTAAATCATCAAGAGGCATAAATGCACCGTTAGATACATTCTGTGCATAGTTGTTTCTCCAGTTAGAAGTCCAGCAGATATCGTAGTTATCACCTGATGACATAATAACCTTCATCTTCTGTTCGTATGAAGCATTATCAACAGGGTTAAATTCTACACTGAAACCTAACTCTTCATTAATGTACTCATTTGCCTTTGCAAATATTTCATCATTACTTTTTGAAGTGGAGTCGCCCATATAGTACCAAATAACATCTCCTCCACCCTTTGCAGCCTGCGGACCGCAACCTGTGATTATAGCAGCCATTAATAAAACAGCAGCTGCACAAATCAAACCGATTTTAAACTTTTTCATTTTGTTTCCTCCTAAAAATTTATATATAATTAATTTTATACTATATATAATATTAACTGTTGCCGTATAAATTTTGTCTCATCTGTTAATATCTCTTTTTTTCTAATAAGACACATAGGGGAATATCCCCTTTACCACTATTAACCCTTAACAGCACCTGATGAAAGACCTGCTACGAAATACTTCTGGAAGAATGGGAATACTAAGATTGTAGGACCTACCGCAAATATACAAAGGGCCATTCTCATTGAGTCCTGTGGAATTTCTTCTGTATTAGTCATACCCATACTTGCACTGTTTGCAGCATCTATAGCCTTACCCATCATAACCTGAAGCATATACTGAAGATTATAAAGTTTTGGTTTTGTGATGTATAACATACATCTGTACCAGTCATTCCAGAATGCAAGGATAACCATAAGAAGAATAGTAGCAATAGCGCCTGTGTTCATAGGAACAACTATCCTAAAGAGAACAGTTGCTTCACTTGCACCATCTATCTTAGCCGCCTCTATCAATGCTTCAGGCATTTCCTGGAAGAATGTGCGGAGCATAAATATCTGACCCGGAACTATAAGACCAAGTAAGATAATAGACCACAAGCTATCCTTAAGACCTAAATAACGTGTCATAAGAATGTAGAGTGGAACCATACCACCTGAGAAAATCATTGTAAAGAACATATAGAAGTTTAATGGTCTTCTTAAAACATATGATCTTCTTGATAAAACATATGCTGTAAGCACTGTCATAAAAATTGAAAGAATTGTACCGATAACTGTAACATAAATATTAACGCTATATGCATTTACAATCAAATCAGGTTCAGCAAGCAAGCTCTTATACGCACCTATGCTCCATCCCGATGGAATAATCTGATATCCGTGCTGCTGAATAGACTCAGCACTTGAGAATGAAATTGATACAACTATCAAAAATGGTACTATACATAATAAGCTAAACAAAATCATCGCTGTATGGGCGATATATTTTGCTGGTCCTTTTTTATTAACAAACATTATATATTCAACCCCTTTCTTACAGCAATGCGCTGTCCTTATCTATTTTATTTACAATCGCGTTAGTTGCAAGTATCAATACACAACCAACCAATGACTGCATCATACCTACCGCAGATGAAATACCAACGTCACCTGTCTGAATAAGTGTTCTATAGATGTATGTATCAATGATATCTGTTGTAGGATTCAACACCTGATTACCCTGTGGCAATGAATAGAAGAGACCAAAGTCACCTTTGAAGATGTTACCGATAGCAAGAATTGCAAAGATAATAATTGTATGGCTGAGCATTGGAAGAATAATATTCTTGATTGTCTGAAGCGTTGAACAACCATCTATCTTTGCAGCATCATAAAGCTCAGAGTCAATATTTAAGATTGCCGCATAATAAACAAGTGTATGATAACCCATACCCTTCCATAAGTGGAAGCAAACAATGATTGGCGGCCACTTTGATGGCTCACTATACCATGAAACAGGAGTCATTCCCAAAGCCTTTAAAATGTTGTTGAACATACCATTATTAAAGTCTAAGAAAGTAAGAGCCATATAAGCAACTGCAACCCATGACAAGAAGTATGGTAAAAACATTGTTGTCTGATATACCTTAAGGGCCTTTCTGCTTGTAATAATTGATAAGAAGATAGCAAATATTACTTGTACAATATTACCCAAAAGGATAAACACAAAGTTATAACCAAGTGTATTTCTGACAATTCTGACAAAATCACTTGACTGGAAGAAGAACCTAAAGTTTTCAAAACCAATCCATGGACTGCCTAAAATGCCAAGATTAATTTTATAATCCTTGAAAGCCAAAATAAGACCGAACATTGGTATGTAACAGAAAATGAATAAAAGTACAATCGTAGGGATTGACATTATAAACATTTCTATCTGGCTCTTTGGCTCTCTTAATTTTCGTTTTTTATTAATAACTGTATTATTATCCACGTTTTTGTCACACGCACCTTTTCTTCATTCTTCTCCGATGGTTGATTAACATCCACCGAAAATAAAATGATTATTTTTTTATTACATTTCAGCAAGAGTAACTCTTCTGCATTCTCTGTGAGACTTACCAACAGCCTCAATTAAGAGTATGTTGATAACGCCGTCTTATAGCTAGGACCAGCAATATTGCCTTCTTAAGCCCTTCAATGTTTTCTCTAACCTTAGCTTCGTCAGCATTGTTGATGTCCCAGAAGTAAGGTGTGATTGTGATAACACCTTCAGGAAGGTTAGCCGTTGCGCCCTTGATGATTTCTTCAATCTTCGCACTGTCATCATCAATGCAGAAAGGTGTATTTGGCTGTGATACAAGTTCAATTGATCCGTCCTAATACCCTTGAAGATATCGAATGATTCGAGTACTGTGTTTTTTGGAGTACCCATTGTGTGTCCTACGAATTTCATAGTAAAAACTCCTTTGGTATAAAATTAAATTAGTTTATAGGAACTTTTATTTTTTTACTGTTAAAATAACCAAACCTTTTCTACAGGTTTCTACACCTATACTAAATTATACAAAAATATCTGTTAAAAATTGCGCACTTCTACTAATAAACACATTATATATCATTATAAACAAAATTGCATCCTTAAAATTTGCTTTTTATATAGAAAATTTGCTTTTTTTGTAACTTTTTTTGGTTTTTGACTATAGTATAGACTTAAGTGCCCTAACGTCTTCATAAAGTTGTTCAACTTTACCATCTTTTACAAACTCCATTATAATGCAATGGTCTTTTTCGTCAGCCTTTAAGAGTTCTATATATCTCTTCCAGATATCAAGCGCTCCTTCAAACGGAAGTTTTTCACCTGCAGGTGCCCAGTAGAATACATGAACGTAATCCATATATGGCATAAGTATCTGAAGAGCGAGCTCATTGTCTTCCTTTGAGCAACAGTAGTTAGGCTGCCAGTAAAGAGACATATTATCTCTGTTAACATTAAATTTTGCATCTCTTGCACTCATCGGATTATCTGTGAGTGACCAGCCGTGATATTCGTATGCAATCTTAATATTCTTCTCTGCAGCCATATCACAGATAATCTGTGTGTCAGCAATAACCTTATTCCAGTATGCTTCATCTGCCTGCCATGACCACTTTGCACCTGCCCATACTCTGATAAGAGGAGCGCCTAAAGCAACAGCAGTTTCAAGTACCGGCTTGAATTCTTCAGCAGCATCCTGACATTCACCCGGTCTGAAGTATGAACCATATGCAAATAATTCAAGACCCGCTTCTTCTGTAAGCTTTCTTGCATTTTCAGCAGCTGCAATATCACCCGCAGGAACATGTACGTCGCCGCCCCATTCGATACCTTCAAGACCTGCTTCCTTTGCCGCATTAACCACTTCCGCAACTGATAAATTACGGAATGTAATTGAAACTAGACCTGTTTTAATCATTGTTTGCACCTCCTAACATTTTTATATAAAGGTTGTTATAATTTATTATATTTACGAATCCTATATATGCAATCAACAACACATTGCAGGGGATGCATTTATGCATCCCGCTGCGGTACGGATAAATCCGTACCCTACAAATGCGAACATTGTTTGGGAGGAGCAAGCCCCTCCCGTACATAATTTTTCATGTGTCGCACCGCCATTGTAGGGAATGGCGGTTTCCGACATTCCGTAATCGGTGCATCGTAAACGCTGCACCTTACATCATAATTAAACCAGTTTATTCCTATTGTATTATGCTACTAGCAAGAACGAATTTTCTTATATTCGTTCCAAACATTTTCAAACCAGTTGTCTGTTTCAGGAATAGGTCTTACATCCTTGAAGTAACAACCCTTATCCTTTTGATAGCACAATATCTTTGCATCTCCTGCCGCATCATACTTAACAGGAATCTTCTGAATATCTTCTGCGCTTTCAAGCTGAGGCTTAACGCTGAAGAAAACAGAACCGCCACGGCTACCGATATTTTCACCTGCATAGAGGATAGAATCAATTACAGCAACCTGTGTTGTAAGTCTGTCTTTAAGCTTAAACCAGGCAGGTAAGTCAGCAGGACTTAATTCACCATCAAAGTCTAAAGCCTTAATCTGCTCAGAAAGTTCAGCCTTTAAGCTATTTAAAAGAACGCTGTCTCTTAAGTGTGCGCCGGCAGCTGACATCTTTTCAGCAAAGAAATCTGCAATCTCTGCTATCTTCTTGTTTACAGCTTTGCTGTCTGCCGCCTTTGTTACAACCTTTAACATATTCTCAATAGTTGAACATTCAGCCATAAGGTCAGTATCAGTAATAGCATCTGCCTTACGCTTTTTGATAGAAATGCTTTCAGCTGCACGGAGTGAACCTGCCTGTGTAGAGTTAAGAGCAGAACCACCCGGACGGTAAACACCAAATGTACCTGCAGCTTCACCTGCAACGTAGAGACCCTGAATATCTGTTTCCCAGTCGCTGTCAACTGCAACACCACCGTTGTTGTGCTGTGCCGCAACTGTGATACGTAAAGGTTCATTATAAAGGTCAATGTCGTGTGACATATAAAGGTCGATAGCAGGCTTGTTCATCTTCTCAAGTCTCTTGATAGGAAGATCGATAAGCGCATCTGAATTCTTAAGGTATGAATATGCTTCTTCTGATAATAAATCAAAACCATCCTTTAAAACGGTAGGTTCTGAGCGGAAATCCATATATACCTTTCTGCCAAGCTCGATTTCTTCGTGATATACTATCATATCAATAACTGATGAGCCTGAAAGCTTTGAAGAGTCGAATGGCCACTGATAACCCTTCATAAATACATAGTTACCTGTGTCAGCAACATCTTTAAAGTAGTCAAGCAAGAATTCTCTTTCAACACCATCTTCATCGATTGAGATATATTTAGGAATAACCTGCTGATATGTACCTGACAAGTTCCATCTGAAATCAACAGACGCAATACCGTACTGCCATTCCTGGAAGTTTGCACATTCTGCGCCTGCGTCAATCGCAAGGCTTGACATACCGCTCTGTGAGCAAGGATATACGCTGTTCTTGTATATACCTGCAGGACCACCTGTAGCCATTATTATATTATCTGTCAAATATATTACAAAGCCGCAGTTTTCTTCAAATAAAGTCTTCTTGTCAATTGCAATTGCACCAACTAACTTCTTATCCTTCACGATAAGTTCAACAACAACAGTATTGTCGATGATTTCGATGCCCTTCATCTTAACCTGCTTTTCTAAAGCTTCTGTCATAAACTTTGATGTAAGAGGACCTGCAGATGTAGCTCTCTTTCCGTTATCGTGGTCTGTTCTGTAACCAACGAACTCACCATACTTGTTAGTTGGGAAAGGAACACCTAAATTTACAAGCTTCATAAAGCTTCTTAAGGAGTTTGCAGCTTCACATAAAGCTGTGTCACCGTTAACACTCTGTCCGGAGAAGAGTGAACGCGCCATATTACCTGAACTGTCATCCTCACCTGTTTCAACAGACATCTTGTAGTATGTCTGCTTATCGCTACCTGTGTTACGTGATGTACCCATATTGATACCTTCTGTAACCAAAGCGATATCCTTTTCACCCATATCAAAGAGTGTGTCAGCGGCATTAAAGCCAGCACAACCTGAACCTATAACTAAAGTTCCGTACTTCTTAACGGGAATACTTCTTCCCTCTATCTTAATGAAATCCATTTTTTATCCTCCAAGTGTATTTTAGAGACGGTGAATATGGAAACCACCATCAACGTCAACAGACTGACCTGTTGTATAACCTAAATCGCCATTTGCTAAAACATATACTGCCTTTGCAATATCTTCAGGCATACCCCAACGCTTGATAGGGAGAAGACCACCTGCGATTAAGTTATCATACTTTTCCTTTACTGTGCTTGTCATACCTGTCATAATGATACCAGGTCTAACTTCGTTAACAGTAATATTGTATTCAGCTAATCTGTCTGCAAAGAGCTTTGTAATCATAGATACGCCAGCCTTTGAAACGCAGTATTCACCTCTGCTTGTTGAGCTTGTGTAACCTGACATAGAAGAAATGTTAACAATAGCACCGTTCATTTCGTCTGCCTTAACGTTTTCCTTCATGTGGTTTGCAACGAGCTGTGTTAAGAACATAGTACCCTTTGTGTTGATGTTCATAACACGGTCATAGCTTTCTTCTGTCATTTCAAGGATGTCTGCTCTAACGAGAGGAGCAACACCTGCAACGTTAACCAAAACGTTTACATTACCGAAAGCCTTAACAGCTTCATCTAAAATGTTCTGTCTGTCTGCAGCCTTTGATAAGTCACCCTGAACATAGATAACGTTATCCATACTTTCAAACTTTTCTGCAACAGCATCTGCAGGAACGATATCCATAGCAGCAACCTTGCAGCCCTTTTCTGACATAAGCTGTGCAACAGCGTAACCGATACCGCCTGCAGCACCTGTAACAATAGCCTTTATTTCCATAATTTTTTCCTCCTGATATGTATAGAATTATTATTTAGCTAACTTTTCTTTTGCTTCTTTGTAGAACTTTGCATATGGGTCTGCATCTTTTACAACGCAACCTGCAACAGTTCCCATTCTCATAAGCTCTGTACACTTACCGCAAGTGATACAGCACTTCTTTTCGTCCATTCCGCCATTTTTGATATCCTGAACAAACATAGGATACGCAAAGGTTTCACGTCCATAACCTGCAACCTGGCAGATACCGCTTTTAACTGCACCTGCAGCCATCAATGGTGAGTACTGACGAAGGTATGAGAAACCTGAACCAACAACAACCATATCAGGATTGTTCTTCTGGATTTCTCCTACGCAGTGCATCATTCTTGCAACACCTTCAAGTGGATGTTCTTCAGGAACATAGCCACCCATATCGTAAGGGCGGTTAACGTGTGGATTCTGGTATGGGTTACCGATAGAAATATCGATTAAGTTGATGCCGTAATCCTTATGTAAAATCTTAACGAGCTCAACGCCTTCAGTAAGGTCAGGCTTTAAGCCTTCTCCTTCGTTTACACCAAAGCCATATGGATATTCAAATCCATCATAAACATTAAGTCTGCTTGTAACAATAAAGTCCTTTGTTTCAGCAGTCTTTGCGCTCTGAATATTGTTGCGGAGGAATCTTGTTCTGTTTTCAAAGCTTCCACCGTATTCTCCTTCTCTTGTGTAAGCAGATAAAAATTCACTTGAAAGATATCTGTGACACGACTTTACGTCAACACCGTCAAAACCTGCTTCTCTTGCAAGTTTAGAAGAAACAACATAACAATCGTGAATTCTCTTGATTTCATCATCTGTGATGATTCTGCTCTTATCGATAGGATTATCCTTTTCAAAGATAGGATTGTTGTAAGCAATGATAGGTTCAGGGAAGCCATTTGGCTTTGAATATCTACCTGAATGTGTTGCCTGCATAACAATCTTTGGTTCATAACCATACTTCTTGAAGGTATTCTCCTTCATCATCTCAACCATTTTCTTGAATGAATCGAGATTTTCTTCTGTCAAATAAAGCTGACGTGGGTTAGCTCTTCCCTCTGGAGTAACAGCAACAGCCTCTGCCCAGATAAGACCCGCTCCACTGTCAGAGAATCTCTTATATCTTCTCAATGTAAGCTCACTTGGAGAGCCATCCTCTGCAGAGTCACAACCTTCCATTGGCTGGAAAGCAAATCTGTTTGGAATCACCCAATCGCCAACAGAAACCTCATCAAACAAAATCTCAGTTTTGTCAGATAAAGGGACGTTAACACCCAGCTCATTTATCTTGTCCTTCAAATCATTCAAAGTTTTGTAACTGAACTTTTCGTGTTTCATATTATATGTAACCACCTTTCTTTGTATAGTCCTTGACATTATACATAATATATGATATCATACTACTGAAAAAAATACTATACAAAACTTGCTTTATAATATAGAAAATTTGCTTTTAGGAGATTTTTTAGGGTAGGTGTCGAACATGGAATACAAGGATTCCTCTTTTATGATTGCATCATCAAAATATAACTGCGGATACGCAAGAAACGATAGCCATATGCACAATGACTATGAAATTATTTTTGTAGCAAACGGTTCTCTTACAATCGAGATTGAAGATAAGGTGTACAGTGCCAAAAAAGACGATATTCTTCTTATAACAAACCTTGAAAGTCACAGAATCATCAACACTACAAGTCAGTACACAAGATACTATGTTTCCCTGCGTCCTGACGTAACTGATAAGTATATCAGAAACCCACTCCTTATCAGCCTTTTGAAGAATCACTCTTCAAGCTTTCGCCACTGTATAAACCTGTCTGCAAGCAGCGAAAGGGTTCGCATTATCTTTAACAAACTTTTAAAATGCTCCCCTGATGAGGAATTTGCAAATGAACTTGCCCTATCATATCTTATTGAGCTTTTGGTTATAGTATACCGTTCTTTCGAATATCTTATGGAAGGATTTGAACCAACCCGAAACGAATCTATCCTTAACGTTCAGAGATACCTTGACAGGCATTACAGCGAAGATATACGAATTGCTGACATATGCAAGGAATTTTGTATAAGCACCTGCTATCTGTCCCATAAGTTCAAAGAGCTTACGGGTTTTAGTCCAAAGCAGTACCTTACACATCTGCGTCTTCGTAACGCCGCAACAGAGCTATGCCACACAAAAGAGCCAATCGGTGATATTGCATTCCAGTGTGGTTTCCACGATGTAAACAGCTTTATAAAGACCTTTAAGCGGGAGTTTGACTGCCTGCCAAGTACATACAGAAAAAATTATTCGGAGTAAGAGAATTTCACAAAAGATATCGAATAATGCAGGGCGTGTCGACTCGGCACGCCATTTTTATATTTCACACAAAAAAGGCTGCCCATACGGACAACCTTTTATATTTGATTTTCAGGGAAGAGTGTACAGCCTGTTTCTGTAAAATAGGCTATCTTCTCTTCAATCATTTCTCTTGATACATTAAAATGGTCTGCTAAGCATTCAAGACACATAAACCTTTCTGCAAAGCGGTTTATAAGCTTTTTGCTGTATGGCTATAAAATATCATAAACATTATGTAAATATAATTTTTATTCTATTTTAAATTATAATTTATACATTGTTTTTAAGAACACTTCTCTGATATTCTTTAGGAGAAAATCCAACTGCAGATTTAAAGGCACGGGAGAAAATATGTATGCTTGTATAACCTAATGCATCAGAGATTTCGCTCACCGAATACTCTTCCTCGCGAAGCAGCCTTTTCGCCTCTTTTATTTTAAGCTTTCTGTGATACTCAATAGGGGTCATATTCATATATTCCTTAAACTGTGAGATAAGCTTGGTCCTTCCTATCATAAATTCTCTGCATATATCATCTATTCTTAAATTCTCATATACGCTTTTTTCTATTCTTTCAAGGACAAGTCCCATAATAGAGCTTGAGGCTATCATCCTTGACATATCGTTTGGCGCAAGTTCTTTTTCCTCTCCCTGTCTTAAAAGGCTTATCAAAAATTCTATAAAATAACATTCAAGGAGCTGTGTGCTTCCCATATGCATTCTTTTTATGTCAGAAATACCTTTTTCACCGCTATAAATATGAGGTATATTCCCTAAGCTTTTCTGCGCCTCTTCTATAAAAAGAGAAATTAAAACCCTCTCCATTTTACCTATAGTAAAAACCTTTTTTCTAAAAAAATCCATAGCAGGACTGTTTGTCTTAAAGGAAATAACTATCATATTATTTGTAACTTTTCTGTCAGATACGTGGGCATGGACTTCGTTTGGCTCGTGGAAAATAACTGCCCCTTGCTGAAGTCGTCGCCCTATCCCCTCTGATATGGCAATTATTTCGCCTTCATCCACATAAACAATCTCCCAGAAATCATGCTTTTCAGGGGAGTGAGTGAAGTTCTTTCCGTGCTCAAAATAATATATGGAATAAAACCCATCTATCTTTATTTCGTTTTCGATTTTCAAAAGTTTCTTCATATGTATCACCCTTTGTCTAAATGATATCCTATACATTGTAGGGGCCGGCGTCCTCGACGGCCCGCATAAATCATTATAACCAAACAAACCGTCCGGGGTCATTTGCCGCCCCTACATTTGCAAATTATGTTATATTTAAATTTTCGGAAGGAGCAAGCCCCTCCCCTACATCAAAACATTATACACTTCTCTAATCTCCACGTCAATTCTCTTTGTGACATTTTGCGGAATAAATGCAAAAAAATTATACATTTTTGCTAAAGACTTTTAACAATAAATAGTATATAATAGGTTTTAGTAAATATTGTGGGTATTTACATATTCAAATTGCGAATAGCAAAATTTTATACATAATTCAGGAGGTTTAAAACTATGAATGTTTTAGCTATCGGATGCCATCCCGACGACATCGAAATTAACTGTGCGGGTACTTTGGCAAAATGTGTTAAGCGTGGCGATAATGTTACTGTTTGTCACGTATGTAATGGTAATTTAGGTCACGTAATTATTCAACCTGATGAATTGGCTGAAATCCGTAAGGCAGAAGCTCGCAAGGCAGGTTCTCTTGCAGGTATCAAGGTTGTTACATGTGATATAGGCGACCTTTTGGCTAACGCTGCTGACAAAACTCATATCGACAAGGTTGTTGATATCATTCGCGAAGCACAGCCTGACTTTATCATCACACACGCTCCAAACGATTATATGCCTGACCATGTTGCAGTTTCAAATCTTGTATTTGCTGCATCTTTTGCTGCAAGCGTACCACATTATGAATCAAGCGTTATGACACCATCTCAGGTTACTCCTATTTTCTATATGGATAACTTGGGCGGAAACGAATTCTTACCTACAGAATATGTTGACGTTACTGAAGAAATCGACTTAAAGCTTGAAATGCTTGAATGTCACGAAAGCCAGCTTAAGTGGATGAGAGAACATGATAACATTGACTTTGCTGATATGGTTAAGACAATTTCTAAGTATCGTGGTTATCAGTGCGGTGCTACATATGCTGAAGCATTTGCTCAGTGTATGGTATATCCAAAGCCAACCACAAGGAGGATGTTGCCATAATGAAAAAAGTAGCTTGCGTTGGTATTTTGGTTGCTGATATTATAGTAGAGCCTGTTTCAGCTTATCCTGCAAGTGGTGAGCTTGTTCAGGTAAACTCAATCACAATGCACAACGGCGGCAACGCAATGACAGCATCTATCAACATTCACAATTTAGGTGTTGATACATATATCGTTGGTAAAATCGGTGAAGACTACTTTGGAAAATTCTTAAATGATAGGCTTATCTCCAAAGGCATCAACACAGATGGTTTAAAGGTCGACCCTAACTGTCAGACATCTGCATCTGTTCTTATACTTGACGGTGCAACAGGTGAACGTTCATTCTTCCACTGCACAGGCGGCAATGCGGCATTTTCAATAAACGATGTTAACTTTGACATCATCGAAAAGTCCGACCTCGTATTCGTTACAGGTAGTTTCTTGCTTGACAACTTTGACGGTGAGGAAACTATGGAATTCTTAAAGAAGTGTAAGGAAATGGGCAAGACCACATTCTTAGACGTTTGCTGGGATGCAAAGGGCAACTGGGGTAAGCTCTTAAATATGTCAATGCCATACATTGACTGGTTTATACCAAGCATTGACGAAGCTATTAACATTGCTGAATGGGATGACATTAACGACGTTGAAGGTATCGCTAATGTATTCTTAAAGAACGGTGTTAAGAACACAGTTATCAAGGTTGGCAGCAAGGGTGCATACTTAAAGCAGGGCACAGATGAGGTTGGTAAGCTTTATCCTGCATACAAGGGCATCAAGGCTATCGACACAACAGGCGCAGGTGACAGCTTCTGTTCAGGCTTCCTTGCAGCATTTGCAAGAGGTATGAACCCTGTTGAATGTACTCAGTTTGCAAATGCAACAGGTGCTGCTTGCGTTCAGGCTATCGGTGCTACAACCGGTATCGAATCATACGATAAAATTATTGAGTTTATGGAAGCTCACAAATAAACCGAATCCAACAATATTTAAGGCGATTTTTAGATGTATCTAAAAATCATCGACCTAAAAACAGATGGAATATAGAGCAGATTTTGGTGCGGAGGATGAAGCAATGCTCGCGCCTTGCAAAGACGACAATCTAAAAGATGCCTATATTACGCTGTTTTAGGCGGCTTTAATATTGATGGCTTCGGTCAAAATAAATAATAAAGAAAGAAGGAATTTTATAATGGATTTTATGAGCACAGTTAAAGGCAGCCTTTTAGAAGGCTTCTATCCTGAAGGATGGGATATGGCAAAGATGGACGCATGTTGCGACAAAGGTCTTACACGCGAAGATTTCTGGAACAAGGATTTTAATCCTGTAGAATGTGACAGTCTTGAAGACTTTGACACATATATGGGTCACGAAATTGCACAGCAGATTAAGCTTGCTGGCGAAGCAGGTAACAAGCTTGCTATGATTTTACCTGTTGGTCCTATGGGTATGTACAAGTGGGCATCTTACTTCTTAAACGAATGGGATATCGACTGCAGTCACGTTTACACATTCAATATGGACGAATGGTCAGATGCTGACGGTAACACACTTTCAAGCGACAGCACAGCTTCTTTTGAATATTCAATGAAGCAGGCATTCTTTAACAAGATCAACAAGACTATCCCTGAATCACAGAGAAACTTTGCTACAAAGGAAAACTTACCTACATATCCTGAAAAGATTGCCGCATTAAAGGCAGAAGGTGCAAAGCTTGTTTTAGTTTACGGTATCGGCAGAATGTGCCACATCGCTTTCTGGGAACCACAGTTTGGTACAGAATTTGCAACCGTTGAAGAATGGAAGCAGCAGTGCTACCGTATTGGTGCTAAATTACACCCACTCACAATTGAACAGAACGCTCTCACAAGCTTTAAGAGCCGTACAACATTAGTACCATGTAGAGCTAACACAATTGGACCTGGCCTCTTCTTACAGGCTGACTACGCTATCGGCGGATGTGACGGTTTGCTCGGCCGTGGCATGCAGTGGCAGGGTATGAGCTTCCTCACAACACTCCACTACGGTCCTGACAAGCACATCACTTCTACATTTATTCCTACACTTCCTGGCAGACTCTTCTACCTTAAGGAACTTGCAGGTCCTTTAGAAGCTGAATGTAACTAATATTTGTATTTAACTATTACAAATGGTTGTGGGAAATCCCGCAACCATTTTCGTTACACAAAAAGATGAACGAGATTACTCGTTCATCTTTTTATTCATATAAGTCACGAAATTTCTTTAAAAGATATTCTTCAGTCACACAATAATCTTCTGTTACTTCTTCTGGTGCTGCCCAGAAGCCATATAAAATAAATGCGTAATTTTCCCCTTCTCTTTCGATAAGCTCAATATCGCATCCTGCATCTTTTTACAAGCTCTCTGCTATCGTTTATATCAACATATATATCCTGTGTTCCGTACATCACAAGAACAGGCATTGAAGGCTTTTTGATATTGTATATGGGCAACAACAGCCTTATACTTTTTATATTTATCAAAGCCCTTTGGTAAATATAAATGAACGGGGAGCCTAGGCTCCCCATCGTTATAATATGTAGCTATATCAGGCTTTATCTCTTTGTTAAAGTCTAACGTCCTAAAATCTCATTAACTACAGCTGTCATCTTTTCTTCGTTTTCAGCCATATCGCGAACAAGCTTGAACTGATTTCTCGCTCTGTCAATATTGTGGTCAGGACGATGAATTCTAAAATATGTATCACCATTTAGGTAGTCAGTTAAAAATCTGATACCACATTCATATGTCAGAAGCTTTGCAGAGAATGGAAGCAATTCAATTTCTGCAGGAGTCAAAATATCCTTTGTTTCCTGAAGGAAGCCCTTTGCAAACATTTCAAAAGCCTTTAAGTCAAAGTTAACCTTTGATAAATCAGCTTCATCTTCTGCAGCAGTTGATGCACCCATTCTTAAAGTATCACCAAAGTCGTAAAGGGCACTGCCCGGCATAACTGTATCTAAGTCAATAACAGCAACAGCCTCACCTGTAACAGCATCGAATAAAATATTGTTAATCTTTGTATCATTGTGAGTAACACGAACAGGGATTTCACCTGATTCAATCTTATTTGTAACAGTATCTGCAAAAGATGCACATTCTAAAGCAAAGTCGATATCATCCTTAACAGATGCAGCTCTGCCTGCTAAATCTTCTTCTATTGCCTTCTTTAAAGCTTCAACACGCTTTGGTGTGTGGTGGAAGTCAACAATAGTTTCGTGAAGAATTTCTGCAGGGAAATCATCAAGCATCTTCTGGAATCTACCAAAACCTACACCTGCATTGAATAAATCTTCATAAGTCTTATCGTCTTCAACAGTCTTTGTGTCACCGATGAACTTATACACTCTGAAGTAGTTATCATCATCATACTTGTATAAATCCTCACCTGTTTTGGTCTTCATAACAGTTAAGGTTTCTCTGTCAGGGTTTCCGCCTGCAGCTTCTATCTTCTTTCTGATAAACTTTGTAACGTTGTCGATATTCTCCATAAGCTTGTATGGGTCTTTAAATACATTGACATTTATTCTCTGAAGAATATACTTTGGTGTTTCTGTGCAATAAGTATTGTTGATATGACCGTTACCATAATTACTGATACTTGAGTCAATATCGAACTTCAAAAGTATCTCGTGTAAATTAATATCCATTTTTCTACCTCACGATTCTTTGCTTTTAGCATTTTACATATTTAATACAATTATATCACACATTTTTCCTTTTTGCAATAGCAAAAAACAAGTAAGAATGAACAAAAGCCTCACAATTATCTCCGTATAAAGCTTCTAATTTTGCCAATAACCATCATATATAACAATTTTTAAGAACTAATTTTTGTAACACCATACATTCTTTTTCTAAATTGTGCAGATTTTTACAAAAGAATATTACTAAAATCTAAAGAATTTTTGAGATATTCTTTAGCCAAAATAAGTTTTAAATATTATATAATGCATGTTATTATCAATACGTTTATGACTAATCAATTAAAGTTAGGCATATCAAAAGAAATTATAAATCCCGAGGTTGACTGTAACCTTTACGGCTACAACCCTCCATAAACGATGATTTAACAGCCACCGCATTTGTTTTTGAATACGGCAACGTTAAGTCTGTGATGGTGTCTGCTACTATCTGCACTATTCAAAGAGAGTTAAGCGACAGAATACGCAAGCTTATTGAAAAGGAAACAGGCATTCCTTTTGACAATATAATGCTCTGCGCTACTCACACCCACCCAGGGCCTACTATGGCAGACAGTGTAGGTTGAGGCAAGGCTAACACAGATTACGTTGAAAATGTTTTTGTTTCTGGAATGCTTAAGGCAGTTGAGGATGCCAACGAAAACATAATCACTGTAAGAACAGGTATTACTACCGGATAAAGCTTGGTTGGTGTAAACCGCCGCAATCTTTTAGGCAGCAAAGTTCCTGTTTTCGCTCAACATCTGCAGGGCGCTTTTGACCCTAAGATGACCGTTATCGCTTTTCGCGACCTTGACGGAAATCCTGTTGCAAATATGATTCACTACGGTGCACACGCTACAGCTGCAGGTTCAAACACAGAAGTCACACGTAACTGGCCGGGCTATATGACAGATAAACTTGAATATGTATCAGATGCTGTTACTGCATTCTTTAACGGTTGCGAAGGAAGTGTTGGCACTCGTAACACCTGTTGTTGCACATGTGGGAAGGGAACTATCGACGCTATAGCAAAGAAGCATAACCTTATGGTATTGTAAGACGCTTGTCAGGCAGACGGTGGTTCATACAAAAGTAAGAGACTTGGTACTATCAGCGACGCAGGTGTCTTAAGCTTTAACCCATTCAAGATGGAAGCTAACAAAGACATCATTCCTGACTATAGTGCTGATATGTGTCCAAAAACCCTTGAAATCCTTTCAAAGAATGTTTACGTTTCATCTCGTGCACAGTTTACTGACAAAGATATAAAGAGAATTGTTAATACCTGTAAAAAATACACGTAAAAACATACAAAATAGCCTCGCATTATGCGAGGCTATTTTTTGTTGTGTTTATATCAACCATATACCCTGTAGGGAACGACTTGCGTGTCGTTCCGCGGTGCAACACATAGGTTACACCCTACATATGCAAACTAAATTCATATAAGCACAGGCTGTAACTGTTTCTTTTCAAAAGCTTTTTCTAACGTTGCCCCTATCTTTGTAAAGTCAGCCACTAATGAATTTTCCTTTCCTATGCAGTCGTCCTGTCCAAATGGTACCATATAGATATTCTTTCTGGCAATCAATTTTCCTATATTCACTGCATTTGCACCAAGTCCGTCATTTGTAGAGATTGCAATAATAACTGGCTTGTTATTACGAAGATTCGATTTGGTTGCAAGAGTAACCGTAGTGTCCGCAATTCCATTTGCAAGCTTTGCCGCAGTGTTCCCTGTACAGGGTGCGATAACAAGAGCATCAATCAGATTTTTAGGACCAATTGGTTCAGCCTCCGTAATAGTTGTTATTGCTTTTCTATTACATATTTCTTCAACTTTTTTAAGTATATCAGAAGCTTTTCCAAACCGTGTATCTGTCATCAGACTGTTATTTGAAAAAATAGGCACAATATTATATTTTTCTGCAAGAGGTATCATATTGTCTATTATCTTTGAAAAGGTGCAATATGAACCTGTCAAAGCAAAGCCTATTGTTTTTTTCTCTTCCATTAATCACACCTCCAACTCCTCAACCATATTTAAAACTGTTTCCTTAACTATTCTGCCTGCAGTGTATGGCGAAACTCTTCCGGGAAGAGACAACTCCCAAAGCACTTTTCTTTTAAGTCTTTCTGCCTCTTCAAAATCCACCCCTCCGGGATTTGATGCAAGGTCAATGATCAGTACGTCTTTTTTAGTTGCCATAAGACACTTTAAATCTATAACCATATGAGGCACTGTGTTAAATATAACATCAAAGTCACCTATAACATCGCTTATCTTTTCAGTTTTAAGAGCCTTATACCCAAAGCTTTCTATTTCAGCAAGAATATTTTTATGTCTTGATGTAGCTGTAACCTTTGCTCCAAAGCCTTTTAAATAGCTTGCAAGAATTTTCCCTATTCTGCCATAGCCGATAACAAGGCAATTACATTCCTTTAAGGTACAAGGAGTGTGCTCTATTGCCTTAAGTATTGCCCCCTCTGCTGTGGGCACGGCATTCATTACGGCAAAATCCTCTCTTTCGGTGTAATCAAAGGCATATATGCCCTTTTCTAAAAACTTTTTCTTTATCTCTCCGTCAAGCTTTCCCCCTATTACTTTTTGTTTATCATTTGTTTCGTTTATTAGCTCTTCTATCATAATCTCCTTTTCACAAAAAGGTGCATTAATCGTCCTCTTATCCTTTGAATAAGGAAGAGGCAATATAATATAGTCTGCCCCTTTCACACATTCTTTAAGAGTATCCTTTTCGTTTACATCGTTCTTGCCCAAACCAAAGGTTTTTATTCTGTAGCCATCACCAAGCATCATATCAACAACCTGAAGCTGTCTTAAATCTCCGCCAATAAACGAAAAAATCAAATGCTCCATAACATAATCTCCTATTCTTACACATCTCCCTATAATGTATGAGTTTAAGAGCTGTTTTGTGAATAATGGTATGTAAAATTCTTCTTGCATTAAGTATATAAAAATGTTATAATGCTGAAAACAAATTGAATCTAAACATATAGTCAAGGAGATAATGATTATGCATAATAAAATTGCTCTTTACATCACCCCTTACGAAGGCCCTGAATCATACAACGATATGGTAGATATTGCAGTTGAAAATGGCATTAAAAATATAGAGCCTGTTGCTTCATATGAGTTCAGAAACCCTGATATTGAATACGCAAAGGAATTTCGTCGTCGTGTTGACGCCGAAGGCTTGAATGTTCCTTGCTTTTCTATCGGTGTAAACCTTGTTGACGAAGGCAGAGAGGATGCCATTGAGAGGGCTAAAAAATACGCAGAGGTTGCCGCAATTGTAGGTTCACCATATCTTCACCATACAATTGCATACGACTACTCTGACCCTGACTATATAAAAAATAACTTTGACAGGCTTTTTAACGAAGGTGTTGAGGGCGTGCGTGAAGTTCACGACTATGCAAAAACCCTTGGAATAAAAACTATTTTCGAGGATCAGGGCTTTGTTTTCAACGGTGTTGATCATATGAAGAAGTTCTTTGATGTTGTAGACAGAGACTGTGGTCTTGTCGCTGACTTTGGTAACATTGCATACGCAGACGGAAGAATTGAAGACTTTATAAAAGCTTTTCCTGATAAGGTTGACCACGCTCATATGAAGGATATTAAGTACTTTGACAAAAACGATCCAAATAAAACAGGAATACAAAGTTACAATTATAACTTTGTAGAAGGTTGTGCTTTTGGTGACGGCTATGTAGACTTTGATGCAGCATTTTTCGCTCTCAAGGAAATCGGCTATGACGGATACTTTGCAATTGAAGGTTACTTCTATGTTGAAGACCCAAAGAAGTCATTCTACAAGAATCTGGAAATTGCTAACTACTATCTCGAAAAATACGGATTTTAAGCACGAAAATGAATAACAATGTAGGGCGTGACGACCCGACACGCCATTGTACGGGAGGAGCAAGCCACTCCCTTAAAAAAAAAGAGATATGCCTTTCGCATATCTCTTTTTATCTGCATATGTTTCAGTTTGATACAAATACTTAACCATCTGCAAGGTTTTTAACACTTAATTGTCTGCCTGTTTCTGAATATAAGGCAGCATAATATTACCTGTTTCAACCTTTACAGGCTGTCCGTCTTCTATCTGGCTTACCTGAATATTATTCTTGTTGTAAAAGCTAACCTCAGTTGCCATTGCAGAAAGACTGCACATTACAAAAACCAGACTTAGCGCAATAATTCTTTTTTAAATTTTAACTCTCCTTTAATAAATTGTTATAGTTTTAATCACCTGATTTTCTTCAGGTCTGTCGTTTCCATCAGTAGGTGTTTCTGCAATTCTGTCAACTACATCCATACCTGATGTAACCACACCAAATCCTGCATAATATCCATCTAAATGAGGTGAATCCATATGAACAATAAAGAACTCATTTGAAGCAGAGTTTGGATCATTTGTACGGGCAGTTGATACAACTCCTCTGTTATGCTGAATAAAGTTTAAATGACCATTTGCAATGAACTCACCCTTTATAGAAGGATATTCTGCCTTTACTCCATTTACGTCATATCCGCCGCCCTGAATCATAAAGTCCTTTATAACTCTGTGGAATATTTTTCCGTCAAAGGCGCCTCTTTTCGCAAGATTTACAAAGTTATTCACTGTTTCAGGCGCAATTTCATTATAAAGCTGAAGCGTTATCTGACTTCCGTCCATCATTTCAATTACCGCAACAGTTACCTTCTGCTTATCCGTTACATAGTCACAGTATGCATCATACATCTGACTCAAGCCCTTTATGTACACAGGATTAAGCTGTTCAATGATACCATCAACAGCCTCATCCATCAAAGGTGTATATTCAACTGTTACCATATTCTCTTCTTCTACCCAGCCAACCTTTGCGCCTAAAAGCTCTGATATTGCTCTTACAGGGAGCATAGTTCTGTCATTTATTGTTTTTGGAGGAACATCCATTTTATAGTTTCCTGTAAGTGCTGCTCCGTCTGTTTTAAATGCCATATCTCTGTCAATCCATAAAACAGCAAGTTCCATACCGCTGAAAACTGAAACAGCCTGATATTCTTCATCCCAGGAAACATCGCATTTTAATGCTTCTGCAATGGCTCTTACAGGGACAAGCACTCTGTCATTTTCCATTACAGGTGCAACATCAGATTCTATAATATTTCCGTTTACGTTTATCTTTATTTCCTGTGCCAATGCCTCTCCGCTTAAAAGAAGTGCCCCAAGGATACAAACTACCGCTAATAATTTTACAAATTTTTTCATTTCTTCTTCTCCTTTTATTTAATTTTCAAAAGATTTTCTCCGTTTTCGTAAAAAATCTTATTTTTATCATTTTCATTTAAATCAAGAGCGTTTATAAGCTCCATCTCTCTTTCAGGATAACTCCATGGCGAATCCGTACCAAACAGAATTTTATCTGTTCCGTGAATATCGATTATACGATTTGCCTCATCCTTGCTTATATATCCATATCCAAAGGCTGTGTCAAAATACACATCTGTACCACACAAATACCTTATGACATCATCAGAAAGGCCTGACGCTCCCCAATGGGCGGCAATAACAGGGGCAGAAAACCATTTAAGCGCCCTTAAAAGCCTTTCAGGAGAGCATTTGTACGGCGGCTTATATGCAAGGTCCTTTCCTGAATGGAAAACCGTTATAAGCCCTAGTTTTGAAATCTTTTCATATATTGGCTTTAGTCTTTCGTCATCTGCAAAAAAATCCTGATATTCAGGGTGTAGCTTTACCCCTTTTAAGCCAAGCTCCTTTATTCGCTCCAGCTCATCTAAAGCATCCTCTGAAAATGGATAAACAGATCCGAATGCAAATACGCCATCTTCATTGTTTATCACAGCCGCAAAATCGTTTACACTTTTTTGCTGTTTTTCATTCGTGGCGATATTCAGCACCACCGAAGCAGATACACCTTGACTTTTCATTACTGATTTAAGACCGTCAACTGTACCATCTGTGTGATATTTTAAGCCTCCTGCACTTTGCGAAAGCTTATCAAGGGCTCTCCCTGCAATCTTTTCAGGAAAGCAATGGGTATGAAAATCAATAATTTTATGCATTTACTATCACCGTCTATATATTTGTACTTATCAAGTAATCCTCAACCAATGCATCCTGAAGCTTTCTTAAAAGTTCAGGAGCTTTACCTCCAACAGGTGCATTATCTATATGTGTTGCAACAATACAGAAGTTTGAGCTTGAAGATAACATAATTTCATCTGCGCTTAAGAGGAAGTCTAAAGAGAAAGGCTCTTCGACGACCTCAACCCCAATATTTTCACACATCTTTATAAGGTTCTTTCGAGCTATTCCCGGAAGAACAAGGTTATCAAGGGGAGCTGTGTAGAACTTTCCATCCTTTAAGCAATGAACATTTGTATGAGCGCCCTCTGTAACTCTGTTTTTAATTCCGTCTGCTTCTTTCCTGTATAAGATGCATTCTTCCGCTCCTGCTCTCTCTGCCGCCTCTGATGCTAAAACACTTGGAAGAAGACAAAGAGTTTTTATATTACACATATAAAAGCGAATATCTTCGTATGTTATAAGCTTTGCTCTGCGATAAATATCCGCAAGCTTTCTTGGAGTAACGGTCACCCAAAGATTTGCCTTTGCATCTTTAGGGAAGATATGATTACGGGGCACATTTGCCGCCCTTGTTATCTGCCAGTACAGAAAGGTCTCTCCGTTTGTATCCCTTGTATCAACCTTTGAAACAAGGTCACATAAAAGCTCTTTAATCTCGTCCTTTGTATAAGGAATTTCAATATCCACAAGTGATGCAGAGTTAAAAAACCTGTCAACGTGGTCATCTAAGCAATATATAACACCGTTTCTTGTAGTCGTGGCATCATACACACCATCACCAAACCAACATACTCTGTCACTCATAGGGACAATCATATTTTCAATTAAATCATACTTTCCGTCATAGTATCCTAAATTTTTAAGTAACTTTTCCATAGATAAGTCCTCTTTCCTACTTTTCTCTCGGTATAAATCTTCCGTTTTTCTTTCCGTTATAAACAGCATTTTCGGCAAGAACTTCTCCGCATAATATTACAAAATTAAGCCCCTCACATCTTTCGTGACAGTTATTAAAGTCTGCCTTGTCGATTATCTTTTCTGCATCAAAGATACAAATATCTGCATCAAAACCCTCACGGAGTATACCTTTGCCAACAAGTCCGTAAACAGATGCAGGCATAGCAGTACACTTTCTTATCATTTCAGTAAGGGTAACAACCCCTCTTTCGCGGACATACTTGCCAATAGCCCTCGGGAAAGACCCTCTTACTCTTGGATGATATGTTTCCCTTTCCTTTCTTACAGTTGAGTCTGTACATATCATAGAGCGGTTATATGCAATAACCTTATCAATATCCTCTTCGCATATGCAGAAGTTACATATATCCACATATCCACCTGATGCCTGAATCATATCAAATGCCGCCTCAAAGTCTTCCTGACCACGAAGTTTTGCAACCTCACTTATTCTCATTCCCTCATATTCAGGATTTGAAGGGCAACAAGCTATCTGAATATTATCAAGGCTGTTTCCCTGTCTGCTGCTGTAAATTTCCTTTATCTTTTTACGCATTTCAGGGTCAGACACAAGCTTTACAACACCGTCGCTGTCAAGGTCACGAAGTTCCTTTGCAATTATGGTAGGAACAAGCTGGGTCTGTGACGCTTCATAAGGATAAACATCACAGTATATATCATAACCCTCGTTCACAGCCTCTTCTATCATTCTCAAGGTAGTGTTTACTTTACCCCAATTCTCTTTATACATACTCTTGTGATGAGAGAAAACAGCCTTTACATTTGTTGCTTTTATAACAGTTAAATATTCCTCAACGGATTTGATAAGGTCAAATCCTTCGTTTCTGATATGTGCGCTAATTAAACCCTCATATTCCTTAACTACTTTGGCAAGCTCTATTAACTCATCTGTATCTCCGTAACAGCTTGGAGTATAAATAAGACCAAAAGATAAACCGATAGCTCCACTTTCCATTGCGTCTCTTAAAAGGTCTTTCATCTGCTCCATTTCATCAGCAGTGGCTTTTCTGTTTTCCATACCGATAACAGCCTTACGAAGAGCGCCATGTCCCACAAAGGTCATAAGGTTTGACCCTAAAGGAATGTCCTTCATAGCAGTTGCCATTGTACCAAAGGTTTTGTATATGTCAGTTTCCTTACCAAAACCCTCTATTTCCTTTGCGTTTTCCTCTGTGATGCCCTTATATATAGGGGCATCTGTTATTCCGCACTGACCGCCAATAGATGTGGTTATACCCTGTTCGATTTTTTCAATCATTTCAGGATAATCAAACACCGCATCGTCAGAATGGCTGTGAGAGTCTATAAACCCGGGGGTAACCGTAAGTCCCTTTGCATCTATAACTCTTTCGCCCTCCTCCTTTATACCTCTGGCAATCTTTACAATCTTGCCATCCTTTATTGCCACATCACTATGAAAGGCAGGTGAACCTGTTCCGTCAATAATCGTTCCGTTTTTAATAATTAAATCATACATATTAAAATCTCCTATATGTATAACATTCAGATTATAAATCCTGTTTTATTTATATAATGCAACAGAACCGGCATTTTCTTCTGAATATTCTATTTCAGCCGAGTACATTCTTACTGTGTCTGCCATTTTCTCTATATCTGCATCTTTGTGCTTTGCCCACAAGGCACCTATTAAGTAACAGCTCAACAGCATAAAATTAATTCCATCTTCGTAAGCCTCACTGCCAAAGTGACGGAATATAAAGTAACATCCAAGCTGTTCAAATGGAATTTTAAACCTTTCATCCTCGAATATTTTTTCATCAAAGGAAAATTCCTTAAGTTCCATAAGCTCATCCGTCCAGCTGTCATCAAGCCTTTCAAGAGAGAGATAAAATTCACACAGGTTTTTGAGTGAAAATTCAAACTTCATACCTGTTTCCTCTGCCAGAGCAGAAAATCTTTCTTTTATGCTCAAATTTCTGTTTTGAAGCAGAGAAAAAATCTTGTTTCTTATTCCCAAAAATATTTCTTCTTCCTCTGTCATATCATCAGGCACGGGAAGATATAGCTTGTCCTTTTCCGAAAGGATTATTCTTGCCGCCTCTTCACAGCATAGGCCGAAGCCTGTTTCCTCAAAGGTCGAATAAAAGTTTTTAAACCTTGGATGAAGCGTACATATATCACAAAGTGCGTCTTCGCCACATTCTGAAATTATATCACAAAGCCCTTTTTCATTTAAGAACGGACATCTGTCATCTTTGCCGAGTATAAAGTGAGGCTCGTCCCCCTCTATACACTCTCTTATTCTCTCTCCCATAGGGGTATCAAGAGAGTTATAAAAATTCATTGTTTCTTCGTCTATATCTATCTCCCAACCAATGCAACAGTTATGTTTGCATTTATCTGCAATACACTTAAATTTTTCATAATAGTTGGGTACAATCTCAATCATAATGATTTCCTCTCTTTTTCTTACCTGCAATATATCCTGAAGTCATAATAAAGCAAGATATCAATACTCCTGCAAAAAGTGGGTCAAATGGCAAAATCCCCCACAGTTGAAGAACCACCGACCAGTGTGCCCATAATGGCACCTGATACAACCCAGGATCCCGCTCCCTTTTTTTCCTTTGTGGCTTTTCCTGAATAGATACTCAAGGCAACAATTGATGCAAGAGTAATTACTATCCCTATAATATGTAAAACTGACACGTAAGTTTTCTCCTTTGTATTTACTGTCTTGCGTATTCTACAAGTTCTTTTATTGAAGCTCTGTCTGAAAAGTCCCCGTCTGCATCGCAAAGCTCTATCAAAAGCTTTTCCATTTCAGTTGGGTTTTTCTTGTCAGACATTATTTTTTTCAGGGTTTTAAGAGCCCCTCTGTGCACAGAAGAAAGCTCCGACAATATCATCTTTCCAAGATAGTTAAACATTTTAACCTTTTCATATGTATCGCCCTTAAAGTTCTTTTTAACAACATAGACATCATAATATTCTCTGCATTCAAGGGGCGTTATTCCTGTTGTAAAGATAATGAGCTTTTTATTTTCAAGCTTTTCTATGTTTTTGGTAATGAGAGTTACTCCTGCAATAACCTCTGCATACAAGCCTCCCCCATATATAATGGTGTCATATTCCATTAAATCATCTATCTTTGTTTTTGTGGCATTAAGTGCCTTACATCCAAGCTCTTCTGCTATCCATTCAGCATAAGTCTTTGTTGACCCATATCTTGATTTATACACAACAACAGTCTTCAAAATATCGCTTCCTCCTATATATTTTATTTTCACAATAAAATATATGCTAAAGTTTATAAAAATTCGACTGTAATTATATCACTATGGAGCTAAATAGTCAACAAAATACCATTAATTCAGGATTGAAATTCTGTTCTCTCCAAAAGGGTCATAGGCTGTCAACCTATCCCCATCCAAATCCTCCCTGTGCATATCAATCCCGCATATACCTTTCCCGTAATATGTGGTGTAGTAATATATTCCTTTTTGGATATCTGTACATGAAGTATAGTTTGTCATTTCATAGCCGTCTTTTGTTCTTACACAACCCTTTTGCTGATACACAGAATACAGGATATGAAAAAACTGACTTATCTTTTCTTCCTCTTTTCCATCAAATACAGAATTGAGCTTTACAAAAGCTGCCCTTACAAACCTTGACACAGATGACAAATCCCCCGGAAGACCTATTCCGCCCATACCCTTGCTGTTGGGTTTTAACTCTATTTTATCCGAAAATCTGTTTTTAGGCTCATTTGCAGTTAAGTTTAAATATCCGTTGAGGTTTATCATCTGCACAGAAAATTCAGGACAGTTTGTAAGAACACCAACAGAATTTTCATATATACAAAGACCTTTCTCTGTCTGTTCTAATGTTATAGCTCTGTTTTCATCTGCTATCATCCAGTGAAGGGGTGTTGGCTTCATGCTTTCATCAAAGGCATCATCTGTTATATTTATATTTTTCAGCATTTCCTCTGCCTCGCAGACAGACTTACAACTGCAGAGAATGTATGGTATAAGCTCATAGGATGCCACGTTTTCCTTTTCGTTCATCCTTTGATTATACACTGCATCACCAGGAAAGTTAAGCCCTGCCATACTTAAGCCTTTTTCATTAGTGGCATCGAAATATAATGGATAATCATTAAAAGGAAGAGCCATACCTATTATGGCATAATGATTTTTATTCTCTTTTCCATTGGTAAACGAAAATTTAAAGTTCCTTGGTGTTATGGTCACCTTTTCTCCAAAAGTATGTTCAAAATCTAAATTTCTGCCAAAGTATCTTCCCTGCCATATTGCTGTACACATAAAAATAACCCTCTTTCTTTGAGGGTTATTTTGTGTAATTTTTATTTTTTTATCCTACAAAACCATAACCAAAGTGCCTAAGCCTATCAATATGCACCCAAGCACAGATTTAGCGGTAAACTGTTCATGAAGAAAAACAAAGGCTAAAATCAATGTGATAACAACACTTAACTTATCAACAGGCACAACCTTTGATGCATCTCCCATCTGCAAGGCTTTATAATAACAGAGCCACGATGCACCTGTTGCAAGCCCTGAAAGGATTAAAAACAGCCAGCTCTTTCCGCTTATTTCTGTTATAGTTTTTTGAGCATTGGTGATAAAAACCATTCCCCACGCCATAAACACAACTACAACTGTTCTTATGGCTGTTGCAAGGTTTGAGTTAACTCCATCTATACCGATTTTAGCAAGAATAGATGTAAGTGCGGCGAATACTGCCGACAAAAGCGCTAATATAAACCACATGGTATTTCCTCCTTAAATATCTACTCCAAGGAACATCTTTGCAAGGATACCAACAAAGAATGAGATTACTGCAACGCTGATGCTGATAATTGTCATCTCTAAAAATCTTGGCTTGAACTTTTCGCCCTTTGCAACAGATATGTAGTATGTAAACCCTGCAATAATCAAAACAACCATTGCTATCATAACAAAGAGAGCAAGCATATACTGGCTGTTACCCAAAAGAAGATACGGAAGTATCAAAAGGGCAACAGTTATAAGATAAGCAATACCTGTATAACAGCAGGACTTAAAGGCATCGTTTCTGCCCTCGCTCTTTGCGGCTAAAAATTCACTTGCCGCCATTGACATTGTTGCAGAAATACCTAAAATAAGGCCTGAAAGGGCAATAAGACGAGTGTTCTGCATTGCAAAGGTAAAACCTGCAAGTGAACCTGTAAGCTCAACCAATGCATCATTCATACCCAAAACCATACTGCCAACATACTGAAGACGTTCCTCGTCGAGGATTTCAAGAAGAGCATGCTCGTGTTCTTCTTCCTGTTCTCTGATATGAACGCTCTCCTCTACCTCTTCTTTGAGGTATGCATATTCCTTTTGTGCTCCCTCTTCACCGTTTTCCATTAACTTTACCGCAAAGGTGAAGCCTAAAATCCTTGCAAGAAGCTTAAACTTAAATATCTTGCCCTTTTGAGGCTTCATTTCAATTCCTGTGTACTTCTTCCAGATTTCATAATGAGCCTTTTCTTCATCAGCTAATCTTAAAAGGGTTTTCTTATTCTCCTCACCCTTTGCAAACTTTGCGATTTCTCTGTAGATTACACTTTCAGTAAGCTCGTTCTGTTGCATCTTTTTGATAATATTTAATGCTCTTTGAGATAATTCCTTTATCATATGTACCACTCCTTATTACTTATATTCCCTGAACTGAACGGAAACTCCGTCAGGGTCATAAACATAAAAATATTTTGCATCAGGTTCAGGCTGACGGATGTCTGATGGATTGTATTCCATATCTTTCGCTCTCTTATGAACAGTTTCCAAATCATCTGTTGCAAAGCATAAGAACATACCCTTTCCCTCAAAGGTCTGACCCTCAGGCATACAGATTATTTCAACCTCTGTTTCGCCCTCAGCGTTTGCCAAATATGCAATGTTTCCACCATTGGCAGAAAACTGTTTTTCCACCTTTAACTGAACAAGTTCAGTATAAAACTTAAAGGATTTTTCAAAATCCTTTACTCTTAAAGAAATGTGATGAAACTTCATACCTATCCTCCTTTGTTAAAGTGCAATTTTATCTATTTCAGAAAGCTCTTCATCGGTAAATTGTGTATTTTCTGCCATTTTTAAGTTTTCAAGTATCTGTTCAGGCTTTGACGCACCGATTAAAACACTTGTTACCTCTTCCTTGCTATACACCCATGAAAGTGCCATCTGTGCAAGGGTTTGTCCTCGTTTTTTTGCTATTTCATCAAGCTTTTTAATCTTTACAAGAACCTCATCAGAAATAGATTTTTCGTTTAAAAATCTTCCGTCTGTTTTAACTCGGCTGTCATCAGGGATGCCTTTTAAATATCTCTCTGTTAAAAGTCCCTGGGCAAGGGGACTGAATATTATCATTCCCTTTTTATAAGAATTTGCGGCGTCCAATATTCCGTTCTTTTCCACTTTTCTGTCAAAGATAGAATATCTGTTCTGATTTATCACAAACGGGCAATGAAGCTCGTTTAAAATATCTGCCGCCTTTTTCATTGTTTCTCCATCATAGTTTGAAAGGCCAACATACAACGCCTTACCGCTTTTTACAATGTCATTTAAGGTCCACATCGTTTCATAAAGTGGCGTGTCAGGGTCCATTCTGTGATGATAGAATATATCAACATAGTCCATATTAAGCCTCTTTAAGCTCTGGTCAAGACTTGCCATAAGATATTTTCTGCTGCCGAAGTCACCGTAAGGTCCCTCCCACATATAATATCCTGCTTTTGTGCTTATAATCATTTCGTCGCGGTAACTTTTCATATGGTCGTTCAAAATTTTGCCGAAGTTTCTTTCTGCACTCCCTGCCTCGGGACCGTAGTTGTTTGCAATATCAAAGTGAGTGATGCCATTATCAAAGGCGGTAAAGCACATATTGCACATATTCTCAAAGCTCCCTGTATCACCGAAGTTATGCCATAAGCCAAGGGATACTGCAGGGAGCTTAAGTCCGCTTTCTCCACACTTATTATATTCGATTTTTTCATATCTTTTTTCATCTGCTTTATATCCCATTATATCATCCTTTCTTCTATCTTCTCAAACACCTTTCCCACAGCCATTGCCATTGAGGCAAAGCCAAAATCAGTAGGATGTGTGCTGTCGACTGTGCCTTCATTTCCGCACAGGGCAGTAAGCTCATCACTGCTTATAAAATAAACATTTTTATCTCCGTTTTTAACTGCATTCTTATAGGTTTCTTCAACAATATTATGTCTTTCAATTTCTACGTCATTAAGCTTTCCTTTTGGTCTTGGCATAATAATTATGAGAAGTTCAGGCTGTGCTTCTCTTATGGCTTTAAACATTTTTTCGTGGGTGTTTTTAAGATGTTCAACCGTTGGTGCATTGTGGTCATAGTCATAAACAAATATTGACATATCCATATTCTTTATATAGTCAATCATTTCATCCTCTGCTTTAGCATTTCCTGAAAAGCCGAGATTTATATAATCATAGTTAAACTTTCTTGATAAAATCGCCTGGTATGACATTCCGGGTCTTGATACACAGCCATCCTGTGTAATAGATGAGCCATAATATACAACAGGCTTTTTGATTTTAACAATATTCGACATTCTTTTAAGTTCATGTCAAATTAAAAGAAGAATTTATTATATCTAATAATATTCTATTTTCTCCAAAATAAGTAGAAACTGGTATCTGCTGGTTCCGTATCCTTAACAATAACATCCCGGCGCATTTTCGGTTGCTCTTATAAACTCTGCTCTTTTATAAGTAACCGCAAAAATCCCGATTCCGCCCTCAACATCAAGTGTTATGTATTTTGACGCTTCATCAATGTTTTTTCCGGCACCTACAGTAACTGCTCCACATTTTTTGGCAGCGTCAATTGTATCCGTCATTCCGCTTTCCCCACAATCTAAAATATGATTGTTTGCAATTGTCCAGATATCTGCCGAAACACTTTTAAACCACTCCCATGCATTTGGACTACTCAAATGGCTTATTTCCATTTTGCTTGATATTCCCGACTCTGTAAGTGACGATTCAACATTTGCAACAACATGGTTTAATTCACTTGCATTTTTTGATGTAATTACCGGCTTACCTGTATCTACTTCAATTTCCTTTCGTGATGACCTGTCATTCCGCCGTATCCCAATATTGCAGCTGTATATACCTTCATTATAGCTCACCTCGTCTAAAGCAGGATTATACCCACCACATCTCACCGGGAGCTTCGTAGATTAAAACTTCCTTTAAGAATTCGATAGCCTTTTCAAGACCTTCCTTTGGTGACATAAGACCGTCTTCGTGCTCGATAGAGATTGCACCGTCATAGCCAACAGTCTTTAACATACTGATCATATCGTTCCATACTTCCTTGCCGTGGCCGTAGCCAACTGTTCTGAACACCCATGAGCGATCAAGAATTTCACCATAACCCTTTGTATCAAGGACACCGTTAACCGCTGTGTTTCTCTCGTCAATTTTTGTGTCCTTTGCGTGGAAGTGATAGATAGCACCCTTCAATTCCTTGATAGCAGAAACAGGGTTAATTCCCTGCCAGAAGAGGTGGCTTGGGTCAAAGTTTGCGCCGATGATATCGCCAACTGCTTCTCTTAATCTCAAGAGTGTTTCAGGGTTATATACAACAAAGCCCGGATGCATTTCAAATGCAATCTTTTCTATACCGTGCTCTTTTGCAAACTTCGCCATTTCCTTCCAGTATGGAATAACCTTTTCATTCCACTGCCAGTCTAAAATTTCCAAAAAGTCTTCAGGCCATGGGCAAGTAACCCAGTTTGGATATTTTGAATTTTCACAGTCACCGGGGCAACCCGAGAAGCCGATAATAGTTTTAACCCCTAAAGCTTCAGCTGCGAGAATTGCGTTCTTAAATTCGTTATGGAATTTTTCAGCGATTTCCTTTTGTGGATGGAGGGCGTTACCGTGACAGCTGATAGCTGAAATTTCGATTTCATACTTTGCTAAAAGCTCCTTATACTCCTTAATCTTTTCAGGGTTGCCGATTAACTCCTGTGGCTTTAAGTGGTTATCACCGGGATAGCCGCCTGCACCGATTTCGATGGTATCTACGCCGAGGCTGTTTAAATACTTTAATGCATCCTCAAAACCATACTTGTTTAAAACGGGATTCATTACTCCTAATTTCATAATCTCATACTCCATTTATTTTTAAATTTTCAAGACCAAAACTATATGTTACTTCAATTTTATATCATCCGTTATAAAAAAGCAAGCCATTTTCTATAAAAAACTAGCTAAAATATGCTATTTTGGAGGCAGAAGCCTCTTTCTGCCGCTGTTACCGTTTTGAATAGATATACTCTGTCTTCGAAGCCGGATACTTTTTCAAAAATATGCAATTTGTGGGGCAATCCCACTTTCTGCCGTTGTTCGCCGTGCCGGGTCGTCACGCCCTACACGGTGTCGTTAATTTGCATTTGTAGGGTACGGATTCATCCGTACCGAGGCGGGATGCATAAATGCATCCCCTACAATTTGCCTAATAACACTTACATACAAAAAAATGACACCTTAAAAGGTGTCATTTTAAAAATCATTTTTTAATTTTAGTGTTCGCAGTCGCAACCGCAGTCACATTCATCAAAATCAAGCTCGATAGCTTCGCCACATTCAGGGCAGATGAAATCTCCGCCTACGATATCATCTAAATCTTCGTCTGTGAAATCAATTTCTGCACCGCACTTGTCGCATAAGAGAGTGTATAAATCCTCATCATCGCAATCACAGTCACAGTCACAGTCGCATCCACAGTCACATCCATCATCGTAGATATCTTCGCTGATAATATCAATTACTTCTTCAAGCTCGTCCATCTTATCAGCAACAAAAGCCTGTTCATCATCTAAAGCTTCGATCTCAGCAGCTAAATCACCAACAAGGCTGATAAGCTCATCAATAAGCTGACCTTCTGGTTTTTCAACATCAAGCTTAAGTCCGTCTGCTAAACCTCTTAAATAAGAAGCGCGTTCTGTATATTCTGACATAATGTTCTCCAATCTGCCGATTTATCGGCTAATAAAATAATAGTCTTATACTCTTGCGAGATATTCGCCTGTTCTTGTGTCGATACGGATAACGTCACCTTCGTTAACAAACATAGGAACGATAACCTTTGCACCACTTTCAACAATAGCTGGCTTTGTAACGTTTGTAGCAGTGTTACCCTTAACACCAGGTTCTGTTTCAGTAACCTTAAGTTCAACTGTTGTAGGTGGTTCTACTGCAAATACGTTGCCCTTGTATGAAAGAATTTTAACTGTCATATTTTCAAGTATGAAGTCAAGTGCGCTGCCTAACTGATCAGCACTAAGAGGTGTCTGTTCATATGTTTCCTGATCCATGAAATAGTAAAGACCGCTGTCTTCGTATAAATATTCCATTTCCTTACGGTCAATATGAGCCTGCTCAACCTTTTCAGTTGGGTTAAATGTACGCTCTACAACGCCGCCTGTAACAACATTCTTCATCTTTGTTCTAACAAAAGCAGCACCCTTACCAGGCTTTACATGCTGAAATTCAACAACCTGATATACGTTTCCTTCGTACTCAAAAGTAAGTCCGTTTCTAAAATCACCTGCACTTATCATTGGTGAAACCTCCTCTTATTTTGCATAAAATTTCTAATTTAATATTACTATGTACTATTCTACACTAATTCTTAAAAAAAATCAACCCTTTTATATTAAATTTCTTCTGTCATAAAAAAGCTTGTCCCGACACAATATTTGTGTCGGGACTTTAATATTAAACAGATGTTGTGTAGTTTGGTGCTTCCTTTGTAATATGAACGTCATGTGGATGACTTTCCTTAAGACCTGCACCTGTAATCTTAACGAACTTACCGTTTTCAATAAGCTCCTGAATGGTTCTTGTTCCGCAGTAACCCATACCTGCACGGAGACCGCCAAGTAACTGATAAATTGTATCAGATACAGCACCCTTATAAGGAACTCTACCTTCAACGCCTTCAGGAACAAGCTTTTTATTGCCTTCCTGGAAGTATCTGTCACTGCTACCCTTATTCATAGCGCCAAGTGAACCCATACCACGATATACCTTGAACTGACGTCCCTGATACATTTCGCTGTCACCGGGGCTTTCTTCACAACCTGCGATAAGGCTACCTACCATTATTGTGTTTGCACCTGCAGCAATAGCCTTAACAATATCACCTGAGAACTTGATACCACCGTCTGCAATAACAGGGATACCATACTTCTCTGCAACCTGTGCAACATCATTGATAGCAGTAATCTGGGGAACACCGATACCTGCAACCACACGTGTTGTACAAATTGAACCAGGACCAATACCTACCTTAATTGCATCTGCGCCAGCCTTGATTAAGAATTCAGCAGCCTCTGCAGTAGCAATGTTACCTGCAATAACCTGAAGTTCAGGGAATCTTTCCTTTATCTTCTTTAAGCAGTTTGCAATGTTGTGTGAATGTCCGTGAGCAGAGTCTAAAACAACAACGTCAACATTTGCTGCAACCAACTTTTCTGCACGGTCTAAAACGTCAGCAGTAACACCTAAAGCCGCACCAACGAGCAAACGACCGTTTTCATCTCTTGCAGAGTTTGGATACTGAACTGCCTTTTCTATATCCTTTATAGTGATAAGACCCTTAAGCTCGCCCTTATCATCAACGATAGGAAGCTTTTCTATCTTATTCTGACGTAAGATTTCCTTTGCATCTTTAAGTGTTGTTCCAACAGGAGCAGTAACCAAGTTTTCCTTTGTCATACACTCTTTAATCTTCTTTGTGTAGTCAGTTTCAAACTTTAAATCACGGTTTGTCAAAATACCAACTAACTGCTTACCCTCTGTAATAGGAACACCTGAAATCTTAAACTTTGCCATAAGATTTTCAGCATCCTGCAGAGTATGTTCAGGTGAAAGATAGAAAGGATCAACAATAACACCATGTTCACTTCTCTTTACCTTGTCAACTTCACTTGCCTGTTCTTCAGCTGTCATATTTTTGTGAATTATACCTATACCGCCCTCTCTTGCAATAGCGATAGCCATATTGGATTCAGTAACTGTATCCATTGCCGCGGTCATAATAGGAATATTAAGCTTTATCTTGTTTGTAAGTCTTGTAGAAAGGTCTGCCTCTTTTGGATGAAAATCAGCCTCTTGTGGAATCAAAAGCACGTCATCAAAGGTAAGTCCTTCTTTTACGAATTTATCACTTCTCAAAATGTTATGTCCCCTTTCTGTTTAAAAAAATAGCCGCTTAAGGGATAAATTATTACCTCTGCCGAGCGGCTCTGTTTTCAAATGTATTTGAACTATTATAGCACATACCCAATATATAGTCAAGCGAAAATTTGACAAATTACAATGGTTTTTATTGGATTATATCAGCAAATTTGGCATCAATAAGTTCAGCCAGCCTTACAGGGCTCATTTCTATCTGCGCCCCAAGTCTTCCTCCGCTGAACATAATGTTTTCAAAATCCTTTGCGCTTTCGTGAATCACGGTTTCAAACTGCTTTTTCATACCGATAGGACTGCAACCCCCACGGACATATCCCGTAATCGCAGTAATATCCTTTACATATATCATTTCAACCGATTTTTCACCAACTGAAGTTGCAGCTTTTTTAAGGCTTAATTCCTCAGCAACAGGAAGAACAAAAACAAAATATTTCTTACTCTTTCCCACTGTTACAAGGGTTTTAAAAGTTTTTTCAGGTGCCTGACCTAATTTTTGCGCAATGGATACTCCATCCATAAACTCCTTGCATTCATACAAATGCTCTTTATATTCAATTTTGTTTTTTTCAAGAATCCTCATTGCATTTGTCTTTATGTCTTTTTTCATACCTTTCTCCTTTTCTACATAGGAAGTTCAAGCTTTGGAAGAATATTGCACATATTCTCCCCATCCTTTATCACAAATATTTTGATGTTTCTGTTTTTATTCATATACATACTTTTACCAAAGTTTATATTATATCTGTCTATTCCCTCAAACACATCTGCTTTTTCTATAGCTGCCGCAACAAGCTTTCCATCTTCATAAATCTGACATATAACTTTTATCTTGCCAAGTCCTGCATCAACACCGCCAACAGCTTTCAGGGACACAACATCAATCTTTTCTACATCAGCAAAAGAAATCCCATCAACGCTTCTGCCGTTGACCCCTGTCACTCGCCAGTCGCCCTTAAAGGCAGGCTCTGCTACCTGCTTTAATATAACAGCAGCTTCAGGGGGTACATTCAAGCCCTTTCCGTTTTTAGCCACTCTGTTTTCAGGCACAGCGCTATCGTCTTCTTCCTGCCATCCATCTGAAAAGCCGTAGTATTCATCATCAGACATATTCTTATACATTCCTGATAATTCAAGGTTTAACTCTCCAACAATGATGTCTTTATTCTCATCAGAATTTATTATTATCTTATATGGTCCATATGATATTATACTTGCTTTATCTTTGCTTTCGATATGGCAATCGGCACAATATCTGTCATAATATCCCGTTCTGTGATATATTGCCATAGTTTTGTTATCTTCATTCTTTTTAAGAGCTATATTTAACTCATCATTTGCAACTACAATGGTATTTTTCTCCTTGCCCTCTGTAATCACATATGAATCATCATCTGTATTCTCCGGTTTTTCTTCATCTTCAAGCTTGAACAAACGACGGAAACGATTCACAAACTTATCTATTGTATCATTACCGAGGGATTTTGTCATATCTTCGCCATACTCTGCAAACTGCTTTGGTTCAAAGTAAGGGTTCTGTGTCATAAACGCACCAAAAATACCCCTTGAGGGTACATCCTCAAAGCCGTCAAAACTTACACAAAGGCTTACACTCCGCTGTCCTTTTGTATATTCTTCAGGAAGACCATAAGTAAGATATAAAATTTCTCCCTCTTCCTCGTCCTCAAAGTCGGGGATTTGAACTGTCATTCCCTCGCCCTTATATCCATAAGGCTTTATATTGATATTTGCAGGGGAAGGATAATCACCTCTCCAGAGTTTGAAGGTAAGATAGTTTTTATCATATGGTGAACACGCAAGGTTTAAAACCATACTGCTTCCCTTTTCTGGGGTACGGTAAGCAAATATCTTGCCATCTGCCCAACGTCGTTTTACCCCACTCATATTTACATATTCAAACTTCTGTGTACTTTCGCTGTCACTGTTACCTATATTTATACAATTTTCGAACTTATAGCCTGTGTAATCAGGCTTTTTTTCAGGAGGAAGAGTAAGCTCATATCTCCTCTTTGTTACATAATCTCCTGCCTGAATTTCTGCCATAACCAATGTTTTGACAGAATTTTCAAACCATACAGGTCTCTTAATCTCTCCGTCTTTGTTTATATATCTTGGAAAATCTTCTGACAACTCTTCTTCTGCATATTCGTTCCATGATATTTTTGCTCTTTCGCCGTTTTCCGCTATGTAGGAGCTTAGCAAATCCATTGTTACATATATCTCTGTGTTATCCCCAAGGGCATTTAAAGCCGCCTCTGATGCACAGACGATGTTTTTATCATCTGTAGCCTTTAAAACAAGTCTTGGCTCTTTTTCTCCCTTTCCGAAAAAGCTTACTGCAGAACTTTCGCTCACGCCAACTAAACGGAAGGTAATATCGTACATTCCGTTGCTTACTGCCTCGCAGACCTGTTGTGTTACATCTATTACTCCATATCCATTGCCTATCTTTGTATAATTAAGGGTCTTTTCTTCCCCTCGCGGTCTTTGGTTATATGTAATAGACTCCTTTGTCCACTGGTCATTGTTAATAGAATATACCCTGACAGTTGATATATCTTCATCATTCCCTACATTAAGCAAAATTCTCGCGCTGTAAAGGCTTCCGACTATAGCATTTTTGTTTATTAAAAAACGAAGATATGCCTCATTCCCCTCACCGACTGAAAGCATTCCATTCCTTTCAGCAAGGGTCTTTCCTGTTCTGTCCCCTTCCTTTTCAGACACATAGACAGCCTCATAAAGCTCCGCCTTTTTAAGTGTATCTGCATCAGTATCTTCTGCAATGCCAGTAACAACCTTAAGGCAAGGTCTGTAGGCAACATCTAAATATTCTGCCGATGCCATAAGGACAGGCACCTCATTATCTGACGAAACCTTGATTCCTATTTCCTCTCTGCCCTCACTGATTGCATTTTTAACATAGTCAGTCAAATCTGTTTCAAAAAGATAGTCCTCAACACCAAATGTATCAGGATTTATTTTTGCTATCTGATTCTGATTATCCCCTGCAATACTTATTCCATAAGGATTTTCGGGAATACTTTCAGGCAATATTGTGCTTATATACACAGAATTGTTTTTCTCTCCACTTCCTTTTAAAAAGGCAAGACGAAGAGAGATTTCCTTAATTTCATCCCCATCAAATTCCAAAAGGTCAGCTACTTTATACTTATAGTAAACAGATTTATACTTGCTTACTTGTCTTGTTCTTTTATCGCCATTTGTAGCATAAACCTCTAAATCAGGAAGGTATCTGACAAAAGAACCTTCAGGACTTGGCTCATCTCCGCTGTTGAACAAACCAACGGGAACCATAGTCATAAACATAAGAATAGCTAATATAATAACCAAAAGCTTTTGAAAAACTGATACTGTTGTTTCTTTCATCAAACACACCCCCTTTGTTTTAGTTTATCCTCTTATTCTTTAACGTCTACCCCTGTAATATATGGTATTCCGTGACACTCTGCATCAAAGGTTCCTGACACTGTTACTTTTTCTCCCACATACTCCTTAAGTATTTCTGTGTCTTCGCCACGGGTATAGAAGACCTCGCTTGACCACTTTGACTCTTCATCATATATATCTGTATAGACATAATCAAGCTTTTTATCTCCTGTTACAAAGCAATATTCTCTTCCGATATCGCTTGGCTCGTCTGAGTATTGGACTATCCCTGTAACAGAAAATTCATCCCCTGCTTCCAAAAAAGCTTTATCTGTTTTGTTAACATCCACATTATTATCTGTCTTTTGCCCGCACCCCGAGAGGATTATTATCAGGCAAAATAACATAATACATAACCTTTTCATTTTTATCTCTCCGCGTATTACTGTTTATATATCCGTCTTTATAAGTCTGAATACCTGATGTACTGTATCTCTTAAGTTTTTGTATGCATTATCACAGTTCATTGCCTCTTCCAAAGAACATAGTGTTCTTAAGATAGGGAAGAAAGCATCAATCCCATGGTCGTTACATATAACCGCATCATCGGTTACACATCCCGAAAAAGCGATTACAGGCTTTTCATATTTTTTAGCAAGCTTTGCAACACCTATTGGTGCCTTTCCCATATATGACTGTCCGTCAAGACGACCTTCGCCTGTTATAACTATGTCTGCTTTCTTAATATGCTTTTTTCATACGCTTCTCCTTTAATGTAGGTATAGGTATGTCTATTTCCGTTTTTCATTAAAATAAATAATAAAAGCTCCCATTACAGCAACAGCAACAAGAATTCCAACTTCAACTGCCCCTGTAAATATGCTCATCGTCAATAAGCCAACAGCTAATGTGATAAATGCTGCTAATATTGCTTTACCCATATAACTACACCTCTTTAAATGTTTTTATACAGTGTCTTCGGTGGATAATATCCGTTCCTACAATATGTAATTATCATTTTGATTTAAACATACTTACACATAATCATTATATCACAATATATGTAATATAACAAGCAAATTTTTGAGGTTCTTTAAATATAAAGCATTGCACAATTAACAGAAATATGATATAATAATTAAAACAAGTAATCGTTATACGATGTAGGGAATGCATTTATGCATTCCGCGGAACAGATAAATTTGTTCCCTACAAATTATATCTTGTAAAACGAAGCAATCTCGAATTTTACAATAAAAAATCCATAAAATATAGAAAGGCAGATTTTCTATGAACGAAGATATTATATATGGCAGAAACCCCATAATTGAAGCTTTAGAGGCAGGTCGTGAGGTTGACAAAATTTTAATCCAGGAGGGGCTTCGCCACACACAGATAGGGATTATCAGAAACCTTGCAAAAGAAAAAGGCGTTGTTTATCAGTTTGTGGATAAGCGCAAGCTTG
>JAZLCI010000018.1:0-35057 GCA_045614085.1 Clostridia bacterium
TTGCATTAAGAATTTTTGAACCGTCAAGTGGTGGTATAGGAATAAGGTTGAATAAACCAAGACCTATATTTAAAATTGCAAGATAGGTGCATATGATATAGGATACCTCACACACTTTGAATATAAAGCTTGTGTCTGATGAGAAAGTAAGGTTTCCTAATGCAACCACGCCAATCTCTGCTATAAATGCAAAAATAAAGTTAGACAAAGGTCCTGCTAAAGCAGAAATTGCCATTCCGCCTTTCTTGTGCTTAAAGTTCCATGGGTTTATTGGTACAGGTTTTGCCCAGCCAAAACCGAAGAGGAATAAGCACAATGCACCAAATGGGTCAAGGTGGTGCAAAGGGTTTAATGATAATCTTCCTGCCGCCTTTGCAGTTTTGTCTCCCATCCAGTATGCTGAAAGCCCATGAAAAACCTCATGCACGGTAAGGGTCAAAAACACACAAAAAGCACTGATTAAAACATATACTAATTTTTCGCCAAAGGAAAGCGACGAATTCATAAAGATTGATGAAAGCATAACATTCTTCCTTTCGTCTTATAAAGATTAGTATAAATCACACTTTAACATATCTTCATAAGTTTCGCGGCGGACAGCAACTTCAGGCTTTCCGTCTTTAATAACAATTACAGGCGGTCTTGGAATGCGGTTGTAGTTGCTTGACATTGAGTAGTTGTATGCGCCTGTTGATAGTATTGCCAGAATTTCTCCTGTCTTAACATCGTTAAGCGGCATATTTTCTCCGAGCATATCGCCTGATTCGCAACACTTGCCTGCGATAGTAACTGTCTTATTCTGTGGTGCAGTTGGGTTTTCTGCAGATACAGCAGTATATTTCGCTCCATATAAAATGTATCTTGGGTTATCGGTCATACCGCCATCAACTGAAACGTAGGTGCGGATGCCGGGGATTTCCTTTATTGTGCCAACTGTATAGAGTGTAAGACCTGCTTCTGCAACAGTAGAACGTCCGGGCTCAACAATGATGAAAGGTAAGTCGAGGTTTTTCTCTTTTGCTATTTTCTTTATAACAACGGAAACGTCTTTCATATATTCCCCAAGACCTACAGGGTTATCATTATTTGTATATCTGATACCAAAACCACCGCCAAGGTCTAATTCTTCTGTGATGATGCCATACTTTTCTTTGATGTTGCTGATAAAGGACATCATAACTTCAGCTGCGTGTTCAAATGGATAAATATCAAATATCTGTGAACCGATATGGCAGTGGATACCCTTTAAGCATACGTTATCTGTCTTTGCAGCAAGGGCTACAACTCTTTCTGCCTCACCGTTTTCCAATGTGATACCAAATTTTGAATCAATATCACCTGTTTTTATAAAGTCGTGAGTATCGGCAGAAACCCCGGGGGTAATTCTTATAATAATGTTTGCACACTTTGAAAGTTCTTTTGCAATTTCACTTACGCGGGTTAATTCTAATTCATTGTCTACCATTATTCTGCCAACGTTACTTTCTATGGCATATTTTAACTCATCAGGGGTCTTGTTGCTTCCGTGAAAGTAAATCTTATCAGCAGGGAAGCCTGCAGATAAAGCGGCATAAAGCTCGCCACCGGATACAACATCAATACCCATTCCCTCTTCGTTTATAAGCTTATACATATACTTGCAGGACAGAGCCTTGCTTGCATATATAGCTCTGCCGTTTCCGTCATAATGATTCTTTATTGACTCTGTGTATGCTCTGCAATTTCTTCTGATTGTATCTTCGTCTAAAACATATGCAGGAGTACCAAACTCCTTTGCGATATCTACAAGGTCATAGCCACTCATCGCCAAATGTCCGTTTTCATTTATGCTTAGGCTGTCCATAACAAACTGCATATCTTTTCCTCCTGTAATACCTTTAATGTCTATAATTATCCTATTTTATATATTCTATAAATTTTATCACATCAGTGAAATTTTGTCAAATTTTATTGTGATATTTTTGGTTCATATAACCGATAGCTGAATAAAAGAAAAATTAAAGGAAAAAATAAGAAATATTGCAGATGAATTTATATGGTAAACCCTTGACTTTTTAACCAAAATATGTAATTATATTTTATAGAATTAAATTGATTTAAGCAGGAGGATTTTTGTATATGGAAATTACAAATGATATTAAATATATTGGTGTAAACGACCATTTAATAGACCTTTTTGAAGGCCAGTACATTGTGCCAAACGGTATGGCATACAATTCATATATTATCCTTGACGAAAAGATTGCAGTTATGGATACTGTTGACTTAAAGTTTACTCATGAATGGATAGATAATATTCAAAATGTAATCGGTGACAAAAGCCCTGATTACCTTATTGTTCAGCATATGGAGCCTGACCATTCAGCAAACGTTGCAAACTTTATGAAGTCATACCCTGATACAAAGATTGTTGCATCAGAAAAAGCTTTTACCATGATGAAAAACTTCTTTGGTGAAGATTACGAGGACAGAAGAATAATTGTAGGCGAAGGGGATACATTATCTTTAGGTAAGCATACACTTAATTTTGTTTCTGCACCTATGGTTCACTGGCCTGAAGTAATCCTCACATATGATTCATATGAAAAGGTTTTATTCTCTGCAGATGCCTTTGGTAAGTTCGGTGCCCTTGATGTGGAGGAGGACTGGGCTTGTGAGGCACGCAGATATTACATCGGCATAGTTGGAAAGTATGGCGGTCAGGTACAGGCTCTTCTTAAAAAGGCGGCTAATCTTGAGATTGAAAAAATATGCCCGCTCCATGGACCTGTTCTTACAGAGGATTTGGGTTATTATATTGACTTATACAATACATGGTCATCTTACGGTGTTGAAAGTGAAGGGGTAATGATTGCATATACATCTGTTTACGGAAACACCAAAAAGGCAGTAGAGCTTCTTGCGGAAAAGCTTCGCGAAAAGAACTGTCCAAAGGTGGTTGTAAACGACCTTGCCCGCTCAGATATGGCAGAAGCAGTGGAAGATGCATTCCGTTATGGAAAGGTTATACTTGCTACAACAACATACAATAACTCTATCTTCCCGTTTATGAATACCTTTATTGAAAACGGAAGCTGGGCACCAAGAGCCATCAAGGTTATGAAGAGCAAGCTTGAAGAGTGTAAGAACTTAACCTATACTGAAAATAACGTTCACATTATGTCAGCGATTGATGGGGACAATAAGGAAGAAATCGAAAACCTTGCAGAAGAACTTTGCATAAACTACCTTGCACAGAGCGATGAAACAGCAAACAAAAATGACTTGACTGCCCTCTTTAAAATCGGATATGGTTTGTATGTTGTAACATCAAATGACGGCAAGAAAGATAACGGACTTATTGTTAATACTATCACACAGGTTACAAATACACCTAATCGTGTTGCTGTAACAATAAATAAGGATAATTATTCTCATCATGTTATAAAGCAGACAGGTGTTATGAATGTGAACTGTCTGTCTGTTGATGCACCATTTAGTGTGTTTGAGTTATTCGGCTTTACAAGCGGAAGAAACAATGATAAGTTTAAGGATAAGGAAGTTTTGCGTTCAGATAACGGTCTTGTGTTCCTGCCAAAGTATATAAACTCATTTATGTCACTTAAGGTAGAGCAGTATGTTGATTTAGACACTCACGGAATGTTTATCTGCAGTGTTACAGAGGCGAGAGTTTTATCTAATCTTGAAACAATGACATACACATATTATTTAGATAACGTTAAGCCAAAGCCTGAAACAGAGGGCAAAAAAGGTTTTGTATGTAAGATATGCGGATATATCTATGAGGGAGAAGAGCTTCCTGATGATTTTGTATGCCCGCTTTGTAAGCATCCTGCATCGGACTTTGAACCTATAAGCTAAAGGTTGGTGTAAAATATGAGTATAGTTTTGCTTACTGCCATAGGTGTTGGCGGTGCAACCTTAATCGGTGCTGTAATCGGATTTATTTTTAAAAATATCTCACATAAGTTCAGCGATATCGTATTAGGATTTGCGGCAGGAGTAATGCTTGCGGCGGCAGTTATCGGTCTGATACTTCCATCTATTGAGGGTGGTGGGACATTTGCATCTTTGATAACGGTGTTGGGTGTGTTCTGCGGTGCTTTTGTTCTTAATATAATAGATAAGATAGTGCCTCATCTTCATAAAATGGATGGGGATACAGAAAGTCACCCACAGGCAAAAGCAAGCAGCGTGATGCTTTTTGTCCTTGCTATTGCCATACATAACTTTCCTGAAGGTATAGCGGCAGGGGTTGGCTTTGGCTCCGGAAACGTGACAGAGGCTCTCACTATTGCAGGGGGTATAGCCCTCCAGAACATTCCTGAGGGTATGGTTATTATCGCTCCTATGCTTTCAATGGGATATAGCAGGAAAAAGACGTTGGCTATTGCGGCAATGACAGGCTTAATCGAAGTTATAGGAACCATACTTGGTTACTATGCAGTAAGTATATCGGTTGCGATACTTCCTTTTGCACTTGCATTTGCAGGAGGTACAATGCTTTATATCATAAGCGATGAAATGATACCTGAAACCCATGCTCATGGGTCAGAAAGAGGTGCAACATATGCACTCCTTGCAGGATTTTGTCTTATGTTGCTTGTGGATTTTTATTTAGGATAAAATTAAATATTTAATATATCAAGGAGGATTTTTGAAATGGAATTAAAGGGTTCAAAAACAGAAAAAAACTTAATGGCGGCTTTCTCAGGTGAGAGTGAAGCAAGAAACAAGTACACATACTTTGCATCAGTTGCAAAGAAAGAAGGATATCAGCAGATAGCTGCAATCTTTGAAGAAACAGCTAACAACGAAAAGGAACACGCAAAGCTTTGGTTTAAGGCGCTCGGCGGAATTTCTGATACAGCAAAGAACCTTCTCCATGCGGCTGAAGGCGAAAACTACGAATGGACAGATATGTATGCAGGTTTTGCAAAGGATGCTGAAGAAGAAGGCTTCACAGCTCTTGCTGAACAGTTTAAAAAGGTTGCAGAAATTGAAAAATCTCATGAAGAAAGATATCGCAAGCTTTTAAACAATGTTGAAATGAAGGCAGTCTTTGAAAAGGCAGAAGAAACAATGTGGGAATGCCGTAACTGTGGACACCTTGTAATGGGCAAAAAGGCTCCTGAAGTTTGTCCTGTATGTGCTCATCCACAGAGCTTCTTTGAAGTAAGAAAAGAAAACTACTAATATGATTCGGAATTAAAAGGGTATTTTGACTTAGGTCAAAATACCCTTTTTTATGCATATTTTTGGGTTCTTTGCAGAAAATAAAAAAAGACCTTAAAAGGAGTGTGTGCAAAATGATTGAGATTTACGGAAACGGCGTGTCAGGTGGTTTGGCTGTAGGCAAGCTCTTCTTTTTAAATAAAAGCAGAATAGATATAAACCGCATCACAGTAGATGATACAGAGGGAGAGGTTGTAAGATATAAAAAAGCAGCAGAGGATACTGTTAAAGAACTTGACGCATTAAAGAAAAAGGCTGAAATTGAGGCAGGCGAAAAAAGCGCCGAGATATTCGAAGTTCATAAAATGATGGTAGAGGCAGAAGATTTTTCAGGCGAGATAATAAAGTGTATCGAGAGGGAAAGATGCAATGCAGAATATGCCACAGATATTGTGTCAAAAAATCTTATATCTATGCTCCTTCAGATGGATGATGAATATATGAATGGTCGTGTTGCTGACATTAAGGATATAACTCAACGTATTTTATGTATTTTAACAAACGGAGAAACAGCTCTTCCTAACATTCCTGATGACAATGGTCTTATAATATGTGCAGATGACTTATCTCCCAGCGAAACTGTAAAGATGGATAAGTCAAAGGTTTTAGCCTTTGTGACAAGATATGGGTCGGCACAATCTCATACTGCTATTCTTGCACGAACTATGAACATCCCTGCTATAGTTGGGCTTGGAGATAAGTTGACAGATGCATACAACGGGAGCCTTGCAATAGCAGATGGTGACAATGGTACATTGTATATAGAACCTGATAAAGAGGCTCTAGAAAAAGCAGAAAAGAAGAAAAGCGAGATTAAGCATCACATGGAAAAGCTTAAAACTCTTGTTGGAATGGATAATATTACGGTTGATGGAAAGAAAGTTAAGGTATATGCCAATATAGGAACGCCTGATGATTTAGATTCTGTAATCGAAAACGATGCAGGGGGAATAGGTCTTTTCAGAAGTGAATTTTTATATCTTGAAAGAAACACATATCCGACTGAAGAAGAACAGTTTAAGGCATATAAGCTCGTTGCCGAAAATATGCAGGGTAAAAGGGTAATCATAAGAACTTTGGATATAGGAGCAGATAAAAGCATAGATTATTTAGACCTTGGAAAGGAAGAAAACCCTGCATTAGGCTTTCGCGCGGTGAGAATTTGTCTTTCCCGTAAGGAAGTTTTTAAGATGCAGATAAGAGCAATTCTCAAGGCTTCAAATTATGGCAGGCTTTCATTGATGATACCTATGATAACCTCTGAAGACGAGGTCTGTGAGGTAAAAGAAATAATAGAAGATGTTAAGAGAGAGCTTTTAAGTGAAAATATATTGTTTGATAAAAATATTGAATTTGGAATAATGATAGAAACCCCTGCAGCAGTAATGATAAGCGATATACTTGCAAAAGAGGTTGACTTTTTCAGTATAGGGACAAATGATTTAACCCAATATACCCTGGCAACAGACAGACAAAATCCTTTGCTTGAAAGGTTCTATAAACCAAAACATAAAGGGATAATGAGAATGATAAAAATGACAGTTGACAATGCACACAAAGAGGGGATATGGTGTGGTATATGTGGAGAGATAGCGGCAGACCTTTCAATGACAGAAACATTTCTTAAAATGGGAGTAGATGAATTTTCAGTTAATCCATCAATGATTCTTCCCTTGCGCGAAAAAGTACGTTCTGTAAATGTGGGAAAGGTAAAAAGTGAATATTAAAAGACGCACATCTTTTTGATGTGCGTTTTTATATTATCAGCATTGGGATAAGTAATACTATTAAAAAGCCAAAGTTAAAGGCTGAAAAAACTGAAATATAATACTTTGTTTTATTTGGGTTGTGCTTTACATATTCCTTAAATGTAATAAGGCTTGCAAGAGATGCAATTAATGTACCGACACCGCCGATGTTCACACCGATTAAAAGACTTTGGTAATCAGCAGTAAACTGTGAAAGCAAGATAGCGGACGGAACATTGCTTATAACCTGGCAGGAAAGAACGCTGAATAAAAGAGTGTTCTTTTGCAGAAGCATAGAGAAAAACTCTCTCACAAAGTCAATTCTTGCCATGTTTCCTGCAAAGATAAAGAAAAATACAAATGTCATAAGTAGAGGGTAGTCAACCATTTTAAAAGCCTTTCTGTCCATAAACAACAGCACTAAAGGAATAACAATAAGACCAACCACGTAAGGAATTGTTCTGAAAACAATTGCAATTGATAAAGTAAATAAAAGAAGGTATATAATTGTCTTCTTTGGGTCAAGATTTATTTTTTCGTCTTTTATAAAAAGCTTTTCAGGTTTTACGAATATAAGGCAACAAACCGTTATAATAAAAACAGAAATCAGAAAAGGCAAAAGCATTATCGAAACAAATTCCATATTCGGGATATTGAACTTTGTGTACAAATAAAGGTTTTGTGGATTGCCGAATGGGGTAAGCATACCACCTAAATTTGCGGCAATGTTTTGCATAACAAAAGTAAATGCCATGTATTTTTCCATCTTTGTGGTTGTGAGCACAATATAGCCAAGAGGCAGAAATGTTAAAAGAGCCATATCATTTGCAATAAGCATTGAACCGATAAAGGTGATATAAACAAGGGCCAAAACAGATGCCCTTGCGTTTTTGAACTTTTGTACTATCTTGCAAGCAATGAGATAGAAAAAGCTGATATTCTTAAGGGCACATACAACTGCTAAAACGCAGAAAAGACAAGAGAGTGTTTTTAAGTCAAAGTATCTTAAATATTCTTTGTCAACAGGTATAAAAAAAGATGTAATAAGTGCCGCAAAGAAAGCGATAACCATAACAGCGTTTCGCTTTACAAAAGTCATAATATCAGATAAAAACGACATTTTATACACCTCCGATTTTAAACTCACAAGATGATATTTTATCACATAATCATATATAAGACAACATATTTAATTTACAAAAATCAAGAGGTTTTATTACATTTATTTGTATAAATACAAAAAAGCCTCACCAAATGGTGAGGCTTTAAATGTTTAAGATTATTAAGCTTTATCAAGTGTAACTGTCTGTGTAGCTTCGTCCCAGCCAACTGTGTAGCCAAGAGCTTCAGCCAAGAAGCGAACAGGAACATATGTTCTGCCCTCTGCATCGTCAATAAATGCCGCTGTGTCCATCTTTATTGTCTTTGTTTCACCTGTTTCGTTTGAAACAACATATAAAAGGTTGTTTCCGCTCTGAACTAATAAAATAGTTTCAGGAGAGCCTACAAAAGCAGTTTTTGTTGCTTCGTCAAACTGAACTGTATTGTTTAAAAATTCAGATACGAAACGAAGAGGAACGAAAGTTCTGTCATCCATCTCGCGGATAGAACCCATACCGTCAGGGATTTCTGCAGGTGTGCCGTTGATTTTAATAACATTAGCTGCAGCAAATACTGACATAGAACAAACCAATAAAGTAAAAGTTAAAAATAAGCCAAAAAATCTTTTCATGTGAATAAATCCCTTCGATTATAATGCTTTGGCTAAAGTAACTGTCTGAGTAGCATCATCCCAGCCAACTGTGTAACCCATAGCTTCTGCGAAGAAACGAACAGGGATATACATTCTGTCCTCTTCGTCTTTAACAAAAATCTTTGTGTCCATTTCGATGATATTGATAGCAGGACCTATTGTATAAAGCTTGTTGTCGCCAACGGTTACAAAATATGATAATGACTTATCAGCATTTGTGATGGTGGCAGTAGCTTTTACTTCGGACTTTCCGTCATTTGTATGGGTAGTTTCCTGATAGTTAACTGTGCATCCTAAATACTCTGAAACAAAGCGGATAGGAACAAAAGTTCTGTCATCTTTTTCACAAATTGTACCCATATCAGCAGGAATAGTTACAGCTTCGCCATTTATAACAATTGTTTCAGCAACTGCAAATGCGTTTAAAGAACACATAAGAACGCAAGCAACAATCATTAAACTGATTAATTTTTTCATATTAACATCCTCCGTTTTTCAAATCCTGCTTCTATTTTAACATAATTCGGACAAGATTTCAAGAGATTTTTCATATTTCGTCAAGACAGATTTTAACTCCCTTTTTAGTTAGTGCTTCTATAATTTCTCCCTCGGTTACAGCTTTTTTAATTTTTAAATTTTTGTCAAGAATATATACTATATAATATCTGTCATATGAGAGTTTTTTCAGTATCTTTCTTGCAGGTGTTGAGGAAAAGGCAGTTATAATTTGTGCTTTGTTAAAATTGTTTTCATTAAGTTTTTCTTTATATCCAATCATTTCTGATACAACTGCTTTTGAAACGGATTTTTGCTCTATGCACAGGCTTCCAAGCAAAAACGAACATATTAGTATAAGCGAAAAATTAAAAGAAGAAGTAATAAGACCATATACTGATATGAAGATTATTATGGATGTAAACACATATGAGATAAATAAACATATTCTTAAAGCGGGAATTGTACCTAAACTTTTAGTCAGTCGTGCCTTTAATATCCGCCCACCATCCAAAGGTAGAACGGGAATCAGATTAACAATGCCCAATAAAAGGTTAAGAGGAAATATGCAACAGAATATATCCTGTGGAATATATGGTTTTAAAAGATATATCAATAAAGCAAGAAAAAAGCTTAAAAAAGGGCCTGATATTGCTATTAAAACTTCTTTGTCAGGGCTTTTGATCAGGCTGTCATTGAGTTTTCCGCAAATTCCAAAGGGAAGAATTTCAATATGTGAAATTTTAACGCCTGTCAGCTTTGCAGTAATAATATGCCCGAATTCATGGATAAGGGCGGATATGTATGCTGCTATAAAGCTTTCAAAATAATTCCCCAAAATGCTTGCGGCAAGAAGAGGAAAGAAAAGAATATGTATTTTAAAAAATGAACCGAGGTTTATGAAAAATTTATTCATTTAACTTCCTTCTCCGACGGTGGGTTTTTTAAATTATAAAATGCATCCTTAACTGTTTCCTCCCATCCCGGGTTGTGGTTTATGGCTAGGTTTAAAGCCTTTCCACAATTGTTTAAAAAACTGTTGTTTGAGAATTTTAATCCTAAAGCTATACATAAACATATAAGGGCAGCAACAGTTTGTCTTAAAAGGAGAAACAATATTCTCTTAAAGAAGCTGCTTTTTTCTGAATTTATCTGTTTTTCTGACATATTATCTATCCCTTCGTAAGTTGGTTTTATATAAATATTTTATTTTAGAAAAATCCTGATTATGCTTGCAAAATTACATAAAATAGTGTATCATAGCTATATCGCTTTAAGGTCGGAGGAATTGTATGTATAAGAAGAAATTGGAGGCTTGTCTTAAAAGGGTTCAAAAGCCTACAAGATATATAGGAAATGAATTTGGAAGCATCCATAAGGAATGGACAGATGATATGATGTCCTTTGCTTTTTGCTTTCCTGATGTGTATGAGGTGGGAATGTCTCATTTGGGTATGAAGATTTTATACCATATGCTCAACGAGAGAGAGGACACTGTGTGTGAACGCGTCTTTGCCCCATGGGATGATATGGAAAAGGAAATGGAAAAGGAAAATATTCCCCTTTTATCCCTTGAAAGCTATACTCCTGTCAGGGATTTTGATATGGTTGGATTTACCCTGCAGTATGAGATGAGCTATTCAAATATTGTGAATATGCTTTGCCTTGCAGATATTCCCCTTCGCACAAGAGAAAGGGGAGAGGGGGACCCGTTTATCTGTTGCGGAGGGCCTTGTGCTTATCACGCGGAACCTTTATCTGATATAGTTGACTTTTTTATATTGGGAGAGGGCGAAGAGGTTAACAGTGAGATAATGGATGCCTATAAGGAATGGCGTAATGATGGGGGAACAAGAGAAGAATATCTTGAAAAGATAGCAAAAATTCAGGGTATCTATGTGCCATCTTTCTATACTGTTGAGTTTAACGAGGATAATACGATAAAATCATTTGAACCAAACAGAGAGGGCGTTCCTAAAAAAGTTAAAAAGAGAATAATAAAGGATTTAGATAACACTTATATCCCTGAAAAGCTCATTGTTCCTTTTGGTGATATAGTTCACGACAGAATTATGCTCGAGCTTTTCCGCGGTTGTATAAGAGGTTGCCGATTCTGTCAGGCAGGATATATTTATCGGCCTGTGAGAGAAAGGTCAAAAGAAAAGCTTGTAAAGGTTGCTGAAAATTCAATTAATGCAACCGGATATGAAGAAATGTCTTTAGCATCTCTCAGCACAAGTGACTACAGAGAACTTATGGAGCTTATTGACAATCTTTTAGAGATAACTGTTGATAAGAGGATTAGCCTTTCTCTTCCATCACTCCGTGTAGATAACTTTTCTATGGAGCTTATGGAAAAGGTTCAAAAGGTTAAAAAGAGTGGTCTTACCTTTGCCCCGGAAGCAGGAACACAAAGACTTCGCGATGTTATAAATAAAAATGTTTTAGAAGAAGATTTAATAAGAACATCAGGGATAGCTTTCCGTGGTGGATATAACAGAATTAAGCTTTACTTTATGTTAGGCTTGCCAACTGAAACAGATGAGGATGTTTTAGGTATAGGCGAGCTTGCTCAAAAGGTTATTGAGTCATATTATGACATACCAATCGAGGAGAGAAAGGGAAGAAGCGTATCCGTAACAGTAAGCACATCTTTCTTTGTGCCAAAGCCGTTTACACCTTTCCAGTGGGAGCCACAGAACAGAATTTCTGATATGGAAAAGAAAGCGGATATGCTTAAAAAGAGCATTACAAACAGAAAGATTGTCTATAACTGGCACGAAAGCGATGTAAGCTTTTTGGAAGAAGTTTTTGCAAAGGGCGACAGACGTTTGGGCGAAGTTTTGATTACTGCAGTTGAAAAGGGTTGTAAGTTTGATGGTTGGTCTGACTTTTTTGATTATGACAAGTGGATGGAAGCCTTTAAAGAAAACGGAATTGACCCTGAATTCTATGCCCTAAGAAAAATCCCATATGATGAGATTTTGCCTTGGGATTATGCAGATATCGGGGTTAGTAAGGAGTTCTTGATAGAGGAACATAAAAAGGCATACAGAGGAGAAACAACAGCATCTTGTCGTGAAGGTTGTGCATCTTGCGGTGCGGCACAGTTCGGAAGGGGTGTTTGCTTTGAGTAAAAGACGTGTACGTTTTACTAAAATGAATATGGCAAAGTATATATCCCATCTTGATTTGCTTCGATGCTTTGAAAGGTCTATTATGAGGAGCGGGCTTCCCGTTGAGTATTCACAAGGGTTTAACCCACATCAGAAGATGACCTTTTCACTCCCTTTACCTGTAGGGGTTACGAGTGAGTGTGAAGCAGTTGATATATGCTTTGTCGACGGAAAGGTAACAGACGAAGAAATAACAAAGGCGTTAAACTTAAACCTTCCTCCTGATGTTCGCGTTATATCAACAGGTGATATAGTTTGCAAAGCTGCTGACATTGTCAGGGCAGAATATGAGGTAACCCTTTATTCAGACGAAAAGATAGATGAAGATAAGGTTAAAAGCTTCTTTGGTCAGAGTGAAGTTATCGTTATGAAAAAGACAAAAAAGAAGATAGATAAGCCTGTTAATATCTTTGAATATTTAAAGGCGTGGGAAATTTTAAGCGCAGATGAGAAGGAACTTTCTTTAAGGCTTTGCCTTGATGCAGGGGGAGAGCGGAACTTAAAGCCTGATGTTGTTGTAGGTGAACTTTGCAAGTATTTGGGAAATGTATCTGCTGACGACGCAGACATTCACAGAAAGCAGATTTTTGCAAGGGTTCAGGACGGAACAGAGAGAATTGAAATATTTGAATAAGAAGATGCTTTGAGGCATCGGCTGAAAATCGAGGATGAAAATCCTCGATTTTTTATGTAGAGAATAAATTGGGGTTAAAAGAAATTTGCAGAAGCAGAATTTAACGAGAATAACATTTTCGATATCTTTTGCCGTCAGTTAAAATGAATAATAAACAAAGTTTCAGACAAACTTTATAAGAGGTGAAAACTTTGGAAAAATCAGCAAAAAGAATAGTAGATTATATTGGCGGAAAAGAAAACGTTTTGTATTTTGCAAGGTGTATGTCAAGGCTTCGGTTTGAGCTTAAGGATAAAGCATGTGTAAATTTAACAGAACTTAAAAAAATGCGTGAAATTTTGTGCGTTGTAAGATGCGGGGATGAGTTCTGTTTTGTAATAAAGAAAGGTCTTCCTTATTTGTATATGGCAATAAAAGAAAGGCTTGGAAAAAGGGAAGATGATGTAAAAGAGAGAGGTTATTTTAAATATATATTGTGCTATAAATGGATTGTTATTGTATCAGGATTTTTGTGTATAATAAGCTTCTTTTCTGGAATTAACAGGATGTTGTTTCCAATATTTTTTATAACAGCATTGCTGTCTTTTCTTACAGGAATTTTGACGGATTATCTTCTTGGGTTTGTTGGATATAAAGATGATGAAGAAAGTGATTTTGGAATAGAGATTGTGTCACCTTTAAAAGGCAGGATTATTTCAGAAAACGGGAATGGTCTCATCAGGATTTATCCCCATACAAATGTTGCTGTATCGCCTGTCGATGGAATAGTGGAGGATATTTTGCCACATGCTTTTTTGGTTAGGTCAGATTCAGGGTTTGGTGTGTTTGTTCACATTGGGGTTGATACAATTAATATGGGGAAGTGCTTTATTCCTTACGTAAGGAGAGGGGATTTCGTTAAAAGAGGGGACGCTATAGTAGAGTTTGATGCAAAAGAACTTACAAAAAATGGTTATGACCTCTTATCCTATGCAGAGGTTCTGGATTATGACAGAAGATGGATTTTGTCAGTTATAAGTGGTTATGCCACAGGGGGAAGAGGGGTTGTGAAGCTTTCTGAAAAATAATGAACAAACACCTTGGCTACAACTGCTTTTTTATTGACAAATAAAGACAAGTGTAGTATATTTGTAAGTATAAACGGAGGCGTTTATTATGGATAGAATTATAAGACATTTAGGCCTTTCAGATGAGGCAGAGAAGATTATAAATGATATATATTCAAAATATGGCGAAACAGAGGAGTTTATTGCTCTTTCTAAAGATTTGAGAGAGGGAAAGACCCTTGAACAGGAATATTTTGAAAAGGGTGGAAAAGCAGGAGAAGCAAGAGGTGTTTTATTCTTTGATGGAGAAAATATATTTAAGGAAAAGGGCATAGAGTTAAAAGGTTTGATTTAAGGCGATGCAGAAACAAAGTATTTAAGTGTGGCAGAATAGGAAACGGTTTTTTGTATTTTTGGAAAAGGTTTTATAGAACTTTCAAAAAGAGTAAAAGAAATAAAATAAAGTAAATCAGGAGGCAGTATTATGTTAAAGAAGAATGTTAAAGGATTTTTTGCGCTGATGCTGTCTCTTTTTATGCTCTTATCCTGTATGCAGATATTTGCAAAGACGGAATACACCTTAACTGATGCGGCATCAAAGAGAAGACTCAGCATTTATATGGTTCACGATAAGGTTTTGCCTGCAGGCGGAGTTACAGAAGGCAAAGTTTTTGTATCAGGCGGTAGCAAAGAAGATGCGTTAAAACTTTTTGATGAGGATGTAAATACAAAGCCTGAAAACAAAGAAGAAATGTCGGTTACTCTTGATATGGGCATAAATATACTCTTTTCTCAAATCCGTTATTACGCAGGAAAGATAGAGGAAAATAATTGTTTCGGCACAAGATTTTATGCTTCAAGAGATAATAAAAACTTTAATGAGCTTACTGTTTTAGAGGGCACTGTGCCACCAGAAAACAGTTGGGGCGAAATAGAGTTCAGCGGATTTGGTGAATACAGATATTTCAAGGCTGTTATCCCTGCTGATTCAAACATAACTGAAATCGAATGGATGGGTACATCAGGCTATAAAAAAAGCGGCTCTTCCATAGCTTTAAGTCTTTGTGGTTATAATGAGGGAAATGAGCTTGAAACAACATTGCTTGCCTGTGTCTTTAATAAAGACGGAATAATGAAAAGTGGGCAGATATATAGCCAGACCTTTGCGGAAAAAACAGATACGCAGTTTGATATAAACATAAAGAATAATCAGGAAGAGGTTGGAGACAGCTACAGAATAGCTGTGTTTGACAAAAATGGAGCATCACCTATTCCGTCACCTTTAACCTATCGCATAAACAATGCAACAAAGGAATTTTCAGTAGCGTCAGTGTTTACTAATAATATGCTGCTTCAGGCGGATAAACCTCTTGTTATATGGGGCAAAGGACCTGAAAATGTAACGGTTGAGGTAACAATAAAGAATTCATTAGGCGGTGAAACCGTTAAAAAAACAAAAGTTTCCAAAAACTCTGATTGGGAAGTAAATATGGGCGAGTTTTCATCAGGGGGAAACTATACCATCCTTGTTAAAGCAGAGGGGAAGAGTGCTCAGTTTAAAAATATAACCTTTGGGGATGTGTGGTTGCTTACCGGTCAGTCCAATATGGAATATTATATGGCGACAGGGGAAGAAACTGCAAAAGAACTTGAAAACAGAGCAGATGTTAAAAACAGCAATATAAGAATATATAATATGTGGAACAAAGGTAAGGAAGGCGCTGCAATGCCTGTAGAAAATCCTCCTTGCGACGGTGTTATGTGGCGAGAGGCTGATGTTGATACAATAGCATATTGTTCTGCGGTAGGCTATTACTTTGCAAGAAGACTTCAGGCAGAAACGAATGAGCCTGTGGGAATAATCAATGTCGCAGTCGGCGACACGGAAATAAACAGATGGGCAGAAAAAGACCTTAAAAACGAAAGCTTTCTGGGTACAGACGGAGATTTGTTTAATAACAGAGTTTACCCTTTTAAAAAGCTTAATATAAAAGGTATCCTTATGTATCAGGGCGAGGCGGACCAATACAGAACAAATATGACAGCGCTACAATACAGAGATGCCCTTGCAGGAGTGGTGGACAGCTATCGCAGGATTTGGGGAAGCGATACACCATTTTATTGGGCTCAGCTTACAAGATATAAGGTTGACGAGTCAGAAATAAGAGAGGGGCAGAGGCTTGCCCTTGATGCAGTTGCCAACAGGGAAAACGTTGGTATGATTGCTCTGACAGACATATTTGGAAACTTTAAAGACGGAGAGGGAAATGCCAGAGAGGATATACATCCATGGGGTAAGAAAATTGTAGGTGAAAGATTTGCCTCCCTTGCTCTTGGTGACTGCTATGGTACGGATGATGTTGCATCAGGGCCTGTCTATATGTCATCTGTTCAAAATGGTAACAAGCTTGAACTTACTTTTGAATGCACAGGTGTTCTTCGTGTTATGCCTAAAGAAAAGTATGCAGATAAGATAACAATGGATAAAATCAAAAAAGGCAAGCTTGACGCAAACCGCATATCTGAGTTTGAGGTGGCAGGAGAGGATAAAAAGTTCTATCCTGCAAATGCCCAAACAGAGGGGAATAAGGTTATCTTAACATCAAACAATGTAAAAGAACCTGTGTATGCAAGATATGCATGGGGAGCATATCCTGAAATGCCAAATCTGACAGATGATTCAGGTTTTCCTGTGGCAACGTTTACTACAGAAAACGATATGTAAAATTACTGTTTTGTGACAATTTTGTTTCGGTTTACCGACAATTCCGCCTGTTCGTTGACATAAAAAATATTTTAAGTTAAAATATATGTATTAAAATGCTTGAATTGGTTTTAAATATAAAAAACAGGCAGAGGAGTGTGGTAAAGTGCGTTGTTTATATTGCGGTAATTTAGAAAGCAAGGTCGTGGATTCACGTTCAGCTGAAGATGGAATGGCTATCAGAAGAAGACGTGAATGTTTAGAATGCGGCAAGAGATTTACAACATATGAAAAAATTGAAAGCATGCCTATTATTGTTATTAAAAAAGGCGGCTCACGTGAACCTTATGACAGAGAAAAACTCCAGAGAGGTATTATGAATGCCTGTGCAAGCCGACCTGTTTCTATTGATATGATAGATGCACTTTTGGACGAGGTTGAATCAACAATCAGAAACTCTTTGGAAAGAGAAGTCAAGAGTGTTAAAATCGGAGAGATGGTTATGGACAGACTCCGTAAGATAGATGAGGTTTCATATGTCAGATTTGCCTCTGTTTATAAGCAGTTTAAGGATATCGAAACCTTTAGAAAAGAACTTGAAGAAATGAGCAAAAGGGATTAAAAAATCCTTGACATTCAAGGTGTTGTGTGCTATAATTCAAGTATAAACTGAATGATATGACAAAAGAGTGAGGAAGTTCCTCGCTCTTTCTATTTTGTAAGGGGTGAAATATATGTATTCAAAGACAGAGAGTATCGCACTTGAACTTGCAAAACCTATTGCAGAGGAAAACGGATGTTTTATCTACGATGTGGAATTTGTTAAAGAGGGCGGAATATATATTCTTCGTGTCTATATTGACAGAGAAGAAGGGGTAGACCTTGATGTGTGCGAGGTTGTAAGCAGAGCTTTAAGTGAACAGCTTGACAAAAAAGACCCTGTCAAGCAGAATTATTACCTGGAGGTTTCTTCTCCCGGTATAGAGAGAAAGCTCCGTCTGCCTGAACATTTTGAAAGATATATGGGGGAAAAGATTGACGTCGGCTTTTACAAAGCAGTAAACGGCAGTAAGCAGATAACTGCATATCTTGAGGGATATGACGAAGATGAAATTTCCCTTAAGCTTGAAAATGAGGAAATAATTAAATTTAATATAAAAGAAACAACATTTATAAAACTTCACTTTGATTTTTAATTAAACATTTTATTATAGAAAGGATTGGATTAGAAAAATGAGTTCAGAATTTTTTGAGTCACTTAACATTATTGAGGAGGAAAAGGGCATCAGCCGTGACGTTGTTTTAGACGCATTGGAAAGTGCATTGATTTCTGCTTATAAAAAGCATTTCGGTACTGTTCAGGATATCGGTGTTGTTTTTGATGAAGAATCAGGAGAAATCAAGATTATTGCCCGCAAGGTTGTAGCAGAAGAGGTTGAGAACAGAGAAACAGAAATTTCTATTGACGAAGCAAAGGCAATAGACGAAAAGTACACAATCGGTGATATTGTTGAAAAGGAAGTTACTCCTGCATCATTCGGCAGAATTGCAGCACAGACAGCTCGTCAGGTAGTACTCCAGAGAATCCACGAAGCAGAACGTGAAAAGATTGTTAACGAGTATTCAGACAGAGAAAATGAAATTGTTACAGGTGTTGTTCGTAAGATAGAAAAGCGTAACGTTATGCTTGAAATCGAGAACACAGAATCTGTTCTTATGCCAAACGAACAGGTAAGAAACGATAACTATAAGGTTGGCGAAAGATACAAGGTTTACGTTGTTGAAGTTGCTGACTCTGTTAAGGGCTTACACCTTATTGTTTCACGTTCACATCCAGGTTTAGTTCGCAGACTTTTTGAGCTTGAAGTTCCTGAAATCGGACAGGGTCTTATCGAAGTTAAGGCTCTTTCCCGTGAGGCAGGTTCAAGAAGTAAGATTGCCGTTCACTCTACAAAGGACAATTTAGATGCAGTTGGTACATGTATCGGTCCAAAGGGTATCAGAGTTTCTAACGTAATTGATGAATTACGCGGTGAGAAAATTGATATTATTAAGTATAGCGATAACCCTGCTGAATATGTTGCAAACGCATTAAGTCCTGCTGAAGTATTATCTATTGATGTAGATGATGACAAGAAGATGTGCAGTGTTGTTGTTCCTGAAGACCAGTTATCACTTGCTATCGGCAAGGAAGGTCAGAATGTTCGTCTTGCTGCAAGACTTACAGGTTGGAAGATAGATATTGCTGTTGGCAACAAGGAAGAAGCTGACGAATAAATGACTGTTTTGAGAATGTGTGCCGTTTGCAGAAACAGATACGAAAAGGAAAAGCTTGTTCGTATTGTAAAGTTTAAAGACGGCGAAATAAAAATTGATATAAACGGTAAAATGCAGGGCAGAGGAATGTATATCTGCAAAAGCAAAGAATGTCTTGCTCAGGCTGAAAAACGCAAGGTTATTGAAAGAGCGTTTTCAGGTAAAGTGTCCCCCTGCATATATAAAGAGCTTACAGAAATGAGTGATGATAATGAATGATAACCAAAGACTTTTCGGTATGATTTCAATATCAAAAAAAGCAGGTGCTTTAGTTACAGGCGAAAGCCGTACAGAAGAAGCTGTGAGAAATGATAAGGCATATCTTATCATACTTACGGAGGATGCGTCTGATAACACAAAGAAGAAGTTTTCGGATATGTCTTCTTATAGAAACGTTCCTCTTATCTATCTTCCCGATAGAGTTGCTTTTGGCAGAATAATCGGCAAAAAGTTTGCAGTATCAGGGGCGATACTTGATAAAGGTTTTGCAGAGAGTATTTTAAAACTGTATTAGGCGAGCTAAAAAATGTATTACAGAGAAAGGATATGATTGTATATGGAAAAAATCAGAGCATATGAACTTTCAAAATCTTTTGGATTTCCAAGTAAGGAGATTGTAAAGGTTCTTCACGATTATAACGTATCAGACAAAAACCATATGAGTGCTCTTACAGAGTATGAACTTGACGTTATCTTCGAATACTATACACAGAAAAATCAGGTTGCAGACTTTTCTTTATTTGATGAAAAGAAGGTTGAAGAAAAGCCTGTAGCGGAAGAGGTTGCTTCTGAAGAGGTTCAGGAAGAGGTGGCTGTTGAGGTTGTTCGTAAGGTCAGAACTGTTGATACAAGAGCGAACACAGTAGATCTTGACAGACTTGATGATGAAAAGCTTGAAGAGTTCATTCCTGATAATGTAAGGGTAGAAAGTAAGAAGCAGAAGATAAATCAGAAAAAGAAGAATAAGCAGATGGGCACAAAGCAGAACAAAGGTCCATCTTTAGAAGATGCCTTAAAGCCAAAAGAAAAGAAAAAGAAGGAAGAAAAGGTTCATGTTTTAATTCCTGATGAAATCACAGTTGGAGAATTGGCTGAAAGAATGAAGCTTCCTGCAACAGAAATCATAAAGAAGCTTATGGTGCTTGGTATTATGGCATCTGTTAACGAAAATATCGACTTTGATACTGCTTCTTTGATTGTTGAAGAACTTGGCGGAACATTTGAAAAAGAAATAATTTTAACAGAAGAGGATAAACTCTTTAATGATGTTCCTGACCTTCCTGAACAGTTAAAGCCACGTTCACCTGTTGTAGTTGTTATGGGTCACGTTGACCATGGTAAGACATCTCTTCTTGATGCTATCAGAAATACAAATGTAACATCAGGAGAATTTGGTGGTATCACACAGCATATTGGTGCTCACAGAGTTAGAGTTGACGATAAGAAGATAACATTCTTAGATACCCCTGGTCACGAAGCATTCACTGCAATGCGTGCAAGAGGTGCTATGGTTACTGATATTGCGATTTTGGTTGTTGCGTCAGATGATGGTATTATGCCACAGACAATTGAAGCTATTAACCATGCAAAAGCAGCAGAGGTTGCGATTATCGTTGCTATCAACAAGATAGATAAGGAAGGCGCTAACCCTGACAGAGTTAAGCAGGAGCTTACTGAACATGGTCTTGTTCCTGAAGAATGGGGCGGTGACACTATCTGTGTTGAAGTTTCTGCAAAGCAGAACACAAACATTGATGGTCTTTTGGATATGGTTTTACTTGTTGCCGAAATGAGAGAGCTTAAGGCTAACCCTGACAGAGCGGCAAAGGGTACTGTTATCGAATCAAAGCTTGACAAGGGCAGAGGTCCTGTTGCAACTATTCTCGTTCAGAATGGTACTTTAAAGATAGGTGATATTATTGTTGCAGGTACAGCTGTTGGTCGTGTACGTGCTATGAACGATGATAAGGGTAAGCCTGTTAAAAAGGCAGGTCCATCTATCCCTGTTGAGATTTTAGGTCTTTCAGAAGTTCCTGAAGGCGGCGATATCTTCTATGTGGTAGATGATGAACGTAAGGCACGTGAAGTTGTTGAGACAAGAAAGTTTAATGAAAAACAGCTTAAGCAGCAGAAAGCTAACGCTATTTCACTTGATAACCTCTTTGAACATATCGAAGCAGGTAAGATGAAAGACTTAAATATCATTGTCAAGGCTGACGTTCAGGGTAGTGTTGAGGCGGTTTCTCAGTCACTTTCACGTATATCAAATGAAGAAGTTCGTGTTAACGTTATTCACGGTGCTGTTGGTGCTGTTACTGAATCTGACGTTATGCTTGCAAGTGCATCAAATGCTATTATTGTTGGCTTTAACGTAAGACCTATGCCTGGCGCTACTGTTGCTGCTGAAAACGCAGAAGTAGATATCAGACTTTACAGAGTTATCTATGATGCAATTGAAGATATCGAAAAGGCTTTAAAGGGTATGCTTGAGCCTACATTCCGTGAAGCTGTTACAGGTCACGTTGAGATAAGAACAACATTCCGCGTATCAGGTGTAGGTACTATTGGTGGTGCTTATGTAACAGACGGTAAGATAACAAGAAACAGTAAGGTTCGTGTTGTTCGTGATGGTATCGTTATCTACGAAGGTGAGCTTGGTTCACTTAAGAGATTTAAGGATGACGTTAAGGAAGTCAACACAGGCTATGAATGTGGTGTAAGTATCGAAGGCTTTAACGATATCAAGGAAGGCGACGTTATTGAAGCATACGTTATGGAACAGGTAGAGGTATAATCCGGAGGTAATTATATGGCAGGATATAGCAGAACAGACAGAATTTCCGAAGAGGTTAAGCGTGAATTAAGTGCGGTTATCCGCGAACTTAAGGACCCACGTATTCCTATTATGACTTCTGTTATTGCGGTTCGCGTTACAAAGGATTTAAAGTTTGCAAAAGCCCATATAAGCATAATGGGTGACGAAAAGGCAAAGAATGATGCCATAGCGGCACTTAAGAGTGCGGCAGGCTTTATCCGCAGAGAAATCGGACACAGACTTAACTTAAGAAATACACCTGAGTTTACATTTGTGTCTGATGATTCTATTGAATACGGTGCTCATATAAATGAGATTTTAAGAGAACTGTAATATCGGAGTTGGAGTTATGTTTGAAAAAATAATAGAAAAACTGAATATTGCAGAGAAAGTCGGGATTTTCACTCATGTAAATCCCGACGGAGATGCTTTAGGTAGCTCATATTCCTTAAAAAATGTTATAGAGGGAATGGGAAAGAAAGCTCAAGTGTACATTGCAGGGAACATTGAACCAAAGCTTTTAAAGGTTATAGAAATGGGAGAGGATAAGGAACTTGAAATCTCTGAATGTGACCTTTTTGTAGCTCTTGACTCTGCAGATATACAAAGACTTGATGAGTGGCAGGATGTTTTTAAGAATCACAAAAACACTGTTGCTATTGACCATCATATAACCCATAAGGAGTATGCAGATATAACTATAGTTGACGATATATCATCAACTTGTGAGGTTATGTGGAAGCTCTATAAAGAGATGGGTGTCAAGCTTTCAAAAACTGCGGCAACAAACCTTTACATCGGTATCACAACAGATACAGGTAACTTTAAATATTCATCTGTAACAGGTGATACTCACAGAGTTGCGGCAGACTTAATTGATTGTGGTATTGAATTTTCGGATATAGCCAAGATTTTATTTGATACTGCGACAAAGGACTACCTTTCTTTAAAAAGTCTTGCAACTGAAAGAATAGAGTATTTCAGTAATGACAGAATTGCATTACTCTATTTAACCGATGAAGATTTTAACAGGTTTAATGTCGATGAAGCCACAGCATCACCTTTGGTTGTACTGCCAAGCAGTATAGAAGGTGTTGAGGTAGGCGTATACGTAAGACAGAGAGGAAGTAATGAGCTTAAAGTAAGCCTTCGTTCTGTCAAGTATGTAGATGTGTCAGCTATTGCTTTAAAGTTTGGCGGCGGCGGACATATACGTGCGGCGGGGTACTCTGTTGATGCAGAGAACTATAAAGACAATATGAAAAAGCTGATAGCTGAAATTGAAAATCAGCTTTAATATCCGGAGAGAAAATATGAACGGTGTTATAAACATAAATAAGCCATTGGGCATCACCTCTCACGATGTTGTTTACAGATTAAGAAAGATTTTGTCTGTAAAAAAAATCGGTCATACAGGGACTTTAGACCCTGATGCAAGCGGAGTGCTTCCTATGTGTGTAGGAAGGGCAACAAAGACAGCTGATATGCTTACTGCAAAGGATAAGCAGTACATAGCAGAAGTTACATTAGGTTCAAGAACAGATACCCTTGATAAAACAGGAACGGTTATAGAAACTGCAGAGGTAAATGTTTGCGAAGAAGAGATAAAAGAGGCTATAAATAAGTTTATAGGTGATATAGAACAAATTCCGCCTATGTACTCTGCTATAAAGGTTAACGGTAAAAAACTTTATGAACTTGCAAGAAAAGGTGAGGAAATAGAGAGAAAGCCAAGACAGGTCAGAATAGAAAATATTGAAGTCCTTGATATAAACTTATCTGAAAAAAAGCTTTCTATTCTTGTAGACTGTTCAAAGGGAACGTATATAAGAACCCTTTGTGATGACATAGGAAAAGAGCTTGGCTGCTTTGCCCATATGTCAGGGCTTGTACGTACAAAATCAGGCAGATTTGACATAAAGGAAAGCTTTACCCTTGAGCAGATAGAAGAAATGTTTAAATCAGGAGATTTGAGCTTTATCACAAGTATTGACAAAGTGTTTGAAGAATTTGAAAGTATTACTATTCCTGATAAGCTTGCACAAAAGATGTGTAACGGAACACAGGTGTTTTTTAAAGGAGCTGTTGAGGGTAAAACCTATCGTGTTTATGATGAAAGAGGGAAGTTTTTAACTGTCTCTAAAGTGGAAAAAGGGCTTTTTAAAATATTAAAAACTTTTTATCAGACCGAGGAGTAAGGGGGTAGAAAAAGATGAAGATATACCATTTAGATGATAGCCTTTGTCTTAAAAATTCTGCCGTTGCATTAGGTGAGTTTGATTCCATCCATAAAGGGCATATGGAGATTATTCGTAAAACTGTTTCTTATGCAAAGGAAAATGGCCTATTATCCATTGTGATTATGTTCGAGAATAATCCTGCAAACCTTATTTCAGGAAAAAACATTCTTCCTGTTAATACATTAAAAAACAGGTATGAGATTTTAGAAAGTCTCGGGGTAGACGCCGTTTTATCCTTAAAGTTTGATAAAAATATAATGGATATGCCCCATTACGATTTCTTTGAGGAAATAATATGCAAATGGGCAGATGCTAAATACTTGTCTGTTGGCTTTAATTATCGTTTCGGAAAAGGCGGAAAAGGCGATAACTCATATTTAAGTAAAGTTTGCAAGGAAAAGGGTATAACCTTAAACATAATTCAAGAGGTAAAGGTTTTAGGGGATACGGTTTCAAGCACAAGGATAAGAAAGCTCCTGGAAAACGGAATGATAGAAGAAGCAAATCTTCTTTCAGGCAGACCTTTTTCCATAGAGGGGGTTGTAGAAAAAGGTAATCAATTGGGAGGGTCGCTTTTGGGATTTCCTACTGCAAACATAAGGTTGCCTGAAGATTCGATTATCCCTAAATATGGAGTATATATTGTTGAGGCAGAGCTTTCAGGAAAGAGATATAAAGCTTTTACAAACATTGGAGAGAGGCCGACAGTTAATAAAAAAGAGGCGGTTATAGAAACTCATATATTTGATAAGGATTTTGGTCCTCTTTACGGAGAAGAAATAAAAATTTATTTTTACAAATATATAAGAGAGGTTGTGACATTTAAAAGTCCTGATGAGCTTATTAAAAGGCTTAAAATGGATAAAGAAGTTGCAATCGAATATTTTAAAGGAGTGTAGGGAAGATGAAGAATTTTAAAAAAGTATTATGCTTGCTTTTTGTTGTGGTCTTAAGTGTGTCTTTTATTTCAGGTTGTTCAGGCCGTAATGAAATAGGAACACTTAAACCAAAGGAAACAATTGAGGCTATTGATTTTGGTGACGGCAATGTTATCGCAAAAGGTAAGGATGTAGAAATTTCTGCTGATACTTATGGATACTATATTTATCAGTGTGCTTTGACAGAGGCTATGAAGGATGATCCAAACCTTACTGATATTGCAAACTATGATTGGGATAAGGTGGATGACAGTGGCGTTCCTGTTGCTGACGTAATAAAGAAGAATGCGGCAAATGCACTTATCAAAAAATCTGTTGTAGTTGATTATGGCTTGAAAAACGGACTAAAGATGGAAAAAGAAGAAATCGCACAGATTACTGCTTCTATGGATAGCTATAAAAAGGAGCAAGGGGAAGAGATGTTTAATGCAACTCTTGCGTCAATAGGTGTGGCAGACATTGATGCATATATAGCTCTTTATGAGGCAGAAACAATCTATAACAAGATAAAAGACGATTTTGATGCAAACAGAGATAAGTACATCAAAGATGAAAGAGAAATGGAAAAATATAAAGATGATGAAAACGTGTGTGTTAAACATATCCTTATAAAGAATGACAGCACAAAGTACGAAAATCCAAAGGCAACAGCGGAAGAAGTTTTAGAAAAAGCAAAAGCAGGTGAAGCTTTTGATAAGCTTGTTGCTGAATATAACGAAGACCCTGGGGCAAAAGAATCAGGATATAGCTTTGGCCACGGAGAAATGGTACCTGAGTTTGAAGAGGCTTCATTTGAACTCGACTATGGCGAAATAAGTGAAATCGTTGAAACATCTTACGGATACCACATTATCAAGAGATATGTAGGACTTGCTGAATTCGAAAACTATATTGTTTCCGAACAGAAAGTTGTTAAAAATATGGAATATATAGACAATCTTTCTATAAAAGAAATTTTGTCAAAAATAAGCGAAGCAAATAAAATTCTGGCAAAACAGAATAAGTAAGGAGAATGAAAAATGGCTAACACAAAAGTAAAAGTAGAAATGGAAAGATTTGGCGAATTTGTTATTGAACTTTTGCCTGAATACGCACCTGAAACAGCAGCTAATTTTGAAGGATTGGTTAAGGAAGGTTTTTATGACGGAGTTGTTTTCCACAGAGTTATAGATGACTTTATGGCTCAGGGCGGCGACCCAACAGGAACAGGTATGGGCGGTAGCGGAAAAAACATAAAGGGTGAATTTTTGGCTAACGGTTTTGCAAAGAATACTCTTTCTCACGAAAGAGGAGTTGTATCTATGGCAAGATCTATGGACCCTAATTCTGCAAGCTCACAGTTCTTTATCTGCTATGATGACTGTGCGTTTTTAGACGGTCAGTACGCAGCATTCGGCAGAGTAGTTGAGGGTATGGAAACTGTAGATGCCTTTTTGGATGTTCCACGAACAGGCCCTGAAGGTGGCTCTCCTACCGAAGATATTCGCATTAAAAAAATGTCGATTTTATAGGCTTTTTGCCCTATAATAAAACCCTTTGTCATCACAAAATACCTTGACATTTATTTACAGCTATGCTATAATTTACATTGTAGTTCATGCTACAATACGTACCACTTGCTTACGGTGGAAGTCGCGTAACATATTTTTTGTGAGCAGAAAGGCAATGGATTTTTATGCAAGGTAAGGTAAAATGGTTTAACGCAGAAAAGGGTTTCGGCTTTATCGAAACTGAAGAAGGAACAGACGTATTTGTTCATTTTTCTGCAATCTCAATGGAAGGTTACAAGACTCTCGAAGAGGGTGCAGCAGTTGAGTTTGACGTTGTTGATGGCGCTAAGGGACCACAGGCTACAGATGTTAAGCGTGTGTAATTCTTTTTAAATATCAAGTAACATTAATAAAACTGACAGACGGACGGTGATTTTATATCACCGTCTTTTTGTTTGGTGATGTACAACTTTTTGTTTGATAACATACAACGGGAGGACGCGGAGGTTCTCTCCTACATTTTAAATAGAAAACTATTGACTTTAATAAACTAAAGTGATATAATCTATAAAAACCGATGAGGCAGAAAAAAGTCAGATAACAGTTTTATGAGCGAGCGGATTATGGTGTGAGTTCCGCAAAACTGCCTGAGTAATATGGACTGCCGAGGGTGGCGTTAAATGCGCTGACGCAAGACCTGCGTTATGGGTCAGGGATATGTTGGTATCTCGCTGAGGGGTTTTATACCTGAAACAAGGTGGCACCGCGGAAATTGTATTTTCGCCCTTGATATGCAAGATGCATTTCAAGGGATTTTTTTGTTTTTGGAGGCAGATCATGAGAATCAAATTAGATTTCCGATGGCGATGCTTTAATTTTAGTTGATTTAAGAATTTAATATAAAGGAGATATAAAGATGAATAAATACAGAGATTTTGATGATTATTTAAAAAACTTTCCTGACGAAAACGGATATTTCGGGGAATACGGAGGTTCATATATAGACGATAAGCTTCAGAAAGCATTTAAAGAAGCGGATGATGCTTATGAAGCAATCTGCCATTCAGCGCAGTTTATAAACGAGCTTCGCAGAATCAGAAAAGAATTTCAGGGCAGACCAACCCCTGTATACCATTGTGAAAGACTTTCAAAGATTTTCGGCAACTGTCAGATTTACTTAAAGAGAGAAGATTTAAACCACACAGGTGCTCATAAGTTAAATCATTGTATGGGCGAAGGCTTACTTGCAAAATATATGGGCAAAAAGAAAATTATTGCAGAAACAGGTGCAGGTCAGCATGGTGTTGCTATTGCTACTGCTGCTGCTTACTTCGGTATGGAATGTGATGTTTATATGGGTGAAGTTGATATCAAAAAACAGCATCCAAATGTAATCAGAATGAAGATGCTTGGTGCAAATGTAATTCCGGTTACCAAGGGTCTTAAAACCTTAAAAGAAGCTTGCGATGCAGCATTTGAAGCTTACCTTAATGAATATGAAACATCAATTTATTGCATTGGTACAGCTGCAGGTCCTCATCCTTTCCCTAAAATGGTAAGAGATTTTCAGTCTGTTATCGGCATAGAGGCAAGAGATCAGTTTTTGGAAATGACAGGTATTATGCCTGACGCGGTTTGTGCCTGTGTAGGTGGTGGCTCAAACTCACTTGGTATGTTTGTACCATTCCTTGCTGACCCTGTTGAAATCTATGGTGTTGAACCTTTAGGCAAGGGCGTGGGTGTTGGAGACCATGCCGCAACAATGAAGTTTGGAACAAAGGGTAAAATCCATGGCTTTGAAAGTTATGTTCTTCAGGATGAAAATGGTGAGCCGGCTCCTGTTTACTCAATAGCAAGCGGTCTTGACTACCCTGGTGTTGGTCCTGAACATGCATACCTTCGTGATGCAAACAGAATTCATTATGAAGCGGTAACAGACGAAGAAGCAATGGAAGCCTTCTTCTTACTCAGCAGATACGAGGGAATTATACCTGCAATTGAAAGTGCTCACGCAGTAGCTTATGCTATCAGGTATGCAAAGGAACATAAGTCAGGTTCAATTCTTGCTTGTCTTTCAGGCAGAGGCGATAAGGATATCGACTATGTTTACGAAAATTATGGCTGTGGCGAGCAGTTCAAGCTTGACTATGAAATATAAGGAGTGGTTTTGTGTATACAATATATGTGGTATTTAAGTGTGTAGAGGGTAAGAGAGAAGAATACGTTGAAAAGCTTCAGACACAGGGCATTATTGATGAAATTCGCAAGGAAGATGGATGTATTAAATATGATTACTATTTTTCAGAAAAAGACCCTGATGAACTTTTGTTAGTAGAAGCTTGGGAAAGCAAAGAGCATCAGCAGGTACATATCAAACAGCCTCATATGGAAAAGGCTTTTGCTCTTAAGCCTGATTATGTGGTATCAGCTGAACTTAAAGAGTTTGAAATTAAATAGAAAAAAGGGGAGAGGGGATATATTCCCTTTTCCCTTTTTGATTATAATAAAATAATTTGAGGAGGCAGCGTATGAAGAAGACGGATGCAGCAGTATTTATATTATTAGGTCAGTCTAATGCAGCAGGGCACTGGATTCCTATGGAAAAATGTGATGTAATAGATAAACCTCTTAAAAATGTTTTTGGATTAAGCAGAGAACTAAATCAGAACTTTGACAATAAAAAACTTTTCTGGAGTGGGTACAAAAGTGCAGGTATGAACCTAGCCGAACCTGTTGATGATACCTATTCTGTGGCAAACTGTCTTGCTATGAGATGGCAGAGAGAAATTGATTTAGGCGAAGACCTTCCTGACTTATATATAGTTCATATTGCGGTAGGGGGTCAGGGCGTAACTGAAGGGTATATGTGGAGCCCTGATTATGAAAAGAAACTTGAAACAGGGCTTGGTGGAGATATTGATGTGGATATATCTCTTTACCCTTATGCTCTTCATATACTCTCTATGGTAGATGAAAGTTTTAAAGAGATGGGTAAAAGCTACGATATAATCGGTATTCATTGGCGCGGTGGAGAAAACGACTTTACTGTACCTGAAAATGAACTTGCAAATACCCTCCATCAAACATATAAATATATGTTTGATGGATTCAGAAAAGCTCTTAAAAATGATGCGAAAGTTATTCTTCACAGACTTTATGATTTTGAAAAGGCAGACGAGGTTGACCCAAGCGGCGAGCACAGAAAGAGCACGGAATATATCAACTCTGTTTTTGAGAATCTGACAAAAGAAATGAAGAATGTGACTATGTTTGATGTGGGTCTTTGCCCCTGGTTTAAGAAAGACGTCAGCGGTAACGGAATATTCATAGAAGATGTTGTCCATTATAACCCCGAAACAAATGCGTGGGTGGCAAAGAAAATTTATGATGAGTATGTAAGATAAAAAAGAACTCAAGGATTTTCCTTGAGTTCTTTTGTGTAAATAAATCAAAAGAAACAAATAATTTATTTTGTGCCGAAAATTCTGTCGCCTGCATCACCAAGACCAGGAACAATGTAACAATTTTCGTTAAGACCTTCATCAACGTTAGCGCAGTAAATCTGAACGTCAGGATGTGCCTTTGTAAGAGCATCAATACCTTCAGGAGCGGCGATTAAGCATAAGAACTTAATGTTTGTGCCACCATAGGATTTAATCTGGCTTATTGCATCAATGGCAGAGCCACCTGTCGCAAGCATTGGGTCAACTACAACGATAAGTCTCTTGTCGATGTCTGATGGAAGCTTGCAGTAATATTCCTGAGGCTCCATTGTTTCTTCGTCACGATACATACCGATGTGACCTACTTTTGCGGTTGGAACAAGGTTTAACATTCCGTTTACCATACCAAGTCCTGCACGGAGAATAGGAACAATGGCAATCTTTTCGCCCTTTATTACTTTTTGTACAGTTTTCTGGATAGGTGTTTCAATTTCAATTTCCTCAAGAGGCAAATCACGTAATGCTTCATAACACATAAGCATTGTTATTTCTTCTACAGATTCGCGGAACTCCTTGTTGGAAGTAGATATTTGTCTTAAAAGTGTGGTTTTGTGCTGAATTAAAGGATGGTCAAATACTGTAACGTTTTTCATAATAATCTCCTTATTCTTCGTCAGATGCTTTTGAAACAACAAGGTTTGTTAAAATACCAAGAATCAAAGCACAAGCGATTGTTGTGATTTTAACTGCACCAATCTGAAGTGCCATTCCGCCGATACCTGTAATGAGGATAACTGAAACAACAAAGAGGTTTTTGTTGTTTGAAAGGTTAACATTCTGAATCATCTTAAGACCTGATACAGCAATGAAACCGTAAAGTGTAATACAAACACCACCCATTACGCAAGATGGGATAGTTGCAAGGAATGTTACAAATGGTGCAACGAATGATGCGATAATAGCGACAACAGCTGTTGCGATGATTGTAACGATAGATGCGTTCTTTGTGATAGCAACACAACCTACTGATTCACCGTATGTAGTGTTTGGACATCCACCGAAGAATGCACCAACAATTGAACCGATACCGTCACCGAGTAAAGTTCTGTGAAGACCAGGTTCTTCTAAAAGGTCCTGATCGATAATGCTTGAAAGGTTCTTGTGGTCCGCGATATGTTCTGCAAATACAACGAATGCAACAGGGATGTATGCAACAGCAACAGTTGCAATGTACTGACCATCAACATCTTTAAGACCTTTAGCAGCTGATAAGAATGAGAAATCAGGAACCCACTGCATATTCTGGAAAAGACCAAAGTTGATAATCTGAAGTGTATCGTTGTTTGTAGCGATACCAATAACTGTGAAGATAGCAGCAACAACATAACCTGCAAGTATACCAATAATGAAAGGAATAAGCTTTAGGCCTTTCTTTCCGTAAACGGAGCTTAAGATAACACCGAGAATAGTAACCATAGCACAGATGAAGCCGAGCCAACCCTTTGCACCCATAATGTATACGCTGTTTGCAGCATCAAATTCAGCAAACTTTAAAACGTCGCCAACAGCGTTGCCTGCAAGGGATAAACCAATGATAGCAACTGTAGGACCGATAACTACAGCAGGCATAAGCTTTGAAATCCAGTTAACGCCTGCAATCTTAACGATGATAGCGATAACAACATAAACAAGACCTGCAAAAATTGCACCGATTAAAAGACCGGCAAAGCCTGCTTCAGCTGATGCGGCACCTGCAAAGGCTGCAAACATTGAACCGATAAATGCAAAGGAAGAACCTAAGAAAACAGGGCTCTTAAACTTTGTGAAAAGCTGATAAACAAGTGTACCTACACCTGCACCGAAAAGTGCGGCAGACTGGGACATGCCATTGCCGATAATAGCAGGAACTGCAATTGTTGCAGCCAGGATTGCAAGTAACTGCTGGAACGCAAAAATAAGAATCTGGCCGAATTTTGGTTTGTCTTTTACTCCGTAAATAAGTTTCATAAAATACCCCTCTCAAATGTATTTTTAAAATTTTTAGATAATTTATTTATCTAATATAAAAATATAACTTTAAAAGATTAGTTTGTCAATAGGAGTTTCGACAAAATAAGATATAAAAATGTGTACATAATCACAAGAGAAAGAGAGAAAGTGAGTTATATAAGTGTATAAAGATAATTAATGGTAAAAATACATACAAAAAAGGTCAAAAAGCGGATGGTTGAGAAGCTGTTTTTAATTGACTATTTTTTATTTATGTGATAGAATTCATAGCATATTAAGTTCATAAGAGGCGATGGCATACCCTGATTAGGGCATAAGGTCATTCGGTAACTTTGGAAGCTATGAACAGGTAAAGCGGTATCTTGAAGAACTTGATATTGCCTATGCAAGAACTTTAATAATGGTGAAATATGGTATGTAACCAATATTGAAATCTGTGACTACGTAGAAGCATATAAAAGCATTAAATATAGTGTAGATGGACACAGAATTTATAATCCGACTGTTAAAACCATTTATATAGAGGTTGACGGGGTTGGCTATTGTGTAAAGCCTGACGAAACAATTAAAGTATAAACAATTGCAAAAGGATTTTAAAATATAAAAATAATTTAATTATGTAGGGGAGGGGTTTGATCCTCCTGCGAAAGGAATAGATTATATAATAGGAGAATGTGTATGAGCAGAATTTTAGTTGTCTTCACAGGTGGAACAATAGGAAGCAGTGTAAGTGACGGCTGGATATCCCCTGATGACAGCACAAAGCATCTTATTATAAAAGAATATAAAGAAAGAACAGGGGATAAAGAAACCGTCTTTATCCCCTTGACACCATATACAACTTTAAGCGAATATCTATCATCGAAGGAGATAAATCTTTTGTCAGACTGTCTTTTTGAGAATATGGACAAAGGCTATGACGGGATAATTGTAACCCATGGCACAGACACAATCCAATATACAGCGGCGGCTCTTTCGTATATGTTTGCAGGAGTAGAGATTCCGATTGTTTTAGTTTCTGCGGCATATCCGTTGAAGGATGAAAGGTCAAACGGTGTTTCAAACTTTACAGGTGCAGTTGAGTTTATAAAGGCTAAGGCAGGAAAAGGTGTTTTTGTTTCTTACAAAAATGAAGAAAGCGACAGAACATATTTCCATTTTGGAACACAACTTATGGCACATCAGGAGGGAGATGCTGACCTTTATAGTATAGATAAAATCCCATATGCTTATCTTGATGAAAAGGGTATCACCTTAAATAAAGAGGTGAAAGTATCAAAGGGAGTGGGCAGAGTTGAACTTTCGGCTTGTCCTGAAATACTTATGATAGAGAGCAAGGTTGGGGAGAGATATGACTATAACCTTGATAATATAAAAGCAGTCATCCTTGTGCCATACCATTCAGCAACCCTTAACACAAAGGATGAAAACTTTATTGACCTTTGTTTAAAAGCAAGAGAAAAGGGGATACCTGTCTTTTTGGTTAATAAAAGACAAGGGGTAACCTACGAGAGTGCAAAGCTCTACGATGATTTAAGAATAGAAATTTTGCCATTTTCAAGCAGAATTTCAATATATGTAAAGTGTTGGATAGGTTTAAGCAAGGGCGAAGATATAAGAGAGTTTGTAAAAACACCTCTTGCACAGGAGTTTTGTGAACAATAAATGAACAGACTTGACATAATGGCAGAAACCTATTAAAATATAGGTTATATAAATCAGTTAGGATGTGACATAATGTTATGTTGTAGATGCAAGAAGAATCTTGCAGTAGTGTATATTACAAAAATGGAGCCTAACGGTACCTCGAAAAATGAGGGGTACTGCTTAACCTGTGCAAAGGAGCTTAATTTAGGTCCCGTTAATGATATAATGAAAAATATGGGGATAAACCCTGAGGAAATGGATAGCCTTAACCGTGAAATGTCAGAAATGATGGAAGAAATGGGCGAGGGTGACATTCAGGGGTTGATGGGCGGCTTCCCTATGGAAAATGTGGATGATGACGATGAGAATATGAGCCGCAGTATGCAGAAAAACCCACTTGATTTTATAAGCAAGATGTTAGGTGGTAACAAGGAAAAGAAAGAAGAAAAAGAAGAAAAAGAAAATAATAAAAAAGATGCCAAAGAGGGCAAGAAGAAGGATAAAAAGAGAAAGAACTTAAACCACTTTGGTGTGAACTTAACCGAAAAGGCAAAGAGAGGCGAAATAGACGCGGTTATTGGCAGAGATGTTGAGATGGAACGCACAGCGCAAATACTTAACCGAAGAACAAAGAATAACCCTTGCTTAATCGGTGAGCCTGGCGTTGGTAAAACTGCTATCGCAGAGGGACTTGCCCTGAAAATCGTCAATGGTGATGCCCCTGCAAAGCTTTTGAACTATGAAATATATATGCTTGATATGACAGCTGTTGTGGCAGGCACACAGTTCCGCGGTCAGTTTGAATCAAGGCTTAAAAACATAATTGAAGAAGTAAAACAGGCAGGAAATATCATTCTTGTTATAGACGAGATACACACCATAGCAAAAGCAGGGGATGCAGAAGGTGGTATGAGTGCAGGCAATATCTTAAAGCCGGCGTTATCCCGTGGTGAAATTCAGGTTATAGGCGCAACCACTTTTGAAGAATACAGAAAGCATATCGAAAAGGATGCGGCTTTAGAGAGAAGATTCCAGACCGTTATGGTTGAAGAGCCGACCATTGACGAAACAATAGATATCTTAAAGGGTATAAAGGGATATTATGAAGAATATCACAAGGTAAATATCTCAAACGATTTGATAAGATGCGCAACAGTTTTATCTGAAAGATATATAAACGACAGATTTTTACCTGATAAGGCTATTGACTTGATAGATGAAGCTGCATCAAAGGTAAGCCTTAAAAACGGAAAGTTAATTGACCTTGAAAAGCTTAAGAATGAGCTGATTGCAATTGATGAAGAGATAGATATCTTAAACGCAAATCTTGAAGAAGAAACAAAGGAAGAAGATAACACTGTTTCTGT
>JAZLCI010000019.1:0-9825 GCA_045614085.1 Clostridia bacterium
TATCTTTGGACAGAGAGACTATATGAATTTGTAAAATATTAGTTTTAAATATATTAGGAGGAATTTTAAAATGTCAAACTTTGTAAACAAAATGCTTAACTTGGTAGGCTTTGATTCAGAAACAGAAGAATATGAAGAAGAAATGGATACTATGGTAGAAGATACCTATGAAGAACCTGTGTATAACAGATTTTCTGAAAGACGCAGTAGTAAGGTTGTTAAAATCCATAACAGCAATGCACAGATGCGTGTAGTTGTTGTTCAGCCTGAAGATTTTGATGAAACACCAAGTATTGCAAGCCACTTAAAGAACAACAAGCCAATCGTATTAAACCTTGAGGCTGTTGATAAGAACGTTGCAAGACGTATTATTGATTTCTTAAGCGGTACAGTATATGCTTTAGACGGAGATATCAAGAAGGTGTCTAATGGTATTTTTGTTATAGCACCTAATAACGTTGACATATTAGGTATGGAAGAGACTCAGCAGTTTACAAAGAACACATTTGGATTTTAAATCAGTATATGCAAAATAACGAAAAAGAAGAAAAGCTGATTATTTCACGTGCAGATGATGCGGTGTATGCTGCAGATAAAAACTATCAGGTGAAACATATCGGCTTTTTGACCCCTTATGAGCGCGGACTTATAATGAAAAATGTTTATCCGTCTATGGATATAAGTGTTTCATTTGATGGAGGATGTCCTGATGCTGAAAGGACAATGTTTATATGTTGTCCTGAATATATGGAATATGATATAGACGAAATAATATCTGTTATCTGTATAAGAGGAAGAGATTTATCTGCCCTTACCCACAGAGATTATTTAGGAAGCCTTATGGGTCTTGGAATAACCCGTGAGAATATTGGTGATATAATCGTGGATGACGAAGGGGCATTTCTTTTTGTTAAAAAGGATATTGCAGATTATATAATGCAAAATCTTGACAAGATTGGCAGAAACGGTATTAAGAAAGAGATAGTTAAGTGTTCTGATGCGGTGATTCCACCGCCGAAACTTAAAGAACTTTCAGGAACTGTAGCTTCAGAGAGAATAGATGCATTTGTTGCATTTTGCATTAATTCGTCAAGAAATAAGGTTTGCGAGCTAATTGAAAGTGGATTAGTAAGCCTTAATTTTTTACCTGTTACATCTGTTTCCAATAAGGTGACAGAAAATGACTTGATTTCCATAAGAGGATATGGAAGATTTCGTGTTAAAGAGATAGGCGGTCTTACAAGAAAAGGCAGAATATCTGTAAAGGCAGATAAGTTTGAATAAAGCAGAGGAGAGGTTTTAAATGCTTACACCTAAAGATATCGAAACAAAATCTTTTAAAGTGTCTTTAAAGGGATATAACGTAGCTGAAGTCGATGATTTCCTTCAGGAAATATGCGACAGTTACCTTGAGATATATGAAAGCAACAAGGCTTTAAAGGAAAAAGCAGAAAGACTTTCCAGTGCAGTTGGTCAGTATAAGTCAATGGAAGATACAATAACAGATGCTGCCAGGATTGCCGATAAGAATGCATATGATATAGAAAGTGACGCAAATGTTAAGGCGAAGCTTATAATCGAAAATGCAGAACTTACTGCTAGATCAATCGTTGCCGGAGCAGAACAAAAGGTTTCAGAAGAAACATATAGATTGGAAAGCATTAAAAGAGAAGTTGAACTCTATAAAAATAAGATTGTTGAACTTTTAAATGCACAGCTCAGTATTTTAAAAGGCTACCCACAGTCAGGAAGCATAGGTATTGATATTACACCTACTCATACACCACAGATGTGGAAAAAGAAAGAAGAACCTCAAAAAGAGGAAGTAAAAGAAGAAAAAGTATATGAAGACGCTGAAAAGACTCGCAAGTTTAAACCACAAAGCGATTTTGATGTAACTGAGGATTTAAGTCTTAATATAGAAGACGATGATACAGATAAGTTGCCTTGTGTTAAGCTTGATGATAATGGCGAATATATTATAACAGAAAATAATTAGAATTATAAAGGGAACATTATATGTTCCCTTTTAGTAGATATCGGAGATTTTATTATGCTTTATATTATAACTGCGGCAATCGTTCTGGTTGCCGATATTTTGACCAAAATTCTTGCTGTAAAAAAACTTGCACCTGTTTATTCGGTCAAGGTCATAAAAAACATCTTAAACTTTACATATGTTGAAAACAAAGGTATAGCCTTTGGAATGTTTTCAGGGGGCAGATTTGCTTTTATTGCTATAACTATTGCTATACTTATTTTAATTATATTAATTATCTTTAAAACCCCAAAAGAAAAACGTTCAGCCTTTTTAAAGTTTGGTGGAGCCTTGGTTGTCGGTGGTGCAATAGGGAATCTTGTTGACAGAGTTTTGTATGGATATGTTGTGGATTTTATTGAGGTTAAGTTTATTGATTTTCCTGTTTTTAATGTTGCAGACATTGCGGTTTGTATAGGTGCAGGACTTCTCCTTATACACTACCTTTTTATAGATGGAAAAAATAACGTCAGGGAGGAAAATGCTGATGATTAATGAGCATACTGTCTGTCAGGAAAGTTCAGGAATAAGGATTGATAAGTATTTAAGTGAAATATATGACGAATTTACACGTTCTTATATCCAGAATATAATTGAAAGTGGAAATGTTACTGTAAACGGAAAAACAGTTAAAACAAATTATAAAGTTAAAGAAAATGACATTATTTCAGTAGACCCTCCTGAAATAAAGGAGATAGATATTGTACCTGAAAATATTCCTTTAAATATTGTCTATGAAGACGATGAAATGCTTGTTGTAAACAAGCCGCAGGGTATGGTTGTTCATCCTGCGGTGGGGAATTATTCAGGAACATTGGTGAATGCTCTTATGTATCATTGTGGTGACAGTTTGTCAGGTATTAACGGTGAAAAACGCCCCGGAATACTTCACAGAATAGATAAGGATACAAGCGGTCTTTTGATGGTTGCAAAAAGCGACAGAGCCCATTTAGGACTTGCAGAACAGATTAAGGAGCATAGCTTAACCCGAGCGTATAAAGCTTTGGTTCATGGCGGATTTACTGATGATAAGGGAGTATATGCAGACCCAATAGGAAGGCATCCTGTTGACAGAAAGAAAATGGCTGTTACATACAAAAATTCCCGCGAGGCGGTTACTCATTATAATGTTATAGAGAGATTTGGAAAGTTTACTTTTGTAGAGTGCATATTAGAAACGGGGCGAACTCATCAGATAAGAGTTCATATGTCACATCACGGACACCCTGTTGTAGGTGACAAGACATACGGAGTACAGAAAGAACCTTTTAAGTTAAAAGGACAGCTTCTTCACGCATATAAAATTGGGTTTATTCATCCTGTTACAGGTGAATATATGGAGTTTACAGCTCCTTTGCCTGATTATTATGAAAAAGTTCTGTACAATTTAAAAAACAAGTGATATAATATAATTAATTAAAATTCAGGGAGTGAAGTAAATGAAAAAAATTATCAGTTTTCTTTTGTGTGTTGCTATGCTACTTTCTTTTGTTAGTGTTTTTGCTGACGAAGTAACTGCAGAAACAGCAGAGGCTCTTGCAGAGGGCATGAGTAATAAAGTCGTTGTTGAGTTTAAAATGATTCCAAGAATGGTTGTTGTTGATTCTTTTGCAAAAGTCAAGTTATCAACAGAAGATGGAACTGTTTTGGGTGAAAAGGTTGAATGGGTCGGCGGAATTACAAAAGAGATTACATTCCAGTTTGATGTTCCTGAATACAAGCTTGGGGAAAGCTTTGTGCTTACTCTTCAGGACGGGGTTGAATATATAAAGTATTATGATGATGTATTCAGAAAAAATGATACTGTAAAGCTTGATACATATGGATTTGTTGATGAAAACGGCGAATATGTAAAGGGTGATAAGTTCTCCTTTGATGCATGCCCAATGTACGATAAAGGTATTGTTTTATATGTTGAAGGCAGACCTGTAAAGCTTTCTCCTTACGGTAGATTAATTGATGATGTTACAATGGTGCCTGTTCGTCCTGTAGCGGAAGCAATGGGTCTTGATGTCAGATATGACGAGAAATACAACAGTGTTGTATGCTCTATAGGTGATAAGCAGGCTATATTCAATGTGGGCTTAAAGTATGCGACTCTTTTAGGCAAGGATACATTTATGCCAAAGGAATGTATGGAAATTGGCGACACAGTTTTTGTTCCTGTAAGAAGCCTTGCAGATGCTTTTGGTTGTGAGTTGTCTGTTCCTGACTTTGATGACCATTTAGACATTCTTATCGGAAAGTCGGAAATTATCGAAGAAGAGCTTATGAAGGTTCACGTTAACAAAGAGGGTATTACAAGCCGCACAAACTGGCTTGTTTGGGTTGATAAATCTGATTACAGAGTACGAGTTTATAACGGAAGCCAGTATAAGTGGAGACAGGTAGCCGCTTTCCCTTGTGCTATTGGTGCTCCAAATACTCCTACAATAACAGGTAGCTACGAATATCAGTACAAGGCGTCAAGATGGACATATCCTGAATATTATGTAGGACCTTGTCTTGTGTTCCATGGAGGATATGCTCTTCACTCTACTCTTTTAAGATATAATGGTACACCATACGATGACAGAGTGGGTATAAAGCTCTCTCATGGATGTATCAGACTTCATAAGGAAGATATCGAGTGGATAGATGCCCACCTGCCTTTAAAGAGCAGAATATATGTTACAGAATAATGCAAAAGACAACTCTTTTAGAGTTGTCTTTTTTTGTAAAAATTTTTTAAAATTTATATGGACAAGCAAAAGCTGTTATGTTATTATATAAGATGTGAAAGTATGACAAGGAGGAAGTATAAAATGAATCACTTGCTTGGAATTAAAGATTTATCTCCTGAAGAAATTATTAGAATCCTTGACAGAGCAGACTGGATGAAAAATTCTGTTTTAAAAGGTCCTAAAAAGAATAATTTATTATCAGGAAAATGTGTTATAACTCTTTTTTATGAAAATAGTACAAGAACCCGTTTGTCCTTTGAGCTTGCATCAAAGTATTTAGGTGCAACAGCGGCTAATATTTCTTCTTCCGGAAGTAGTGTTGCCAAAGGAGAAACTTTAGAGGATACAGGTAAAAATATTGATGCTATGGGTGCTGATGTAATTGTTATCAGACATAGTTCATCAGGCGCACCTCATTTGCTTTCCAAATACACAAATGCATCTATTGTTAATGCCGGTGACGGGATGAATGAGCATCCTACACAGGCATTGCTTGATATGATGACAATTAGAGAAAAGTATGGCAGTTTTGAAGGGCTTAAGGTTGCTGTTTTGGGTGATGTCAAGCATAGCCGAGTTGCAAGAAGTGATATTTATGCTCTTTCAAAGCTTGGCGCTAAGGTTACTGTTTGTGCACCACCTACTCTTATGCCGACTGATATTGAAAAGCTTGGCGTTGAAGTTACTACAGATGCAGACTACACTGTAAAAGATGCTGACGTTGTTATGGGTCTTCGTATTCAGTTAGAAAGACAAAAGAGCGGTCTTTTCCCATCAGTCAGAGAATATCACAAGCTTTTTGGTATAGATCCAAGACGTGTAGCCCTTGCAAAAGACGGTGCAATTGTTATGCATCCTGGTCCTGTTAACAGAGGGGTTGAACTTGCAGCATCTGTTGCAGACGGAAGTCAGTCTGTTATACAGGAACAGGTTACAAATGGTGTTTGTGTACGTATGGCTGTTCTTGATATGCTTACAAACGAAGGAGGGTTTTAAATGAAAACAATTATTAAAAACGGATATGTTATAAACCCTGCCCAGAATTTTGAGGGCAAAGCGGACATTCTTATTAATGATGATGTTATTGAGAGAGTTGCTGAAAATATAGAAGATGCTGATGCGAAAATTATTGACGCTGAAGGCAGAATAGTTGCTCCGGGGCTTGTTGATTTACATGTTCATTTCAGAGAGCCGGGATATGAATATAAAGAAGATATTCTTACAGGAAGTCAGGCAGCTGCAAAGGGCGGTGTTACGACTGTTTTATGTATGCCAAACACAAACCCTCCTGTTGACAATGCTGCTTTAGTTGAGTTTGTATTAAACCGCGGTAAAAAAGCAGGACTTATTAATGTTTTAACAACAGGATGTGTTACAAAAGGTCAAAAGGGCAGTGAGCTTACCGAAATGGCAGAGCTTAAGGCATCAGGTGCGTCTGCTTTTTCTGATGATGGACGACCGGTTTCTTCTTCAGCTATTATGAGAAGAGCGCTTCAGTATGCGAATATGATTGATATGCCTGTTATGGACCACTGTGAAGATTTAGAATTGGTTGAAGGCGGTTCAATGAACGATGGATATATGGCAACATATTTGGGGTTAAAAGGAATACCAAAGTCAGCTGAAAGCACAGCGGTAGCACGTGATATTGTTCTTGCAGAAGAACTTGATGCAAGCCTTCATATCTGTCATATCAGCACAAAGGGTTCAATTGAAGCTGTTCGTGGGGCAAAGAAGCGCGGTGCTAAAATTACAGCGGAAACAGCACCTCACTATTTTTCATTGACAGATGATGCATGTGATGGATTTAATACTAATGCAAAGATGAACCCACCCCTTCGTGATGATGAAGACCTTAATGCTATTATTGAAGCCCTTAAGGATGGTACAATAGATGCAATAGCCACAGACCACGCACCTCATCACAGAGATGAAAAGGAAATTGAATTTGATCAGAGTGCAAATGGTATTGTAGGCCTTGAAACATCGCTTTCTGTTGGCGTTACCTATCTTGTGAAGACAGGAAAGCTTACAATGATGGAATTAATCGAAAAAATGAGTACAAACCCTGCCAAGATTATAAGATGTGGCAGAGGTACATTAAACGAAGGTGCACCTGCTGATATTGTTATCTTTGATGAAAACGAAAAATATACAGTTGATGTAGCTGATTTTGCATCAAAGGGTAAGAACACACCTTATAATGGTGCAGAATTATATGGTAGAGTTTACACAACAATCACAGGCGGAAAAGTTGTATATTCAAAATAAGAAAGGAAGCTTAAAATGATAGATGTATTAATCGAAAAAATAAAGGCAAAAGGAAACCCAACAGTTGCGGGACTTGATCCAAAGCTTGATTATCTTCCACAGGAAATGATAGACAAAGCATTTTCTGAATACGGTGCGAATTTTGAAGGGGCAGCAAATGCCATTTTTGAATTTAACAAAGAACTTATTGATGCGCTTTATGACATAGTTCCTGCTGTTAAGCCACAGTCAGCATATTACGAAATGTACGGAATAGAGGGTATCAAGTGCCTAAAAAAGACTATGGATTATGCAAGAGAAAAGGGTATGTATGTACTTTTAGACGGCAAGCGCGGAGATATAGGTGCAACATCTGAGGCATATGCAAATGCATATCTTGGCAATACAGAAATTGGCGGTGAGGCGTTGCCTGCATTTAACGCTGACTGTCTTACAGTAAACCCATATTTAGGTTCTGACGGTATTCTTCCTTTTGTAAAGAAGTGCGAAGAAGATAACAAGGGTATCTTTGTATTGGTTAAGACATCTAACAAATCATCAGGTGAGCTTCAGGATTTAAAAATAGACGGAAAGAACATTTACGAATACGTAGCGGACCTTGTTAAGGAGTGGGGCAGTACAACTATTGGTGTAAATGGTTACAGCAATGTTGGTGCTGTTGTTGGTGCAACATATCCTGAACAAGCTGAAAAGTTAAGAAAACAGCTCCCTCATACTTATTTCCTGGTTCCTGGTTATGGTGCACAGGGTGGCGGCGCTAAAGACGTTGCTCCTTGCTTTAATAATGACGGAATGGGTGCTATTGTAAACGCTTCACGTTCTATTATGTGTGCGTATAAGAAAAACGGTGGCACAGTAGGAGAGGCCGCAAGAGCAGAAGCTATAAGAATGAGAGACGATATCTTAAGCGTTTTATAAAGGAGAGATAGAAGTGATTTGTACTATCAAGAGCAAAAAAAAGCTGTCAGATGCTATTTGGGATATTTGCATTGAATGTCCTGAAATGGCTGAAAAAGCAAAGCCGGGACAGTTTTTACATATTGACTGCGGAACTGCAGGGGCTTACCTCAGACGTCCTATCAGCATCTGTGAAGTTGTTGACAATAAATCATTAAGATTTATCTTCAGAGAGAAAGGCGAAGGGACAAAAGGACTTTCTGATAAAAATGTTGGAGATAAGATAGATGTTTTAGGTCCTTTGGGAAGAGGCTTTTCAGTTTCTCCTGAAAGTGACGAGAGTATTGTTGCTATAGGTGGCGGTATCGGTATATTCCCACTTTTAGAGCTTACAAAAAAGTATGGTCAAAAGGCTAATGTTTTATTAGGTTTTGGAAGTGAAAAGGATATTGTTTTAGATGATGACTTTGCCAAATATACTGAAAAGGTATTTGTTGCAACAGAAGATGGCTCCTGTGGGTTTAAGGGATATGTTACTGATTTGCTCCGAAATATTTTAAAGAGTAATAAGGTTGACAAAATATTCTCATGCGGTCCTATGCCGATGATGAAGGCAGTTGCCAAGGTTGCCGAAGAGTTTGGGGTTTTTGCAGAGGTTTCATTGGAAGAACGTATGGGATGTGGTATTGGTGCTTGTGTTACCTGTACCTGTAATATAAACGGCGGTCGTAAGCGTGTATGTAAGGACGGCCCGGTGTTTAATGCAACGGAGGTGGAATGGGATGCCTGATTTAAAGGTCAATATTGCAGGTGTAGAATGGAATAATCCTGTTACAACTGCATCGGGTACATTTGGCTTTGGTGAGGAATATGGTGAGTATTTTAACTTATCAGAGCTTGGTGCTGTTTGCGTTAAGGCTTTATCTGCTGTTCCACGAATGGGAAACCCATCCCCAAGAATAGCTGAAACACCTATGGGTGTTTTAAACAGTGTTGGACTTCAAAACCCCGGTGTTGATTATTTTAAGGAAAACTACCTTCCAAAGCTCAAAACATATGACACAAAGATTATAGCTAACCTTTGCGGAAGCTCGATTGAAGATTATGTTAAAGCAGGTGAAATGTTAGGCGACAGTGTAGATATGATAGAACTTAACATTTCATGTCCAAACGTTAAGGTTGGTGGTATGGCTTTTGGTACTGACCCAAAATGCACAGAAGAGATTACAAAGGCTGTTAAGGATGTTGTTAAATGTCCGTTAATTGTTAAGTTATCACCTAACGTAACTGATGTATGCGAAATAGCAAAGGCAGCAGAGGCGGCAGGTGCTGATGCACTTTCCTTAATCAATACCTTGCTTGGTATGAAGATAGATATAAATACCAGAAAGCCAATATTACGCAATAACACAGGCGGTCTTTCAGGCCCTGCTATCAAGCCTGTGGCTGTTAGAATGGTTAGTCAGGTTTACCATGCGGTCAAGCTTCCACTTATCGGTATGGGCGGAATTTCAAACGGAGAAGACGCTATCGAATTTATTTTAGCAGGTGCGTCAGCTGTTGCAGTTGGTACTGCAGGCTTTGTAAATCCATATGCGTGGGTTGATACCGTAAAAGGAATAGAAGAGTATCTTATTAAAAATAACATAGAAAAAGTAAGCGACATTGTCGGTGCGGCAGAACTTTACTAAAGAAAGGAAAGATTATTATGACAAAACAGGAAATCGTAGAAATGCTTAAAGAAGCAGAGGTTTTACTCGAAGGGCACTTTTTGTTAACTTCAGGCAGACACAGTGACAAGTATATGCAGTGCGCAAAGATTTTTCAGTATGCAAAATACAGCGAACCTCTTTGTAAGGAGCTTGCAGATCAGTACAAGAATGATAACATTGAGCT
>JAZLCI010000020.1:0-9052 GCA_045614085.1 Clostridia bacterium
AGAGCTTTAAGAGCATCACGCTTTTCCATTTTTGTTTCAAACTTTGTATCTATAGGGATACCAAAAGGCAGGAACTTTCTTTCAAGCAGACCTCTCCTCTTTCCCTGATAGGTTAAAACATCACTTGGTGTAACATAATAATCAAGAGTTGTATCTTCCCAATATGGATGAATAGTAAAGTCAGTAATTATTCCATATGTTTTAACTCTCTTATCAATTGCCCCTTCAAGCCCCGTAATCAAAAGCGCCGCAAAAACGTGAGTGCATATAATAAAGTCAGGACTTTCAGTATTAATCATTCTCGCAAGCTTTCTTGCAAGAATTTGTGTTGTAAGCTTTGGCACCCCATGAGAATCTTCGTTAGGACGCTTTTCGCAAAACCTGTAAATCTTTCCATATACTTTAGGTATATTTTTAGATGAAGCCAGATATATCTTTGAAACAGACTCGGATAAGAGTGGATTAATATATTCAAACACATCCATATATGAACAGCTTATTCCCTCTTTGTTGAAGTAATCGCTTAAAACCTTGGCAGTCTGATTGTGACCCTGCCCTGCTGTAATAGATAATATTAATCCTTTCAAATCAATCACTCCTTACAATTTAATAAGTTCACCACAGTTTAAGAAATATAAATATTTTTCCTTAATCTTAACATCCAGAACTTCTGATAAACCTTTTTCATAGTACTCCATCTGCACTCTATAAGCTTCTGCTCTCTTGCATACTGTTTCTGTACTTACCCTGTCTGTCTTAAAATCTACAAGAACAACACCATCATCTTCATAGAAAAAGCAGTCGGAAATACCTTGAAGAATGACCTTGTCTCCATATTCCGTGTTTGCATCCTTATCTATATCGTTATAGTCTGCCAGCATATAAAAATCGTATTCTCTTTCGATTTTATCTGACTTTTTAAGACGCATACCTATGTCACTTAAAAAGAATTTATATATGGATTCTTCGTCAACAACCTCTCTCTGTTCAAGGCTTATAATTCCTTTTTTGACCATATCATTAATTTGATTTTGAACATCCGAAAGGGTATCTGTCTTCTTTTCATCTATGTGCTGAATAACAAAATGTGTAATCGTACCTTTTTCTAACCCACTTATTTCGTCTGTGTCTGAAACAAGACTTTCTGCAGGGGCAAGGCTTCCGACATAGACCTCACTTTCTGCCTGTCTTCTCTTAACCTCACTTACTGACATCTTAATAGGAAGCTTTGCCAGGTGAGAATATGGATATACATAGTTAAGCCTTTCCTCTAAATCTTCACAAGAATATTCTATATTTTCGTCAGATATATTTTTATCTTCCTTTATAATTGAAAAATCTGAGCTATACACATTAAACTCGCCAACTGTATCAAGAGATGGAACAATATCAAACCTTTCACCTAAATCTCTCAACAGCTTTCCAGACGGATGCTTTAGCAAAGCAGAAAAAATCCAGTCTCTCATACTTGAAGCAGTCAATGCGCAACAAGGTAAAAGTTTGCCATCTTCATTATATTCTGCCTTTTTCCAGTTATTCATTCTTGATGTAATAGTTGCAGAAATAATAAGCTTTTCTTTTGCTCGGGTTGCCGCAACATACATAAGCCTCATTTCCTCGGCAATACTCGAAAGTTCCATCTTTCTGCGGACAATTTCACGGCTTGGCAACGGAAACTTAACCCTCTGTCTTGTATCGACATAGTCAAGACCAAGACCTGCCTTTTCGCAAAAGATAATCTTATTCTTAAACTCTTCCTTATTGATTCCCTTACCCATCTTATAAAGAACAACAACGGGGAATTCAAGACCCTTTGACTTATGTATGGTCATTATCTTAACCGAATCTGCCTCGTTTTTGTTATCCTTGGCAGGAATAATATCTTCTCCTGTTGCCTTAAGCATATCTATATATTTAATAAAGTTAAACAATCCTTTTAATATTCCTCTTTCAAAATCTGCACACTTTTCAAGGAATATTTTTATATTTGCCTTACGAATTTCGCCCTGTGTCATTGCTCCAACTAATGAGAAATATTGTTTGTCGCTGCATATCTTTCTGACTAATTCATCAACGCCCATATATTTCGCACACTCACGAAGCTCGTTTAAATAATCAAAAAATTCTGCTGTCTTTTTATCAGTCTTTGCAGCTTCCTTAACTGCATAATAATATCTGCCCTTTGCATATGTTCTGATTTGAGCAAGCTCTTCTACAGAAAACTTAAATATAGCAGACCTCATTACCGCAATTAAAGGAACGTCCTGAACAGGATTGTCTATTATCTGCAAAAATGAAAGAAGCGTAGACACTTCGATACTTGTAAGGTAATGCTGACCCCCATCTGTGACAGAACCAATACCAAGACAAGACAGTTCCTCTTCTATTACAAGCTTTTCACTCATAGTTTTACAAAGGACAGCCACATCTCCATATCTGACAGGTCTCATTAAATCCAAATCCTTATCATAAACCTTAAAGCCATCACCACACACAAGTTTTCTTATTCTTTCGGCAACAGCTCTTCCTTCAAGATTTTCTGTCATAAGCTCCTCAATAAGAGCATCTCTTACATCATTATCTGTCAAATCAGCAACCATAACCTCTGTGTTAAATCCGTCCCCATCAGGATATTTCGCACCACAGACAAGCCTTTCCTCTCCATCATAGTCAATCTCTCCGCATCTTTCGCTCATAACCGTGTCAAATATATCGTTAATTGAATTAACGACCTGACCTCTGCTTCTGAAGTTCTGAGAAAGGCAAATCAGGTGACCATCCTTACCCTCTTTATATTTTTTATAAAGATTTAAGAAAATACCAGGATCGGCATTTCTGAATTTATAGATAGACTGCTTGGCATCACCAACCATAAAAAGATTATCTCTTGATATATGTTTAAAGATTTCAAACTGTAAGCTGTTTGTATCCTGAAACTCGTCAATCAATATCTCGTGGTAATGGTTGCGCAGTTTTTCACAAAGAGAAGTTTCTCTACCCTTTTCATCTACTATCAGCCCAAACAATCCGTGTTCCAGATCATTAAAGTCAATAACAGATCTTTCCCTCTTATATGCCTGATGAACTTTTTCAGTAAGTCTGACAAGACGACACAGCGTTTTAACAACAGGCTCACAGAGAGCAAGCTTGTTTATATTATCTGTATCAAACACAGACATTATATATGTCACATTCTTTATATTACACTTAATATATTCATCACGAAGACCATTTAGGCGAGGAACTATATCCTCAACGCCATTCTTTTTAGGTGCATTTTTAATATTAAAACCACAAATCAATTCACAAAGCTTTTTAAAATCTTCATCATTGTCAATATTTAGGCTTTCAGTTTCTTTTATAAATCCTGCACACATTTCGTAATAATATCCATAGTATCCATGGTCTTTAGGGATATCACTTTCAATGATACAAAGGATTTTTTTCATTCCCTCTATCATATCCTGATAATATCCTGAAATAACATCTTTAATTTGTGTCATCCACAAAGATGAATTAATATCTCCTGTTTTCTTAACAATCTCATAGCCACCCTTATGTATATCCATAAACCACTTTTTAGGGTACGCAAGGGCTCTTGATGCGTTATGAAGATTAATAATAAGCTCCCTTATATTTTCATCACTTTTAATATCGGAAAGACCCATAACAAGCTCACGAAACCCATCTTTTTTATCAATGCGACCATAATAGCTTTCCATAACATAATCAACTGCTTGTCTTTGGAGGAGCTTATTTTCTGTTTCCTCTATCAAAGAAAAATCAGCAGGTAAGTCAGTTAAATGGGCATTGTTTGAGATAATCCTGCTGCAAAAGGCGTGAATTGTGGATATAGCCGCAGAAGATACTTTTATAGACTGTTCCTTAAGCCATTTGTTATCAGGCTCTTCTTCAAGCTTTTTGCCTATCGCATCTGCAATTTTACGTTTCATTTCAGAAGCCGCCGCCTCTGTAAAGGTAAGGACTAAAAGCCTGTCAATGGAAACAGGATTTTTCTCATCAGTTATAATCCTGATTATACGCTCAACTAACACAGCGGTCTTTCCGCTTCCTGCGGCCGCTGAAACAAGTATATTTTCACCATCATAATTAATAGCCTCAAGCTGTTTTTCCGTCCATTTAACAGACACATATACCACTTCCTTTTAACAATATTTTATCACAAATATTATAAATTGTCTATAAAAAAAGACATCTTAACAGATGTCCTAAATTATATCACACAAGGTGCATGGTGTAACCTCGTTTCTGCAAAGCATATCCACAACCGCTACTGCCTCACCATATGTATAAAACCGCTGTTCTGCCAATGCCGAGTCTTCTCTGTTTCCCCTGACATAAGAATATATTCCATATGGTCTTTCCGCTTTTTCATCTTTAACTATAGAGAAATCGACAGTAATTTCATCACCATTTTCTGTGAATACACAAAAACTTTCCCGCATTCTACATTCTCCTTTGTTATTTTACATTATTTGCCCTGTCACAATTTTGCCATAAGAGAAGTTTAAATACAATCCCATATTCAACGCAAATAGCAAACAAAGAAAAAAGAACACAAAAACGTGTGATATTTAAGATAGAATAAATACTACAGGAATTATGTAAACTCTTGGGGATATGTTCGGTTTGCTAACTGGCAAATATATTTAAGCGAAACTATGATTAACGAATACATAGAATTTCGCCCGAATCCCCATGGGGATTCATTCATTGCTTGTTATCGAAACTTCAAAATTGCAGAGTTTAGCAACGATACTGGTAAGCTCATTAATCGTAAAATTTCAAGACTGTAAGTTGTATACCATGTCCTTGCACTCTTGTTTACCATGTTACTCTTGACATAACATCCGCCCCTACATCTTTATTATATTTCTATTTCACTGATTGAATTTAATGATACCTCTGTTTTGTCTGCAAAAATAAACTTCTTTTCATACTCGTCTATCTTTACAAGTCTTTCTTTATAGGAAATATAAACTCCTCCTGATTTTTTGTCGTCAGGCTTAAAGTATGTTACAGTTATAAGCGGCTTTTCTTCAATGAGTAATCGTAATATTTTAAGCTTTTCGTCAAGTTCGTTTATTGCATCTTCTGACAAAACAAGCTTTTTCTCTGTGTATCTTGCAGTTTCAAACACAGCTTCCTCATATCCTGTAAGGGCACGAAAGGCACCAAACTGCGCCGCTCTGCTTTCCATTGATGCTGCAGTTCTGTTTATAAGGGTAGGTCTTTTTTCATTAATAATATCATCGTATTTACTCACTGTGCCCTCCTATCTGCCTGTTTCTGTCCTTTGTTGTGGCTCCCTCTTCAAAGTTCATTCCTTTTAAAACAGCATTCTTCCCAAACTGACTTTTTATTTTTATAATCGCTTTTTGGATTTTCTTCTCTTTTTCAAGATTTTTGGCTTCCTGTTCTTCTTTTTTTACAACCTCATCATAGTTAGTGAACAAATCCATTTGTGAATATTCTTTTATTCCTTTAATTTCACCCTCATATAGAACGTTATTAGCCGAAATATTAACACGTCTTACAAGAAGGTTTTTATCAACAATATCATCATATAAGTCTAAAACTGCTTTGGTGATAACCTTTGTAGAGCTTGTATATCTCTTTAAATTTGCAGTTCCGTGGGCGTGCTTTGGCACTTTTCTGCCATAATAATCTGTTGTTATTTCACCTTTGAATGTACTGTTTACATTTTCTATGTCATATCCAACAGTTATAACAAGCTGATTTGTTACAAGACATTTTGATACTAAATCAAGGGTTAAAAGCTCGGTCATTTCTTTTAATATAAGCCTTGCCTTATTAAAATCATAAGGGCAATGCAAAACCTGACCTGCGCCTATGGACTTTGATGCAGGCTTATAATTTCTCACATCCTCTATTGTACAAGGCTCATATCCCCATGCGTGGTCTATTAAAAATTCTGCATTTACACCAAACATCTTAAATAGCTTATCCTGACCATACTTTGAAAGGGACGCCCTTGCTATATCGCCCATAGTAAAAAGTCTTGCATCCTGAAGCTTTTTGCCATAACCTCTCCCCACTCGCCAGAAGTCTGTTATAGGTGTATGCTCCCAAAGCTCCTTTCTGTATGACATTTCATCAAGTTCAGCAATTCTTACTCCGTCTTTGTCGGCTTTTGTTCGCTTTGCAACAATATCCATAGCCACCTTTGCAAGATACATATTTGTGCCGATGCCTGCAGTTGCAGTTATCCCTGTTTCATTTAAAACGTTTTTTATAACTGTAATAGCAAGCTCTCTTGGTGTCATATCATATGTTTTTAAATACTTTGTTATATCAATAAAAACTTCATCTATGGAGTAAACATGAATATCCTCATGGGCGAAATATTTAAGATACACATTATAAATCTGTGTACTGTATTCCATATATTTTGCCATTCTTGGCGGAGCTACAAGGTAGTCAACCGCAATATCAGGATTATTTCTTAATTCATTAAAGTCATAAGATTTACCTATAAGCTTTTTTACTTTTGACTTTCTCTGCGCATTTACCTCTTTCACCTTTTGCACAACTTCAAAAAGACGCGGTCTGCTTGGTATACCAAAGGATTTAAGAGACGGAGAAACAGCAAGGCATATTGTTTTTTCTGTACGGCTTTTATCTGCAACAACTAAATTTGTTGTCATTGCATCAAGGCCTCTTTCTCTGCACTCCACCGAGGCATAGAAGGATTTTAAATCAATACACAAATATGTTTTATTCATTTCTATACCTCCTTGTAGTATATTGTATCATTAAATTATAAGAATATCAAACATAAGTTATATATCATTTTTTAGTCTTGATAAACTAAAAACAGTCTACCTTTTGGATTAAAAATACACACTCTTTTGAGTGTGTATTTTTAATACTACTTTTTTTGACGATTACGGGATTTATGGTTTAGATACAGGTTGTTTGGTGGCAAGCTCGTGTCAAGTCGGGAACAAAAAATTAATCTCTGGCGATTGTATCATAAAGGCGTTTTTCGCAGAAGTCTAAAAATTCACCCCAGATGTTTTTGTCTATAAACAGATTTTCTCCTGTTTCTCTGAGCAAATCGCCCTTTCTTTCTGTATCATTATTCCAGACGTGATTACCTAAAAAGACATCTACATTTCTCTTTCTTAACTTATTAAGGGAGTTTAAATACCCCTCTCTGCATCCGGGATAATCAAAACGTTCAGGCACCAATGTGTTTGCACCTGCACCTCCAAAGGTTCCAACCTGGTATTTCACACCATCTTCTTCTGTTTCATAGAACAAAGATATTGTACCCACAGTATGACCAGGGGTTTCCATTACTTCGATATTTGTATTACCAAGACTTACAACATCTCCGTCTGAAAGCAATACATCAGGATTAAAATGCTTTTTCACCTTTTCTCCGTCTTTCTCACCTATAAAGGTCTTTGCCCCTGTTATATGAGCAAGAGCCGCTGTTCCTTCTGTGTGGTCACCATGCCAGTGTGTATGTATGATATACTTAATGTCATATGGTGAAAATCCAAGCTTATATATTGAGTCCACAAGCATAAAAAGCGTATCTGCATATCCTGTATCAATCAAGATAAGACCATCCCCTGTATCTATTAAATGTGATGATGCAGGTGTTGTTCCTACAAAATACGTATTGCCGATAATCTTAAATGGCTCAATTCCTCCTTCATAGTGATTGTCAAATTTCTTTCTTTCAAACATTTTATCTTTCTCCTTTTGTTTAATCCAGAATTACGCATTACGAATTCCGCATTTTGTATTAGGGTAATTCAAGTGTTATTCTGCCGATTTTAGCGGAGCGGAAGTCGTCCAATATAAGCATTGATGTACGGAACATATCTACCTCTCCACCTGAAATAATAGCACCTCTTTTTCTGCCGATTATCTCAACCAAATCCCATGTTTCATTTTCTAAATCATTATCTGTCAGCTTATATCTTTCCATAATCATTTTGGGATATTCTTCCATAAGATACCCTACAAGATAAAAGGCGAGCTCTTCGACGTCCATTATCTCATCTTTTATGCCACCGGTGAAAGCTATACGTCTTGCACATTCTACACTTTCAAACTTCGGCCATAAGATACCCGGGGTATCAAGGAGCTCGTACTTATCGGCAATCCTTATCCACTGTTTTGCAGTTGTAACACCCGGTCTATCGCCTGTTTTCGCGGCGCTTCTTGATGATAATCTGTTTATAAAAGATGACTTGCCAACGTTTGGGATGCCAACTATCATCATTCTTACGCTATGTCGCTTTATTCCCCTTGCCTTATCCTTTTCAAACTTTTCCTTTAAAACCTTGTCTATAAGAGGCGAAAGAGAAGAAAACCCATATCCACTCTGACTGTCTGCCAAAAAGGCAGGAATACCCTTATTTTCGAAATATTCAAGCCACAGCTTGTTTGCATTTTCATCTGCTATATCGCACTTGTTAAGAACAACAATTCTTGGCTTTTTGCCAACAATATTATCTATTTCAGGGTTACGTGACGAAAGGGGAAGTCTTGCATCCAAAAGCTCAATAACAACATCAACAAGCTTTAAGCTTTCGGATATAAGTCTTCTTGTTTTCGCCATATGCCCCGGAAACCATTGTAACTCCATTTAATTCAGCTCTCCTATTCTTTATATAATCAATACATAAATATATTATCCACCTCATCCGAGCGACTTCGTCGCCCACCTTCTCCTTAAGGAGAATGCCCATACTAAAACAGGGCAGGGCAATGCCCTACCCTGATGATTATTCCATATCGTAATTAACTCCGCCAATGCTGTCAAGTGGCCAGAAGCGGAACACTGCACCACCTATTATCTCATCAACAGGTATAGGTCCAAGCTCTCTGCTGTCTAAACTGTTGTTTCTGTTGTCACCCATACACCATACATAACCCTTCTTGATTAAGATAGGGTCATCCTTTGCATATCTGTCCTCACGGATAAGCTTTGAGATGTATCCGTGAACAGCCTTCGACTTTGCCTTTATGTATGGCTCATCAATAATCT
>JAZLCI010000021.1:0-9652 GCA_045614085.1 Clostridia bacterium
TGCACTGCTTTTTTGTCTTAACAAATGGTCTTGTGGTATTAAATCTTCTATGCTTATCATTTCTATCTGATATCTGTTTTCATAACCTTTTACCATCATCTTTCATTACCAATATTATTATACCACAAAACGAAGAAAAAGTCCAAAATTATTAAGCTATCTTTTTTGCAAAATCCAAAGCCGCGTCAATATTTTCAAGGAAGTATTCTGCCCCAACCTCGTCATAAAATCCTGACTTTGTCATAACAGACATAGGCTGTTCATTAACGTGAGAGAATAAAACTTTTGTTCCTCTCTTATGAAGATTGTCATACAATCTCTTTAATGAACGAAGGGCGGATATATCAAGCATAGGGATGTTTCTCATTCTCAATATAACAACCTTTACACCCTTGCCTGCAGATATACCTAAAATTCTGTCTGTTGTAGCAAAGAACATAGGACCGTTTACCTCAAACACACAAGTGTCTTTAGGTATCTCCTTCATTCTGTTACCATCAGGCTCATCCCATTCACGAACCTCTGTTACATCACTCATTCTCTTGATAAAGAGTATAGCAGTAAGCAAAAGACCTATTTCGATTGCTACCACCAAGTCAAATACAACGGTTAATACAAAGGTTAAAATCAAAACCGCAATATCACTCTTTGGAGCTGACTTACATACATACAAGAACTGTCGCCATTCGCTCATATTATAGGCAACCATAAAGAGTATTGCCGCAATAACAGGCATAGGAATCCATGCCGCATATGGCATCAAAACAACAAGTATGAGCAAAAGAACAACTGCGTGTACTATACCTGAAATCGGAGTTCTTCCTCCGTTTTTAACATTTGCCGCTGTTCTAGCAATAGCGCCTGTTGCAGGGATACCACCAAATATACCAGAAAAGATATTACCCGCACCCTGAGCAATAAGTTCTGTGTTTGAATTATGCTTGTCATCTATCATTCCGTCTGATACAACACAGGATAAAAGTGACTCTATTCCCGCAAGGATTGCGATTGTAAACGCACTTGGAAGCACCGCTTTGATTATACCTAAATCAAACTGTGGAATGGATGGCACAGGCAGTGTGCGTGAAATAGTATATAAGTCACCAATGGTATTAACCTTTAAGCCAAACACCTTGACAACAATGATGCCCAACAAAACAACTATCAAAGAGCCAGGTATCTTCTTGCTGATTTTCGGCCATACAATCAAGATACCCAAAGCACCAAGACCAACAATCACACTCCATATATTAATAGTTGAAATCGAAGCAATAACAGCATGGAGCTTTTCCATTGTTTCAACTGCGTGAGTGCCTTCAGGAAAAGTAAGGCCCATAAAGTCCTTAATCTGACCTATAACGATGGTTACAGCAATACCTGATGTGAACCCTGTTGTAATAGTATATGGTATGTACTTAATCAAAGAGCCTACCTTACAGAGACCCATTATAATAAGTATAAGACCTGCCATAATGGTTGCTACAACCAAGCCATTTATTGAGAATTCAGCAACGATGCCTGCAACAATTGTTGCAAACGCCGCTGTTGGTCCTGAAATATTTACCCTGCTTCCGCCTAAAAATGAAATCACAAAGCCTGCAACAATCGCTGTGTATAAACCCTTTTCAGGTGAAACACCTGACGCTATTGCCAGGGCAATAGACAAAGGAAGAGCAATGATAGCAACAATTATACCTGCTATTATATCATTTATAAGTTGTTTTCTTGTGTATCCTTTTAAAACCTGAAAAAGTTTTGGTTCAAATATTTTCATAAGTAACGCAGATTATCTGCTTATCCCTCCAATTATTCAGCTTTATCTTTTTTGTGAAGCTTTAAAGCCTCAAGCTTTAAATGACGACGTTTCTTTACGTCTTCAGGCATTGGCTTTATATCTCCTGCCGCTTTAAGCGCCTGTCTTGTAAGAATAGGCCCTACAAGTTCATAGATAAGCACTGCAAACAGTGTTATGTTTCTGATAAGCGCACCCTCCGCACCCATATCAGGTGATGCGGCAACAATTGCGCACATACCAAGGGCAACCCCTGCCTGTGGGAAAAGTGTGATACCTAAGTACTTACATGTAGAATCATCACACTTTGTGGCTTTTGCACTTATGTATGTACCTACATACTTACCGATACAACGGAAAACAATATATACAATACCAATTACCACTATTGCCCAGTCAGCAAAAACGTTAAGTTCAAGCTCTGCACCGCTTATAACAAAGAATATAGCAAGAAGCGGTGATGTCCACTTGTCTGACTTTTCCATCAAATCATGCGACAAAGGACAGATGTTACAGAAGATAGTTCCAAGCATCATACAAACGAGAAGTGATGAAAAGCTGATATGTACAGACCCTATATGGAAATCAAGCATTGAAAGTGCAACTGTAAGAAGAACAAACGCAATTGTCATGTTAAGTCTGTTTGTGTTTGAGTTAAACATCTTTTCAAGCTGTGTTAAAATCCATCCCATTATTGCGCCCAATGTAAGAGATGCAACTATCTCTACTAATGGGTTTACAATAATAGATATAAGGTCTAAACTTCCTGACATCATTGTCTTTGCAATACCGAAAGACACCGCAAAAACAATAAGACCCACTGCATCGTCAAGAGCAACAATAGGAAGCAAAAGCTTTGTAAGAGGTCCTTCCGCCTTATACTGACGTACAACCATCAATGTTGCCGCAGGAGCAGTAGCTGTTGCAATGGCACCTAAAACGATTGCCTGTGGAACAGAAATCTTTCCAGGGAGCAACCAAACCATAAGTATAAGTACAACATCAACCAAAAATGCCGCTGCAAGCGCCTGAAATATACCAATAACAAAGGCCTGCTTACCTGTCTTTTTAAGTTCAGATAACTCAAACTCACTACCAATTGAAAATGCAATAAAACCTAAAGCCACGTCTGCAACAAGGCCTAACGCCTCTACTGCCTGATGAGAGCTGAAGCCTAAACCATTTAAACCAAGGCGACCAATAAAATAAGGTCCTATCAATATACCTGCAATTAAATATGCAGTAACCGACGGAAGTTTAAAAGGTTTAAACACTCTTGTCATTAAAAGACCTGCAAGAAGCGCAACTGAAACTGATAATAATGTACTCATAATAAAACCCTCTCTTTATAAATTATATAAATATAACATTATATCTTCAAATTAAATCATCGTGGCTATTCCCACAATAATCGGCATTGTGATTACTGACAAAATCGTTGTAAGCGAAACCATTGCCGATGCCATACCTGTATCTCCGCCAAACTTTTCTGAAAACATTGTGGTATTTGCCGCCGCAGGCGCTGACGCCGCAATAACACATGCAATCAGAACCGCTCCTCTTACTCCTATGAAATATAACCCAAAAAGAACTAAAACCGGTGTAATAACAAGACGGAGGATTATCGACATCCATGCATCTAACCCTTTTATATTAAGTTTAGCATCTGCAAGTCTGTACCCTACAATCAACATAGGAATTGGAGTATTAAGAGCCGCAAAATAACCTATAGGCGCTTTTATAACAACAGGAAGCTTAATTGAAAACAAGAATATTATAAGGCCTGCTATTGTTCCTATCACTCCCGGATTTATAATTATCTTTTTAAGGGAGATATTTTTAAAATCTCTTGTCATCTCCACTACTCCATATGTCCAGACTATAACCTGAAACACAGCGATATATGCCGCACCGTAAAAGACACCTGTTTCCCCCAACAATGCCTGCTGAAGAGGCAATGACATATATCCGCAGTTAGAAAAAACAGATGCGAATATAAGTGTTTTTTCTCTTAATTCATTTTTATCACGGGTATGGATAAGCAAATGTGCCAGAAGGATGGTTATAATGTGTGTTGCAAAAGCTACACATACTGTGATTCCTAACCCAACAAGCATAGTCTTGTCAAATTCTCTCTGAAAGGAATTTAAAAGTGTGCACGGTGTAACAACATATAATACAAATGTTGTTAAATCCTTTATACCCTTTGACGAAAATATTTTAGTTTTATTGGATAAAAATCCAATTCCTATTATAACAAAAAGAATAATAACATTGGTTCCTACTGTCAAAATATTTTCAAACATAGTTTCCTCCTGTTAAACTCTAATATCTATGATTATCTGCATTATTTAAAAGTTTACACACGAAATGGTTAAATTTATACAAAATCCATTATATACAAATTTCCATCTTCTCAAAACCCCATATTAACCCATTATATCCTACATTATAACACATACAAAAAATCCCGTCAATGTGATTTTGCACTATCTTAACGGGATTTTTTCTTATTTTTCGCACATTGTCATATAATTTATTTTATTCTGCACTTCTTGTTCTGAATCATATAAACGCATTTTGAAAGCATCTTATCAGGCAATATTCTGCGAAGAAAAACTGCCACCTTCATTATTCCCCCGGGAATGATAACTTCCTTACCTTTAAACATCTTTTTTATTGCATATTCTGCTACATCTCTACTGCTTAAAACAACAATACTTCCTGCTTTTTCTGTACCATCACCAAATCTTACCTTTGCAACTTCGCCAAACTCTGTACGAACCGGTCCTGGACACAAAACAGATACCGAAACATTACTATTATCTCTGCGAAGCTCCTCGGCGAGAGCCTGTGTCAGCCTTAACACATATGACTTTGACGCATAATACGCACCAAAGATAGGTCCGGGGAAGAATGCTGCAAGGGATGCAACATTTAATATATAACCTTTGTTCTTTTCCTTAAACTTTGTTGCAAAAAGCTTTGTAAGTATATGTACAGCCTTGATGTTTGTATCTATCATAGAAAGTTCCTTATCTAAATCAGTATTACAAAGCTCGCCAAAAACACCAAACCCTGCATTATTTATAAAAACATCTACCTTGTCTGCCCACTGAGAAAGTCCTGTGCAGGCATTTATATCCGTAACATCACAAACCACAACTTCCACATCTGTTTTAAGCTCATCTTTAAGCTTTAAAAGACGGTCTTCGCGTCTTGCAACCGCAACAATATCGTATCCCATTTCAGACAAGATATGTGCCATATCCCAACCAAGAGCTGAACTTGGTCCTGTAATAAGTGCCTTCATAATAATCTACCTTTCAGTATTTATTTTTATGTTAATATCTAATAATTAACGGTTCATTCGTGAATGACCCCTACAGCATAAATTCCGCATAAATTGCAAAATCAATTTACTGTTTCGGTTGCGAATATCTCACAGGAAGAGCAAGCCCCTCTCCTAAAGCAATTGACAATCTACTGGTTGTTTGTATAAAAATCTTTTATGAGTGGGGTCCAGGGGCAAAGCCCCTGAGTCGCTTTAAGGGGGTTGAAGGGGGAGAATCGAAACTCCCCCTTCGTTTTGCTACTTTTGCAATCAAAAGTAGGCCCGCCCGGCAGGGCATTTTTAATATATAAATATAAATATAATATCGACAGTGACGAAATAAAAAAATTTTATTGTTTTTCAACATTACAAAAAAATGTTCCTGTTATATATTTCTGATAAGTTCTAATCCCGGATGGCAATGAACTAAACACTTTATTCATCAATACTCCACATCAATAAGCGTAAGCCCTCTTGCAGGGAATGTTGTTCCTGCAAACTCACGATTCTTACTCTCCAAAGCTCTTTTTATATCCTCTATACCTTTCTTTCCCATTCCAACATCATAAAGAGTTCCTGCTATAATCCTTACCATATTATATAAAAATCCACTTCCATTAATGCGGATTCTTATAACTCCAAAGTCATCATCTATATCAATAAAATTTATAGTTCTTACAGTAGATTTCTTTATTTTCCCTAATGAAGAAAACCCCTTAAAATCATATGTTCCTGTAAGAATTTCTGCTGCCTTTTTCATCTGCTCAATATCAGGCTTTTTCTCAACGGGATACACATACTTTCTTTCAAAAACATCAGGTTTCTCGTAGGTCATCCTGTATTCATAAGTCTTTGAAACTGCATTCAATCTACTGTGAAATCTCTCATCTGCTTTCTCAACTGAAAGAACAGCAATATCTTCAGGCAGATAATTATTCAGATATTCAAACACATCCTCACACGCCATATCATTGTCAATTTTAAAATTTGCAACCTGACCCCTGGCGTGAACCCCTGCATCTGTTCTTCCTGATGCAAAAATCTCGGTCTTTTTGCCTGTCATTTTTAAAAGAATATCCTCAAATTTTTCCTGAATAGTATTTTTTGTATTTCCTTGTTTCTGCCAGCCATTATATCTTGTTCCGTCATACTGAACAACTATTTTATAATTAGTCATAACACCTTATCCTATCAATAAATTTCTGTAAAAATTCTATCACGGGAAGTAAAAAAAGTCAATAATGGGATAAACATTAAAATTTTCTTAATTTTTTTGCAAAATACCCTTGTTTATTGGCAAAATAAGGTGTATAATATAAAATGAATGAAATTTAATATGGAGGATTTACAATGAGTAAGTTTTTAGAAACAATTAAAGAACGTGCAAAATCAGACAAAAAGACAATTGTTCTTCCTGAGTCTATGGACCCAAGAACATTTGAAGCTGCTGAAAAGGTATTAAAAGAAGGAATTGCGGATATTATAATCATCGGTACTCCTGAAGAAGTTGCTGAAAACAGCAAGGGTTTCGATATCACAGGTGCTACTGTTATCGACCCATATACATACGAAAAGACAGAAGAGTACTTAAACCTCTTTGTTGAACTCCGTAGGAGCAAGGGCCTTACATATGAGGAAGCTAAAAAAACTGCTCTTTCTGACTATATGTACTATGCATGTCTTATGGTTAAGGCAGGCGATGCAGACGGCGTTGTATCAGGTGCTTGTCACTCTACTGCAAACACATTACGTCCAAGCCTTCAGATTATCAAGACAAAGCCTGGCATAAAGCTTGTATCTGCATTCTTCCTTATGGTTGTTCCTGATTGTGAATTTGGTTCAAATGGAACATTCGTTTTCGCCGACAGCGGTCTTGAACAGAATCCTGACGTAGAAAAGCTTGCAGCTATCGCAGCTTGCTCTGCTGAATCTTTTGAACTTCTCGTTCAGGAAGAAGCAAAAGTTGCTATGCTTTCACACTCTACAAAGGGTAGCGCAAAGCACGACGACGTTACTAAGGTTGTTGAAGCTACAAAGTTATGTAAGGAATTAAATCCAGAACTTTGTGTAGACGGTGAACTTCAGTTGGATGCCGCTATTGTTCCATCTGTTGGTGAATCAAAGGCGCCTGGCAGCCCTGTTGCAGGCAAGGCAAACGTTTTAGTTTTCCCTGACTTAGATGCAGGTAACATTGGTTACAAGCTCGTTCAGAGACTTGCAAAGGCTGAAGCTTACGGTCCTGTTACTCAGGGTATCGCAAAGCCTATCAACGACTTATCACGTGGTTGTAGTGCAGACGATATCGTTGGTGTTGTTGCAATCACTTGTGTTCAGGCACAGGCTGAATAATAAATAGAAAGAAGGATATTAAACTATGAAAATTTTAGTTATCAATGCAGGAAGCTCATCTCTTAAGTATCAGCTTATTGATATGGAAACAGAGGCAGTTTTAGCAAAAGGTCTTTGTGAAAGAATTGGTATTGGCGGCTCAAAGCTCAACCACACACCACAGGGTGGAGAAAAGGTTGTTATCGAAAAGGATATGAAGGATCACTCAGATGCAATCACTATGGTTCTTGATGCTCTTGTTAGCAAAGAACACGGCGTAATCGCTGATATGAGCGAGATTTCAGCTGTTGGTCACCGTCTTGTTCACGGTGGTGAATTATTCAGCAAGTCTGCTATCATCAATGATGAAGTTAAGGCTGCTGTTGAGGAATGTATTCCTCTTGCACCACTTCACAACCCTGCAAACTTAATCGGTGTTGATGCTTGTGAAAAGGCAATGCCTGGCGTTCCTCAGGTTGGTGTATTTGACACAGCTTTCCATCAGACAATGCCAAAAGAAGTATTTATGTACGGTCTTCCATATGAATTATATGCAGAAAACAAAATCAGACGCTATGGTTTCCACGGTACATCACACAAGTTTGTATCAGCAAAGGCTGCTGAAATTTTAGGCAAGGATTCCGCTGATTTAAAGATCATTACATGTCACTTAGGTAACGGTTCAAGTATCACAGCAGTTGACGGCGGTAAGTCTGTTGCTACATCAATGGGTCTTACTCCTCTTGCAGGTACAGTTATGGGTACACGTTGTGGTAGCATCGACCCTGCTATCATCAAGTTTATTGCTGATAACAAGGGCATGACACTTGACGAAGTAGATAACCTTGTTAACAAGGAATCAGGTGTAGCAGGTATTTCAGGTGTATCATCTGACTTCAGAGATTTGGATGCAGCTGCAAAAGACGGTAACGAACGTGCACAGCTCGCCCTTGATATGTTTGTTTACAGTGTACGTAAATACATCGGTCAGTACATTGTACAGATGGGTGGCGTTGACGCGATTGTATTCACTGCAGGCGTTGGTGAAAACGATGCAAATATGCGTGCTGAAATTATGAAGAACTTAGAGTTCCTCGGCATAGAAATCGATGCAGACGTAAACGCCTCTACACGTGGCAAGGAAGCGTTCATCAGCACATCTGACAGCAAGGTTAAGGTCATTGTTATCCCTACAAACGAAGAGCTTATGATTGCACGCGAAACTGCTGACTTACTCAAATAATAATTAAGCATTTACAAAAGGGACCGTGGCAGATAACAATACCACAGTCCCTTTTTTTAGACAAAACTACCAACACAGAAATGGAGTTTTAAAATGTATAATTCTGAATTTGAATATGACAAACTTCCCGACGAGGAGCTTGTCGAACTTTCTGCAGGTGGTGACAGACGCGCCACCGAGATAATACTTAACCGCTACAAGAACATTGTAAAAACCAAGGCAGGTACATACTATCTCCCGGGGGCGGACAGAGATGATATTATCCAAGAGGGAATGATAGGTTTGTTTAAAGCCATACGCGACTTTGATATCACCAAACAGCCTTCATTCAAAGGCTTTGCAGAACTTTGCATAAAAAGGAATATGATTAGTGCAGTAAGGGCATCTACAAGAAAGAAGCATCTTCCTCTTAACTCTTACGTTTCTTTAAGCGAGCCTGTCTTTGACGATAATGAAGACCATACATTTTTTGAGCTTCTTGCAGGAAGCGATGCATCTGACCCTGAAGAAATGTTTTTACAAAGAGAAAAAACAGAGCTTTTGAATAAGACCATCGAAACTTCCTTAAGTAAGCTTGAAAAAAAGGTTCTGTCTCTTCACATTTCAGGTCTTTCATATACTGATATCGCAACCGAGCTTGGCAGAAGCCCAAAATCAATAGACAATGCCCTGCAAAGAATAAAAAGGAAACTTGATGTTGCAGGGAGAAATGAAATTGTGTAAAATAGTTTTTCTATATTGAATTATTTCACATATTTAAATTCATTTGCATTTGTAGTAGGGAGTGCCGACTAGACGCTCCGTTTTTGTTACACTTTTTCGGTACGGTTATGAACCGTGCCCTACTTTTGCTTTCACGAGAACTCCAATTTATTACGGGAGGGGATGAAACCCCTCCCCTACATATATATTAACCCGTTTCATGTAGGGGAGGGCCTCTGTGCCCTCCCGAATA
>JAZLCI010000022.1:0-14772 GCA_045614085.1 Clostridia bacterium
CTTGATAGCTACTGTAAGCTGTCTCTGGTGCTTTGCGCAGCAACCGCTGATTCTTCTAGGAAGAATCTTAGCTCTTTCTGTTACATATCTTCTGAGCTTTGCAACATCCTTATAATCAATGTATTCAACCTTATCTGCGCAGAAAGCGCAAACCTTTTTCCTTGCACGTCTAACGCGAGGTCTTTCCATTCTCTTTTCTTCAGACATTTAAATTCGCCTCCTTATTTAAATTAAAAAGGGAGATCGTCATCGGTATCAAGCAACGGTGCGAAATCGTCACTTTCGAGTTCTGGCATCTGTGGCGCAGCAGCCTGAACAGGAGCAGAATATCCACCCTGATTTGGTTGGCTACCTCCATCCTTTTTGCTTTCACCAAAAGATACTTCAGATGCAACAACTTCTGTTACATAATTCTTCTTACCGTCCTGACCTTCCCATGTTCTGGTCGAAATACGACCAATAACAATAATCATCCTGCCCTTTGTGAAATAATTGCTGACAAATTCAGCAGTCTTATTCCAGGCAACACAATTAATGAAGTCTGTCTGTCTGTTTTCGCCGTAGCCATTATCAATAGCTATTGAAAAACTGCAAACAGGAGTCCCTGTACCCGTATGACGGAGTTCAGGATCACGTGTGAGTCTGCCCATCAATATAGCTTTGTTAATCATGATTACGCCTCCTCAGATCTGATAACGATATTTCTGAGAATACCATCAGTAATACCGTAGACACGCTCGAGCTCAGCTGGGAACTCAGGAGCAGAAGTAAAGTTAATCAAAGTGTAAAAACCTTCGTTTAAGTCATTGATAGAATATGCAAGTCTGCGCTTACCCCAATCATCAATACTTTCGATGGTGCCGTTAGCTTCGATTAAAGCCTTGAACTTCTCAACCAAAGCAGTAACTTCTTCTTCTGTCTTTGTTGCATCAATAATGAAAATAGTTTCGTACTTATTGAGCTTTTCTGCCATCATATTCACCTCCTTCTGGACTTTGACCCTCTTTCGAGAGTAAGGATGTTATTTTTAACCAAATAACTAATTAATTATATATTATATTCTCAGAATTGTCAAGTATTTTTATTTTATTCCCATTACTTAATTTTTTCGTGGAAAAAGTTTTTTCGTTGAAATCTCGTAACGGAATTGAATTGACTTGTTCTGTTTTGGGCTGAAGAAGACGGCGTAAAATGATTTTTTGATTTATAAAAAGTGTTTAATCTTTTATAAAGAATGTCGAAAGTTTTATAAAAAATATCTACTTTTTTATAAAAGCACTTATAAATGATGTTCATTATTTTATAAAAGAAGCCAAGTTTTTTATAAAAACTATTTCAAACTTTTATAAAACCTATCCAATAATTTTATAAATTGGTTTATAATCGATGCCGTTAATTTTATAAACAAAATCTAATCTTTTATAAAACTATGTGGAAGTTTTATAAAATATTTAACTTTATTTATAAATGTCAAAATTGGTCACACAGCCAACTTTTGCCCTAAATGGTATAGCTCAATTTAATTCCGTTGCGAAATTTTAACATTTTAGCCATTACACATTATTTTTTAGTAATGTGTATTTTATTAATTTTACATATTTCTATTTTAACACAACAAAATCAAGCATTGCCATTTTGAAAGGAATATGTTACAATTATATACATCGACCATAGTTAAAGGAGAATATAAAATGAGATTCAGAAGAAAAAAACATTTAGATGAACGTCTTGATGCATGTGCAGACTTAATCATCTATGACATAGAAAATTTTAACAGCGACATCAAATCCGTTTTCGAAAACGACAACCCTGTTTGTATGGAAATCGGCTGTGGTAAAGGAAAATTCATATTAGAAACAGCAACAAAAAACCCTAACACAAACTACATTGCTGTTGAGAAAAACTTAAACGCCCTTTTACTTGCAGTAGAAAAGGTTAAATCGGCAAATTTATCAAACGTAAAATTCTTCGCAGGGGATGTAAATATGCTCCGCGAATTTGAAACAAAATCAAAATGTGAGATAATATACATAAACTTTTGTGACCCGTGGCATAAAAACCCATACAAGAAAAGAAGATTAACCCATGCTCACCACTTATGTTTGTGGGAAAAGTTTTTAAAACCAAATGGCGAAATTCACTTTAAGACAGACAACCAAAAACTTTTTGAGTTTTCTTTAAACTCTTTCTCCGAATATGATATGAAGCTCAAAAACATCACTTTAGACCTTCATAATTCAGACTTTGAAGGAAATGTGGTGACAGAATATGAACAACTCTTCTCCGAAAAGGGTCAGCCTATTTACAGATGTGAAGCAAGCTTTCGAATAAAAGAATAAAAATTAAGTGCTTATCCGTATGGATAAGCACTTTTTCTTCTAGTCTTCAATTATTACTTCGTGGCCCGTTCTTGCAGACTCATAGATAGCATCCAAAATCTTCATAATGGTTATACCGTCTTCTGCAGGTGCCAAACACTTTGTTCCGTTCTTTATGCAGTCAACAAAATGTGCCATTTCCTCATCAAACTTGTTTCTGTTTGGCTTGTACCCTTTGATATCAGGTGTAACATCTGCAAGGAAACCATTAATCTCTGTGTAGAGTTTGAGTTCAGTACCAAAACCACGCATTATCATTCCGCCCTTTGTACCGTAAAGCTCCTTTTCGCCCTCACGAGATTCACCGTTTAAGCTGTATGAAGTTTCAAGAAGAGTAACGGCACCGTTATCATATCTGATAAGAGCAGTTGCCAAATCCTCTACATCGTAAGGGTCTTCATTTTTTGCACCCATAGGCGCCCAACCAACACCTGTTTTAACAGTCGGTCTGTTTTTAAGCTTATCAAAGGTTGCCGCATAAACAGATACAGGCTTTGGATTGCCCATTAAATATCTTGTATGGTCTATTACATGAACACCTAAGTCTATAACAGGTCCGCCACCTGAAAGTTCCTTTTTAGAGAACCATCCGCCAGGTGCACCGTGACGACGGATATATGTTGCCTTTGAGTAGTAGATATCGCCTAAATATCCCTGCTTTATAAAGTCTTCTGCGATTTCATGTTCATTAGAGAACCTCATAGTAAAGCCAACCATCAAAAGCTTTCCTGCCTTGTCGGCTGCTTCTTTCATCTTTATAGCCTGCTCTGTGTTAAACGCCATTGGCTTTTCACAAAGAACATGAAGACCTGCTTCCAACGCCTTTATAGAACATTCTGCATGGCTGCAGTTCCATACACACACATCAACTGCATCGAGATCACAGTTTGCAAGCATTTCATCCATTGAGTTAAAAGTATTTTCTATTCCAAACTTTTCAGCAGTTATTTTAAGTCTTTCAGGGTTTATATCACAAACACCAACAATCTCAACATCAGCAAGCTTTACATAGCTTGCCATATGACTGTTTGCAATATTACCCGCTCCGACCATACCTATTCTTACTTTTTCCATAACTCCGCATCCCCCTTATTCAAGTTCAAAAGCACCGGTGTATAACTGATAGTATGTTCCGCGTTTGGCAATAAGCTCTTCGTGGTTGCCTCTTTCAATAATCTCACCATGATCTAATACCATTATTACATCAGAATTCTTAACTGTAGACAGTCTGTGTGCTATTACAAAAACTGTTCTTCCCTTCATAAGAGTATCCATACCTTTTTGAACAATAGCCTCTGTTCTTGTATCAATAGATGACGTCGCCTCATCAAGTATCATAACAGGAGGGTCTGCAACCTCTGCCCTTGCAATAGCGATAAGCTGTCTCTGTCCCTGTGACAGATTTGCACCGTTATTTGTAAGTTCTGTTTCGTATCCATCAGGCAAACGTGAAATAAAATCATGAGCACCTGAAAGTTTTGCCGCTTCAAAACATTCTTCATCAGTTGCATCAAGACGACCATAACGGATATTTTCAAGAACAGTACCCGTAAACAAGTTTGTCTCCTGTAAAACTATGCCCAAAGAACGTCTTAAATCTGATTTTTTAATCTTGTTGATATTAATGCCGTCATAACGGATTTTTCCATCTGCAATATCGTAGAAGCGGTTAATAAGGTTTGTTATAGTCGTCTTACCCGCACCTGTTGCACCAACAAAGGCAACCTTTTGCCCTGGCTCTGCATACACAGACACATTATGAAGAACAGGCTTATTCTCTTCATATCCAAAGTCCACATCAACCATACGGACATCACCTTTAAGCTGTGTATAGGTTAAGCTTCCGTCGCTATGCGGATGCTTCCATGCCCAGATACCTGTTCGCTCCGCTGTTTCAGTAATCTCACCGTTTTCGTCAATCTTTGCATTGACCAAAGTAACGTATCCCTCATCATCCTCTGCCTTGCTGTCCATAAGATCAAAAATTCGTTCAGTTCCGGCTAAAGCCATAGCAACAGCGTTAATCTGCTGTGTACACTGGTTTACGTTACCTGTGAACTGCTTTGTCATATTAAGGAATGTTACCGCAGTAGCAATTGAGAATATCGGGTCCATAGAAAGGCTTATATTCTTTATATTAAGAAGATAGAAAGCACCCCCTGCAACTGCCATTATAACATAGATAACATTACCTATATTCATTATTATTGGTCCTAATGAGTTTGCATATGCATTTGCTCTGTATGCATCGTTATAAAGGTCATCGTTTAACTTATCAAAGCCTTCCTTTGCTTCATCTTCACGGCAGAACACTTTAATAACCTTCTGTCCGTTCATCATCTCCTGAATATAACCTTCTGCTGCACCTATAGATCTTTGCTGTCTCATAAAAAACCTGGCTGAATTTCCTCCAAGAGTTTTTGATACAAGCATCATTACAACAACACCAACAACCAGAATAAGTGTCATCCATACTGAAAGATAAAGCATATAACAAAATACGCATACAACAACTGTTCCTGCTCGTAAAAGTGATGGAATAGCCTGTGAAATAAGCTGACGAAGAGTATCTATATCATTGGTGTAATGACTCATTATATCTCCGTGCTTGTTTGTATCAAAATACTTTATAGGCAAATTTTGCATAAGGGCAAACATCTTGTTTCTTGTCTTTGCAAGGACACCCTGAGTAATAACTGCCATAAGTCTTGTATGGATATAAACAATAATAACCCCTATAATATACAAAACAGCAAGGATAATCATCATAGGAAAGATAACCTGTGATGCACCTGACCAGTCACCTGATGCACTCCATTCTTCGATAACACTGATAACATTTTTGATAAAGATATCAGGCACAAGAGCAAAAGCCGCTGACAAAAGAATGCAGAATATTGCAACAGGCCAGAGAACAGGATAAAATCCGAAAACCATTTTAAGAAGTCTGCCCATAGACTTGAAGTTAATTTTTCTCTTTCCCATAGGTCTGCCCATTGGTCTGCCTCCCGGAGGTCCACTCATTTGTCTACTCATTGTCCTCACCTCCGTTTGTCTGCTGTTCATATATCTCACGATATATATCTGAATTTTCCATAAGATAGTTATGGTCACCCATAGCAGAAATCGTACCCTTATCCATAACGATAATCAAATCCGCCTCACATACAGATGATATTCTCTGGGCGATGATTATCTTCGTTGTTTCAGGGATATATGACTTAAATCCCGCAAGGATTATAGCATCTGTCTTCATATCAACTGCACTTGTAGAGTCATCCAAAATCAAAATTTTTGGCTTTTTAAGAAGGGCTCTCGCAATACAAAGTCGCTGCTTCTGTCCCCCCGATACGTTTGTACCGCCTTGTTCGATATATGTATTATATCCGTCAGGGAAGAATTTTACAAATTCATCTGCACAGGCAAGTCTGCACGCTTCTTCTATCTCTTTCATTGTGGCTTTTTCATTGCCCCAACGTAAGTTTTCGGCAATGGTACCGGAGAATAAAAGATTCTTCTGAAGTACCATAGCAACCTCATCACGCAAAACCTTTATGTCATAATCACGTACATCAACACCACCAACCAATACACGACCCTCTGTGGCATCATAAAGTCTTGGTATAAGCTGTACAAGGGATGACTTACTTGAGCCTGTACCACCGATAATACCAACTGTCATACCTGACTTTATTTCAACATTTATTGAAGACAACGCATCCATCTTTGCTCTTTTTGAATACTTAAAACTTACGTTTTCAAAGGTTACAGAACCATCCTTAACCTCTGTAACAGGAGTTTCTGCTATTTCAAGGGATGGCTTTTCATCAAGGATTTCGCAGATACGCTTACCTGCCTCGATTGACATAGTAAGCATAACATAAATCATAGAAAGCATCATAAGACTCATAAGCACCTGCATACCATAGGTAAGCATAGCAGATATCTGACCTATACCGACACCATTTAAGTGGAGTATTGCCATTTTTGAGCCTACAAAAAGTATGAACAATGAGTTAAAGTTCATACAGAACTGCATAAGGGGAGTGTTAAGAGCAACAATCTTTTCAGCCTTTGTAAAGTCGTTGCAAATATCATCTGATGCCTTGTTAAACTTCTCTTTTTCATATTCTTCTCGTGAAAAGCCCTTTACAACGCGCATTGCACGAACGTTTTCTTCGATAGATTCATTCAAGCGGTCATACTTTTTAAACACTCTGCGAAAGGCAGGCATAGCACGTCTTGCAACCATATAAAGACCAAAGCCTAAAACAGGAACAACTACCACAAAGGCAGTAGCCAATGGCCCACCCATAATATATGCCATTGTGATAGAGAAAATGAGCATAAGGGGACTTCTGACAGCTGTTCTTATAATCATCATAAATGACATCTGTACATTGGTAACATCAGTAGTCATTCTTGTAACCAATGATGTAGACGAAAACTTGTCAATATTTTCAAATGTAAAGTTCTGAATTTTATGGAACATATCATGTCTTAAGTTTTTAGCAAGACCTGCTGATGCCTTTGATGCCGTAAAAGCCGCAAGACCTCCGCAACATAATGACAAACATGCCATAACAACAAGGACTATCCCTGTTTTAAAAATAAGACCAAGTCCTGCTCCCCCCTGAACCTTGTTCACAAGATCTGCTGTAATAAAGGGGATAAAGGTTTCAATAACTGCTTCACCAACCATAAGGATAAGTGTCCATATGGTAGGTTTTTTAAACTCACGTATGCTACCCGCAAGTTTTTTAAGCATAAAACCACTTCCTTTCGCATAGTAAAAATGTCTCGATATAAACAGGATATTTAGTGAAAATATCCGCAATTATCCATATTAAACAATTATACCCCTCTCAAAATTAAATGTCAATGAATTTTCTGTTAACAAATGATTGTACCACACATAAATAGATGGCGGTTTAAAACCGCCATCTATTACTCATATAGCCCTGCTCTGTCGTTTATTACAAGTAAGCGAAGCATTTCTTCTGTTAAGTTAAGACCTTCTTCTTCCCCTTTTAAAAAGCCTTTATCCAAAAGCTTCTGAACTGTTTCCCTTGCCCATTCGGGCATATTATCATCTATATAGTTATAGATAAAGGGTGTAAGCTTTTTTTCAAGCTCATCAATCCTTCTGCTTAACTCTTCATACTCTGTCACAGTTAAACCTCCCTCTTTCTTTCCGTCTATGGCATTACAAAGTGCCTCTGCTATCTTTTCTGCCCCTAACTCCTTATATCTGTCTGCATCTTCCTTGTTATCCACAAAGCAGACCTCAAGCAGGCATGCAGGTGCCTTTGTGTTTCTTATAACATAAAGATATGACCCATTCTTTATCCCTCTGTCGCGAAACCCTAAGTTTGATAGTGCACTTGTCATCTCTCCTGCAAAAGCTTTATCCTTTCCATCATATGTGTACGCCTCACAGCCTGTTCCACCACCTGAATTTAGATGGATGGATATAAATGCATCCAAAAACTGTGCATTTGCAATATCACATATTATGGATAAATTTTCTGTTACGGAAGACGCTCTGTCATTTGTGCAGTTTATAACCGTATGACCTCTTCTTCTTAACTTATCTATAAGGATGTTTCCTATTGCTCTTGTCTCGTCACTTTCGTTTAGAAGACCTACTGCACCGCTTCCTGTCGTGCCCGATACAGTATGACCGCAATTTATTCCTATAATCATATAAATCCTCCTGTTACATTTTGCTGTCTTTCTTTTCTTCTTCCATTATAACATCAGCTAACCTTGCCGCCTTTGTAAAAGAATTATTCTTCCACCAGGCCATAACAGCTGTTACAATCGTGAAAACTGTGCTTACAATCTGATATATCTCTTCATCAACAAAGTCAATTGTTCCCTTTCCGAAAACAATAAGAATCTGATTTAAAAGGGCAAGACATAAACAAATTGTTCTCGCTATTGTCCCTGCGGAAATATTCATAAATACACCTCCTTTATATTATACGGAAATTATTTTACTAACAGACTTACAACAAAGGCTACAACCGTTGTTATAACTGTTGATACAATAAGGTCATATCTGCGGACAGGCTTTGCTTCCACCGCACAAACCCTTTCCATCAGTTCGTTTAAGTCCCGTCTCATATACTTAAGCTCTACTAACAGCTCCGCAATTTTCTTATTGCTGTCGGCTATCGCATCAATACGGTGATGAGCCGACTTTACCGATTGTTCCGCTGATGTCATTCTTTCGTAAATTTCCTGCTCGTTCATAATTTCTCCTTCCGTTAAAATCAGTAAAATATTTCCCTCTGCTCTTATAATATAAATCATATTTAAGTGCCGTTCCTTGCCATTTATATTTTTTGAATATAAAGCTGTAATTTTTATAAAAACCATTCCTTAAATCACAAAATGACCAAACCTTTAACAGGTTCGGCTATTTTTATATACAAAAAAATCGAGGATTTTCATCCTCGATTTTCAGTAGGGAGTTTTAAGCTCCCCATTTGATAACATTATTCAATAGCAATATATTCAGAAAGACCTTCGCTCAAATCATCTGTTGGATCTTCGCCAAGAGCTGACTTAATCTTTTCTTTTACCTTTGCTTCTGCTTTTTCTCTATCGCTTAAGCCATCATCCTGAGCATCTTCCTTGCTGAGAATACGCCCTGAGTCGTCAGTTTCATCAGCTGCTTTGTCCTTATCTTCTTTTCCTGTTGCAACAATAAAATTATTGTCAGCTTCAGGATCATATACTATCGTATCTCCGACCTTTATTCCTGTCTTAACTTCTGTAATCAAACCGTCAGATATACCATACTTCACCTTTATCAGCGAGCAACCCTTCGGAACCTTGATTTCAGGATGTTCAATGCTGTTTTCAAGTGACTCGTCAATTAAATCATCAGCGTTTTCAGAAAATTCATCATTTTTAACAAGAATCAATGCTTCTTTGCCATCAGACACCAAAAGTGCCTTTTCAGGTACTGCAACCACCTTTTTAGCAGACGCTAAAACAATCTTTGCCTGAACCTTCATACCAGCTCTTAAATTTCCTGGTTCATCTATTTCAACTGCTGCCTCATATGAAAGCTTTCCGTCTTCTCCTATAACGCCCTCTGTTGACACATAAGAAACCTTTCCTAAAAATGTTTCTTCAGGCAAAGCTTCTGCTGTAACAACAACCTCAAGACCTTTCTTAAGTTCGCGTGACTTACTTTCATCCACGCTGAACTTAAATGTAAGGGCACTTGTATCTATAATAACCATCATCGGATGGTCGCTATCAGTAATTCCTATATTATCACCAACTCTGTAATGCTTTTCTGCAATAACACCTGTAACCGGTGACTTTATAGTATAATTTTCAAGATGTCTCTGTGCTGCCTGAACGTCTATTTCCCCTGCTTTTTTGTCATATTTCTTATCTGTTTCACTTACATCTTTAGGTCCAAGACTTGCTATAACCTGACCTATTGTAACAGTTCTTCCTACATTTACGCTTAAAACAGAAACCTTACCTGATACATAGGATATAAGAGGTGCAACTGTGCCATCACTCTTTAAAACTGTACCTATAGGGCTTCCTGCAGTAACAGAACTTCCTGCCTTTATCGAAAGAGACTTTATAACACCCGCTTCTGTTGCAATAATTCTTGCAGACGCATTTTCATTTCCGGATTTAGGGTCACTCACTCTTTCAAGTTCATTTTTAGCTCTCTCTAAAGAAAGTTTAGCTTCGGTGTCATCAATCTTATAAATAACATCTCCCGCTTTAACCTTGTCACCAACCTCATATTTTGAGGTGATAATTTTCCCTGATACTAAAGATGTAATATGATATTTATTGCCTGATTCCAATGTACCCTCTACATCCATAGTACGAAGAACATTTTCCTTGCTTGCAAGAACCTGTGCATAATTACGAAGAGGATTTAGGTAATTAACCACTCCTACAGCAGCCAAGCTTAAAACCAACGCTGCAATAACACATCCTGCAACAATTGCAAAAATACGATTATGTATAAGCATACCGAAAAAGCCGTATTCACCTTCAGCTCCCTCATCTTCCTCATCGTATTCATCTTCAGCAAGCATTGCCTCTACTTCACTTACGTCAATTTTAGCAGTGTCCTGAAGCATGTTATAGGCTTCTTCGTAAGTATAGTTTTCGTAATCTTCCTCATCATCAAATTCGTCCTCATTGTAAAGAACAAAATCCTCAGGGAGTTCCTCTTCATTTTTTCTTCTTCCAAAAAATAATCCCATTATAAAACCTCCACGCCGAAAATATCGACAAAATATTTACATCATATATAAAAGTTTAATTATAATCAAATCATTGTCATATTACTCTTTTGCCAAAAATATAAATTAATTATACACTTGGACAAGGAGAATATTTATGAAAACATCAATAATATGCGTTTTATCACTTTTTCTGTTATACATAATCTGCAGAATCTTTATAAAACCTGTAAAATGGGGTCTATGTTTTCTTTTAAACTGCCTTTTAGGTCTTTTAGCTATGTTTGTTGTAAACAAGCTGTCCTTGGCAAATCCCTTCCCTTTAAACCCTCTCACATCAGTGATATCCGGAGTTTTAGGTCTGCCCGGTATGGCAGCAATCCTTATTCTTAAGAATATTCTTTAATACCTAAAACAACTCTGTCACGGTTTTCAATATCCTTTATGACCTCTATATTTGTAAAACCATTTTCATTTAAGATACCTGAAACCTCTTTCCCCTGATCAAATCCGATTTCAAAAGCAAGCATTCCGCCGTTCTTCAGCTTTGCTTCCTCTGCAATTCTGCGATAGAACACAAGTCCGTCGCATCCTCCATCCAAAGCAATGTCAGGTTCAAAATCCTTTACCTTTCTATCAAGCCCCTCTATAACATCTGTTCTTATATATGGGGGGTTTGAAACTATGCAGTCATATTCTTCATCAGGAAAATCCTCAAGCAAATTCATCTTAAAGATATTATATTCTCTGCCTTCAATATGCCTTTTGGCATTTTCTTTTGCAGTATCTAAAGCAACTTCTGATATATCGCACAACGCTACACTTATATTTTTCATATAATAAGCAAGGCTGATTCCTATGCAACCACTACCTGTGCACATATCTATTACCTTTAATGGTTTTTTATTATTCAGTCTTTCAATCAAAGCTTCAACCAGCACTTCTGTGTCCTGTCTTGGAATTAAAATTCCTTTTCTCACATAAAACGAAAGTGACATAAATTCGCATTTACCAATTATGTACTGAACAGGCTCACCACACTCAAGTCTTGAAACCTTGCTCAAAACTTCCTTTTCTTCCTCGACAGTTACCTCTCTGTCTCCTGATAAAAGTTCAGTTTTTGAAAGGTTTAATGCATCACATAAGATAAGGGATATGTCAACGCTGTCACATTTTTCAAACTGCGAAGCCAGCTTTCGTCTGAATTCCCTGATCTTCATAGGATACACCTCTTACCATTTATCATCATTTTTATCTTCAGGAATAACAGCCTTTATAGCGGCAATAGCAACCTCTATCTGACTGTCATCAGGCTCATTTGTGGTAATATACTGAAACCACATACCAGGCTTACTGATAAAACGTGTAAAACAATTATCATGTCTTCCTGCATACTTAATAATCTCATATGAGATACCTGCAACAACAGGTAAAAGCAAAAGTCTTACAAGTATTCTGTATAGGAAGAACATCTTTGGTATAAAGAAGAATAAAAGCATACTCACAACCATAACGATGAGCAAAAAGCTTGTTCCGCATCTCGGATGAAGCCTTGACTGTGTTTTAACGTTCTCAACAGTAAGCTCAAGTCCGCTCTCGTAGCAGAAAATAGACTTATGCTCTGCACCGTGATACATAAACACACGCTTTATATCCTTCATCTGTGATACAAGTGCCAGATACACTATGAATATTCCCATTCTTATTATGCCCTCTGAAAGAGTAACAACGAATGGGTTTTCTGTAAACTTTCTGATAAACTCACCTATAAAACCCGGGAGAAGAATAAACAGCCCAACACTGAAAATCATAGAAAGAATAACCGAAAAATAGATTACTGCATTCATAGTCTTTTCAGAGCCTAACTTTTCTTCAAGCCACTTTTCAAGCCTTGATGGTTCCTGCTGGATTTCGTTTCCGTCTTCATCTACGTCAAAGAACTTTGCAGAATACATAAGTGCCTTGACACCAACAATCATAGAGTCAAAAAAATTTACACATCCGCGGATAATCGGAAGCTTTAAAATCTTGTTTTTTCTGACCTTGCCAATATCCTGAATGTCACAAACGATTTCACCATCAGGCTTTCTGACTGCAGTAGCGATTTTGTGAGGTCCTCTCATCATAACCCCTTCTATAACAGCCTGACCGCCAATAGACGTTTTATGTGGACAGCTGTTTTTTTCTGCCATAATACACACGCCTCTCTTTTCTATATCCAATGCTTTTGAAAAGCATCTCTCTATTGCATAACAATACAAAATATACTATATCACAAAGTATAATAAATTTCAAGAAATATTTAAAAAAGTTTACAAATTAATAAAATTTAACTATTTTTAAATTCTTCGCTAAAAACTCTTGAACTTTTCAAAGTTTTGGGTTATACTGTTTATGTAAATATTTTTAGGAAAGGACTTTATATATTATGGCACAGATTACAAAGGATACTATTATATTAGATGTTTTAACATTAGACCCAGGAACTGCTGAATTCTTTTTTGAAATAGGGATGCACTGTCTTGGCTGTCCTTCAGCTTCAGGCGAAAGTATTGCACAGGCAGCTGAAGTTCACGGCGTTGACGCTGATGAATTGGTTGCAAAAATCAACGCTTATTTAGCATCTAAATAATTTTTTAAAAATTTATTCAGAAACTCTTGACAAATTGACGGTAATAAAGTATAATAATTGCCGTCTGTTTGTTGTTTTATTTCCGAAACGGAGGCTACTTATGGAAATCAATTTACTGTCCGTTTTAAACTATGACGGCAAAAAGATAGACGTTTCCGAAGATGTCAGCATTTCGGCAGCAAGCAATGACAGTTTCAGACTTTTGACTCCTGTCCATTTTGATGGTTATGTTGTAAACATCGGCGGTACTATTGAGCTTCACGGCTCTGCTTCTGCCACTGTTTCTTCAATATGTGACCGCTGTACAGAGGGATTTGATTTTCCTCTTAACTTTGAAATTAACGAGAGTTATAAAAAAGATGATGGCTTCACCACTGTTGATGAAGATTCAGATATCATTTTGCTTGAAGGTTCTGTTATTGATTTGGATGAGCTTTTATATATGGGTATCATATTAAACCTTCCGTCTAAATCATTATGTTCAGAGGATTGCAAAGGGCTGTGTCCGGTTTGCGGCAAAAACCTGAATCACGGTGAATGTGATTGCAAAAACGAAAATACTGATCCGAGATTTGACATTTTGGATAAATTGTTGTAAAATAATATTTTAGTAGAAGATGCAAAGATTTTCTTTGTTTTACGGGATGTCCCGAATACAAATAAGTGCATAACAGAAAGAGGTGTATATAAAATGGCAGTTCCAAAGAGAAAGACTTCTAAGGCAAGAAGAGATAAGAGAAGAGCTAACTGGAAGCTTGTTATCCCAGGTATGGTTCAGTGTCCAGCTTGCGGCGAATTCAAGATGCCTCACAGAGCTTGTAAGGCTTGCGGCTCTTACAAGGGCAAAGAGGTTATCAAAGTAGAAGCGTAACTTTTGAAACCAAAAAGACTGTAACTTATCGTTACAGTCTTTTTTATTGTATGTATGCAGTTATTCAAGCTATTTTTCTATGAGCGGAGTTCCACCTCCATCCGTTTTCTTTGGCACGGTTTGGAACCAATCCTTACATATTTTATTTATGCAGTAGGGAACGACCTATGTGTCGTTCCGCGGCACAACACAGGTTGTCCCCAACAATAAATAAATTATTAATTTTCCTCAACTTCCACAAGCTTAAAATTTCTTTTAGAGAATTGCAAGCCTTCTTCTGTACCAAGCACATAAAGCTTATCCTTTTCTTTAATATCATACAAATCCCTATACTTCTTTGGTATAACCACTCTTCCTAAATCATCAACTGTACATTCAATTCCTATAATCATTTAATATTACCCTCCTGTTATAAAATATAATCAACTTACGCAAGTTCCTGTTTCATATTCCCGGGTAATATATGAAAATAAAAAATGCGCAGCTTAGAGCTACGCACGAAAAACGTATAGCTCCAAATCCGCGACAGATTTGATAACCAAATAATAATCTCAAAAGACTACAGGAAATCAAAGGAGTACACGTTTTTACCAAAATAAAAACGTAATCCTATAGACTTTAAGACAATATTCAATTATTTGGTTTATAACCTGT